>CACCFT010000001.1 GCA_902545405.1 uncultured Pelagibacteraceae bacterium
TTCACCTAGAATGTGAATTCTTCCATCTTTTGCCTGTTTTAAGGCCTGCTCCATAATTTCAAATGTTATTCCTGTAATTTTAATGTCCATTTGGAGAGATGTTATTCCATCCTTAGTTCCTGCAACTTTGAAATCCATGTCACCAAGGTGATCTTCATCTCCTAAAATATCAGATAAAACACTAAAGTCATCTCCTTCTTTAATTAATCCCATTGCAATACCAGCAACTGGTTCTTTAATTGGTACACCTGCATCCATCAATGCTAAAGATGAACCACAAACAGTTGCCATTGATGACGAGCCATTTGACTCGGTTATCTCTGATACAATTCTAAATGTATATGGAAAACTTTCCTTTGAAGGCAAAGATGAATTAATTGCTCTCCAAGCTAATTTTCCATGTCCTATTTCTCTTCTACCGGTTCCTATTCTACCAGTTTCTCCAACAGAGAAAGGTGGAAAATTATAATGAAGCATAAATCTCTCTTTTTGTAGACCCTCTAAACTTTCTATTTTTTGTTCATCATCAGATGTTCCAAGTGTAGTTGTAACTATTGCTTGTGTTTCTCCTCTTGTGAACAAGGCTGATCCATGTACTCTAGGAAGTATACCAACTTCACACATAATTGGTCTAACATCTGCAAGCCCTCTTCCATCAATTCTATTTTTATTTTTTAGAATATCAGTTCTTACAATTCTTTTTTCTAAATTTTTAAGTTCAGAATTTACATCAAGATCTGTATAATTTTCATCATCTTCATATAACTTTTTAGCTTTATCAGTTATCTCAGAAATTAAATTTGATCTTTCCTGTTTATCTTTTATTGAAAATGCTTTTTTAAGCTCCTCAGTAAACTCATTTTCCAACTTGTTTTTTACTTCTGAAAGATCTTTTTTCTCAACAACCCAATCAGGTTTTTTGCATTCTTTAGCTAGTTCCTCAATCATTTCAATTACAGGAACAAACCCATCGTGACCAAACTTAACAGCATTTAACATTTCCTCTTCAGTTAAACCACTCGCCTCTGACTCAACCATTAAAACTGCATCTTTTGTTCCAGCTACTACGAGATCAAGTTTTGAATCTTTAAGTTCTGCTTTGGTTGGATTAAGTACATATTCTCCTTCAATAAAGCCAACTCTAGAAGCACCAACTGGACCCAAAAATGGCATTCCTGAAACTGCTAGTGCAGCTGATGAGGCAATAATTGATAAAATATCTGCTTCATTTTCTTTGTCATAAGATATCACAGTTGGTAATAGCTGAACTTCGTTTTTAAATTCATCTGGAAACAGTGGTCTAATAGGTCTATCAATTAATCTTGAAATTAATGTTTCACTATCTGTTGGTCTTGCTTCCCTCTTGAAATAGCCGCCCGGAATTTTACCTGCTGCATAATATTTTTCTTGATAATTTACTGATAAAGGAAAGTAATCCATATCTGGATTGACTTTTTTGGCTCCAACTGCTGTTGCTAAAACTACTGTTTCTCCACATTGAGCGATGATTGCGCCATCTGCCTGTCTTGCTATTTTACCTGTTTCTAAACTTATCTTTTTCCCTGCTACTTTTATTTCTTTCTTTACAATTTTAAACATTTACTTCCTTAAGTTTAATTTTGATATTACTTCTTTATAAGACTCAATTTTATTTTTCTTTAAATAGTCTAATAATTTTTTTCTTCTATTTACTGCTCTTAAAAGTCCAACAGATGAATGTTTGTCTTTTTTGAACTGTTTAATATGTTTAGATAAGTTCTCAATTTTATTTGTTAATTGAGCAACTTGTACTTCTGAAGAACCTGTATCCTTATCATGCATTGAAAGTTCTTTTTCGTTTTTCGCCATTTTCTTTTCCTTATTTATTTGTTTGTTTTATTAAATTTTCAATTTTTTCTGCGTAATCAAAAGAGTCATCTTTTACAAAAATCAGTTTTGGTAAAAATTTCATTACTATCTTTTTTGATAAGACTTTCCTAATTACAAATGAAAATTCTTTTAATTTAGTAACAACCTCTTCAGCATCTTTTCCTCCTAAGGGCATTACAAAAATTTTTGCTGTTTTTAAATCTTGAGACATTCTTACTTCAGTCACTGTTATTTCTTTAGTAGATAAGTTTAGTAATTTTGCTTCGTCTCTTATAAATAACATACCAAGAGCCTGTTTGATCATTTCACCAACTCTTAACTGTCTTTGGGTCACTGGTTTTCCTAAACTAGTCATTATATTGTTCTCTCTGTTATTTTAGAATTATAAACCTCAATTACGTCATTTTTCTGGAAATCGACAAAATCTTTTAGCGTTATTCCACATTCTAGACCAGCAGATACCTGTTTAGTTTGATTTTTCTCTCTGAATATCGAGCCTATTCTTCCATTGAAAATTATGGTTCCATCTCTGATAACCCTTGCATTAGAGTCTTGGGTAATTTCACCATCTGTTACTTTTGAACCTGCAACTTTACCAACTTTTGAAACTTTAAATATTTCCAGTATCTCTGCAGTTCCAATAATTTTTTCGTCTACTTCCGGAGTTAACAGGCCAGACATTTTACTTTTTATGAAATCTAAAACTTCATAAATAATATTAAAATTAGAAATTGAAATTTTTTCTTGTTCAGCTCTTTTTTTTGCTTCTTTGCTAGGTTTTACATTAAAAGCTATAATTACGGCATCAGACGCTTTTGCCAGTGTAACATCTGTTTCTGTGACCATCCCAATATCTGATAAAAGTATTTTTGGCTTTACCTCATCATGTTTAATTTGATTTATTGCATTTTTTATGGCTTCTGAAGAACCATGTACATCTGATTTTATAATAATATTTAGTTCTTCAGATGATTTATCTTTAAAAGCAGAGTCTTGAGTAATAAAAGACAATGGATTTTTGCTCTCTTTTGCCTCTTGTATTCTGACGCTAGATAGAGATTTTGCGTCTTTTTCTGTTTTTAAGACAATAAAGTCATCTCCTGATTTTGCCGCTCCATTAATTCCTAATATCTCAATTGGCGTTGAAGGTTCAGCTAAATCAATTTGTTTTCCATTGTCATTAATTATAGCTCTCACTTTTCCCCACTTTAAACCACTAACAAAATAATCACCTTTTTTTAAAGTTCCTGCAGTAATAATTACATTTGCGATTGGTCCTCTTCCTATATCAATTTTAGACTCCAGAACAATTCCTTTTGCATCAGTATCAAAATCAGTTTTTAGGTCTAATATTTCTGCTTGCAAAATAATACTTTCAACTAATTTATCTAAATTTTGTTTTGTTTTAGTGGATATTTCTACCATTAATGTATCTCCTGATAAATCTTCAGCTATAAGTTCATATTCCAAAAGTTGATTTTTAATTCTTTGAGGGTCAGCATCAGGAAGATCACATTTATTTATTGCAACAACAATTGGTACTTTAGCTGCTTTTGCATGTTTTATTGATTCTATTGTTTGAGGTTTTACTCCATCATCAGCTGCAACAACGAGGATTACTATATCAGTTAACTTAGAGCCCCTTGCCCGCATTTCAGTGAATGCTGCATGACCAGGGGTATCTATAAAAGTTATTTTATTTTTTTCATTTGTAATCTGATATGCACCGATATGTTGTGTAATACCTCCAAATTCTCCAGAAACTACATTAGCTTTTCTCAAAGTATCTAAAACAGATGTTTTGCCATGATCTACATGTCCCATAACTGTTACTATTGGAGCTCTACTTTTTAAATTTTGAGTTTTTATTTCTTTAATCTTTTCTAGAATTTCCTCTGCTTTTTCCTCTTTAACGGGATTGTGTCCAAATTCTTTAACTAAATACTCTGCAGTATCTGCATCAATTGTGTGATTGATTGTTACTGTTACACCCATACCCATCAAATATTTTATTATACTGCTAGACTGCTCAGCCATTCTATTCGCCAATTCTCTTATAGTAATTACCTCAGGTATATTAATATCCCTTTTAACTGGTTTAAAATTCTCCTTTGACTCCTCTTTGTTGAGTAATCTGTTTTCTTTCTGCTTAGCTCTTTTTAAAGAAGCAAGACTTCTTGATCTTGCACCAATATCATCTTCGTTTAAAGCTCTAGATACTGTGAGCTTTAATTCTCTTCTTTTGCTACCAATTTTGGCAGATTTATTTTCTTTTAGAGAATTTTCACCTTTTAATCTTCTTGTTGCTCTTTGTTCTGCTAATTTCCTTTTTTCAAAATCTGATGTTACAGGAGATGGAGGTTTAGAAAAATTTGTTTTTTTTGGAATAAATGTACTTTGTAATTTACTTTCTGTTAACTTAGCACCTCTAGAAAAATTTGGCTTACCACCAAACCTTGTAGATCTTTTTTCAATTACAACTGTATTCTTTGATTGAGATTTCGCTTGTTCAATACTATTAATTGTTTTCTTGGTCGCTCCAGAAATTGATAACTTTAATTTTTTCTTTTCCATTTTTCATCTCTCAATCTTGATACACAATATTTCTTGCAGACATGATCAAATCATCAGCCTCTTTTTTTGAAAGAGCAAAATCTTCTAAATACCCTTTAATTCTTACTCTTTCACCCTTTACAACATCGTATCCACCTGTCAATTCATCTGAAGCTAAATCTGCAAAATCATTTAGAGTCAAAATTTTTTTTTCTCCTAGCGTAACAAGCATCCCAGGAGTTAAACCTCTATGATTAATTAAATCGTTTTCTAAACCAAGATCTTTTATCCTATTAGCAATTTCCTCTTGATCTTTTTGGTAGAACTCTTTAGCTCTCTCTATTAACTCTTTTGCTGTTTCCTCTTCAATGCCCTCTATTTTAATTAATGCATCTGGACTACTGTCTTTAATATCATCAATAGAAGAAAATCCTTCAGCTACCAATAATTGGCCGAGAGTTTCATCTAATTCCAAGTTTTTAACAAAGTTATCTGTTTTTTCTTTAAATTCTATTTGTCTTCTTTCTGAGTCTTCTTGATCAGTCATAATATTAATTTCATAATTCATTAATTTTGTAGCTAATCTTACGTTCTGTCCTCTTCTACCAATTGCTTTACTTAAATTTTCCTCGGTTAAAATTACATCAAGTTTTCTACCATCCTCATCTACATTCACTCTTTGTACCTCTGCAGGGGATAATGCGTTTGCAACTACTACAGCTGGATCCTCTGACCAATTAACTATATCAATTTTTTCACCTTGTAATTCATTTACGACTGCTTGAACTCTACTACCTCTCATACCAACGCAAGCTCCTACTGGATCTAATGATGTATCAATAGCTTTAACACAAATTTTTGCTCTGCTTCCTGGATCTCTTGACGAAGATTTGATCTCAATAAGACCATCATAAATCTCGGGAACTTCTTGTATAAATAATTTTTCCATAAATTTTGGGTGCGCCCTAGAAAGAAATATTTGTTGTCCCCGCGGTTCCCTTCTAACGTCTAAACAATATGCTTTTACTCTATCACCTGCCTTAATATTTTCCCTTGGTATCATCTCATTTTTTTGGATTATTGCTTCAGTTCTTCCTAGATCAACGATAACATTTCCAAACTCTAATCTCTTAACAATACCACTTAAAATTGTATCTATTTTATCTTTAAAATCGTTAAACTGCCTTTCCCTTTCTGCCTCTCTAACATTAAAACTAATTACTTGCTTCGCAGTTTGTGCAGCTATTCTTCCAAAATCAAAAGATGGTAATGGCTGAAGAACTTCATCGCCAATTTGTTTTCCCTCATTATTTTGATTGAGTTTTATTGCATCATCAAGAGTTATTTCTAAATTAGAATTCTCTGGATTTTCAACAATTACTAATTTTCTAAAAATTCCAATGTCACCGCTTTCCCTGTTGATTTCCACTTTAATTTCATTTTCTGATCCAAATTTTGATTTAGCAGCTTTAGCTATTCCATTTTCCATTGATCCTATAATTAGCTCTTTATCAATAGATTTTTCTAGTGCTACAGCCTCAGCTATTCTAATCAATTCTAATTTATCCGCTCTTCTATTTAACATTTAATAATCCTAAAAAAAAATGGGCCGAAGCCCATTCTGAAATTTCAATAATGTAGGTGAAATATATTTATTTTTTTTTAATATTCAACTTTATTTACCTACTAAATACGTCAGATTTATCTGTCTTTTCCCAAGAAAATGAACCTTTATCATCTGGATCTCTTCCGAAGTGTCCATAAGCGGCTGTTTTTTCGTAAATAGGTCTGTTTAAATTAAGCATTTCTCTAATTCCTCTAGGACTTAAATCAAAATTTTCATTTATAAGATTTTCTACATGTCTGCTTTTTTCTTCATCGTTGTCAAATAAGTCTACATAAATAGATAAAGGTTTTGATACTCCAATAGCATAAGCAAGTTGGATCAAACATTTATCTGCTATTTTTGATGCAACAATATTTTTGGCTAAATATCTAGATGCATAAGCGGCAGATCTATCAACTTTGGTTGGATCTTTCCCTGAAAATGCTCCCCCTCCATGCGGAGCAGCCCCACCGTAGGTATCAACAATAATTTTTCTACCAGTCAAACCACTATCACCATCAGGACCTCCAATTACAAAATTTCCAGTCGGATTTACATAAATTTCTTTTTCATCTAATGAACTTAACAATTCCTTTGGTATTGATCTCTCAATGTAAGGCTTAACTAAATCTCTTACTTGTGCTTGATTTACATCAGCTGAGTGTTGTGTTGATATAACTACTGATTTTACTGATGATGGTTTTCCATCCTTATATTCAATTGTAATTTGGCTTTTTGAATCTGGCTCTATATTTTTTAATTTTCCTGATTTCCTGTCCTCTGCCATTAATCTTAATATTTTATGAGAATAGTATATTGGGGCTGGCATCAAAACGTCAGTTTCATTACATGCATAACCAAACATAATTCCTTGGTCACCCGCTCCCTCTTCTTTATTTCCTGAAGAGTCTACACCCATAGCAATATCAGCTGATTGAGAGTGTAAGTGACTTTCAACTGAAGTTGCTTCTTTCCAGGTAAATCCTTTTTGATCATAACCAATATCTTTAATGCAATTTCTAACCTTTTGAATTAGATCTTCTTTTTTAATTTCTGGACCTCTTACTTCACCAGCTAAGACAACTTTGTTAGTTGTTGTCAAAGTTTCACAAGCAACTCTTGATTGAGGTTCAGCTGCCAAATATGTATCAACCACCATATCTGAAATTCTATCGCAAACTTTATCTGGATGGCCTTCAGACACTGACTCGCTAGTAAATAAGTAATCTTTTTTCATTTATTCTCCCTAATTTTTAAAATCACAATGAAAGTAGTATAAATTAGAACAAAATAAAAGAAGATCTTATTACCTTGTTTCGCAAAATGAGTTTTATTAACACGTTTAATTTCATTAACGTCAAAATATCCTTTTTCACTAATTTGTTTAATAATTTGACCTTTAGGATTAACAAAAGCAGATATTCCATTATTTGTTGACCTTATAACATTTTTACCTTCTTCAATTGATCTAAATATTGAGTGAGTCAAATGTTGTTTGGGTCCTATTGATTTTCCAAACCAACCATCTTCGGAAATATTTAATATAAAATCGTAATAATTTTTATTTGGATTAATTTTTCCCGAATAAATAATTTCATAACAAATAAGTGGGATAAATTTTAATTTATTAATTTCAAAAATTTCTCTTTTATCATCAGCTGAAAATGATTGATATCCTTGAGTTATTTTTTTTAAACCTATTCTTTTAAGAAAATTTTCAAAAGGTAAAAATTCTCCAAATGGAACAAGTTTATTCTTATTATATTTATATAATAATTCTGATTCGTTATTTAAAGCTACTAGAGAATTATAAATTTTATTTTGGTTGATGCTATTGATGCCCAATATGACCTTATGATTAATATTATAATTTTTTTTGAAGATATTTTTGAAAAATTCCAGATCTTTAAAATATATACTTGTAATAATTCCCTCAGGGTAAATAAATAATATTTTTTCTAGGTTATGCGTATCACTTAAACTAATTAATTCATTAATATTTCTCTCTATATTTTGGTTTGATAAGAATCTTTCGATGGGTATGTTTGGAGAGACAACTCGAATAATTGAACCTAAGTCATCTTTTTTTTTTTTTTCAAAATTTTTAATAATCAAGTTTCCATATAAAAAATTGATTAAAACTAAAATTAAACTAAGGCTAAAAATTAAAAACTTAGTTAAACCTTTATATTTAAAAAAAAATATTATTGGTAATAAAAATATAGTTATCGATAATATATTTAATGAATAAGTACCTATATAAGATAAAATTTGTAAAGAAGGTAAATTATTTGAAAGACTAAAAACTATTAAATTCCAAGGAAAACCACCAAAAATAAAACTTCTTAGAAATTCAATTCCACCAAATATAATTGTAAAGATTAAAATTGATGAGATTTTATTTTGTAAATTAAAAAAATTACATAGAAAAGTAACTAAACCATAAAATATCCCTAAAAATAGAGGAATTAATATTAATGCAAATGGAATAATAAATTTAAAATTTTCATCAAATGTCAAAGAATTTATAATCCAATAAAGGTTAGAGATAAAATAACCAAATCCAAAGACCCAACCAACAAAAAATGAAATGGTTTTTTTTTTTACATGATTAATTAATATGAATAGTAATAATGGAAGTGTTAAAAAATTAATAAAAACTAAATTATAAGGAGGCAAACTAAATGATGTTAGTATGCCTAAAAATAAGCATATTAAAAACAGGTACGCTTTATTTTCTAGAATAGAGTTCAATTTATTTTATTCAATTTATTAAATATTAAATTTTCTTTTTTCTTCATTAAAAAATAATCTTTATTTTTTTTATGATCATGTCCTAAAAGATGTAAATAACCGTGTATCCACATTTTATCTAATTCATGATCAAAACTAGATGATTTTGATCTTCTATTAATAATTTCAAAGGAAATTGCTATGTCTCCTAGGTATAATTTATTTTTTAATTTAGCTTTTAGAGGAAAAGAAAGCACATCTGTTGAAACATTTTTATTTCTAAACTTTGAATTTAGATATTTCATTTTTTTATTATTGGTGAGCATCACAGTAAATTCTTGGTTTTTATTTTTAAATGAACTGAATTTAGATAATTTGTTTAATTTCTTTTTGAAATAAATCTCTGGTTTTTTTAATTTTTTTACCCAAATTTTTTTGTCTATAACTATGTTGACTTTAATCATTAATCTGAATTTTTATCAGAATAAGCCTTGACTATCTTTGAAACTAGCGGGTGCCTTACAACATCAGTATGATCGAAATCAACTACAGATATCTCCTTTAAATGACCAAGTAATTTTTTTGATCTATTTAAACCTGACATTGTTTTATTTGGTAAGTCTATTTGGGATGGATCACCGTTAATAACTATTTTGGAATTTTCACCAATTCTTGTTAAGAACATTTTTATTTGAGTATCAGTGGCATTTTGTGCTTCATCAAGAATTGCAAAAGAATTTTTTAAAGTTCTTCCCCTCATAAAAGCAAGTGGTGCAATTTCAATATCTCCAACCTCTATTTTTTTTTGAATTTTTTCAAAATCTAATAAGTCATATAATGAATCGTAAAGAGGTCTTAAATAAGGATCAACTTTTTCTCTCATATCTCCGGGCAAAAAACCTAATCTCTCTCCTGCTTCTACTGCTGGTCTAGATAGAATGATTCGCTCTATTTTTTTTTCAAGTAACATTGTTAGAGCAACTGCGACGGCTAAAAAAGTTTTACCAGTTCCTGCTGGTCCTGCAGAAATAACTATATCTGACTCTTTTAAAGCCCTTATATAATTTTTTTGTTTCTCCGATCTTGGTATTACTGATTTTTTTGGAGTTTTTATTATGTATTCAACATTTCCACTTTTACTTGTAACTTTCTCATCAATCATAAATTTGTTTACTGATGACTCTATATCCTTTTTTTCTAATGTTCCATTATTTAAAAATTGATCTACAAGGAATTGAATTGCGTTCTTTATTATTTCATTTTTTTGAGGAGTATTTTTTAATAAAATTGAGTTTCCTCTAGAGTAAATGCTAGTATTTGTAATTTTTTCTAATTCTTTTAAGTTATTATTAAATTCTCCTAAAACACCTAAAAGTAATTCGTTACTTTGAAATACAATACTTACAGCGTTATTTTCTGAATATACGAATTTTAAATCAGGATTAATTTTTGATTTTGCAAAATTTTTCAAATTATGCTGCTTTCATTTCATCTTTTACTTTGCCAAATAAAGAATTTTGATTACTTTTTTCGATATTAACTTTAATTAATTTACCAATATGACTTTCATTACCATCAAAAATAACTGAATTTAAAAATTTATTTCTTCCGAAAAATTTATTTTGGTTTTTAAGTTTATTTTCTACAAGTACCTCTAAAGTTTTGCCTTCTAAAGATTTATTCAATTCTATTTGGTTGCTGAATAATTTTTCTTGAAGAGTTATCAGCCTATTTTTAAGTTTATATTTATCAGTAATCTTTAATTCTGCAGCTTTTGTTCCTGGTCTTGGACTAAAAATAAAAGAGAATGAATTTATAAATTTAATTTTATTAACTAAATTTATGGTTTTTTTAAAATCAGATTCCGTTTCTCCAGGGTAACCAATTATAAAATCACTAGAAAATTTTATATCAGGATTAATTTTAATTAATTTTTCATAAATATTTAAATAATAATCTACAGTATGCTTTCTGTTCATCATTTTTAGTATTCTGTCAGAACCACTTTGAATTGGTAAATGAACAAAAGGCATTAATTTTTTCGAATTTTTGTAACATTCAATAAGATCATCTGTCATATCTCTTGGATGAGATGTGGTATATCTTATTCTACTTATTTCGGTATATCTGCTAAGAGTGTTAATAAGATCTGACAATCTGTACTCTCTGGATCCATCTATATAGGAGTATGCATTTACATTTTGGCCAAGAAAAGTTATTTCTCTAGATCCGTTCTTTATTAATCTCTCAGCTTCATCAATAATGCTTTTGAATGGTCTAGAATATTCTGGTCCTCTAGTATAAGGAACAACACAAAAGTGACAGAACTTATCACAACCTTCTTGAATTGTTAAAAAAGATGAAACATTGGTATTATTATTTTTAATATTGTCGAAATACCTGAACTTTGAAACCGAGTCAAATTCGGTTTCTTCAACTTTATTTTCTTTTTCAAAAATTTTTAAAAGATTATTTATTTTTTGATAAGATTGAGGGCCTATAACTAAATCTATATATTTTTCTCTATTTAACATCTCAGTATTTTCAGCTTGTGCAACACAACCTGCAACAACCATTATTGGTTTTTTTTTATCTTTATATAATTTTTTAACCCTTCCAATCTCATGATAAACTTTTTCTTTAGCTTTATCTCTAACATGACAAGTATTTAAAATGTAACAATCAGCTTCAGCTTGATTTTCGGTTTTATTATAACCTATCGACTTGACAGCATCGTATATCCTGTTGGAGTCATACTCATTCATTTGACAACCAAATGTCTTTATGAAAACTTTCTTATGCATGAATTATTTTTTTTTGATCCCGTATAGTTCTAATTTATGATCAACGAGTTTGTAGCCGTATTTATCAGCAATTTTTTTTTGTAATTCTTCGATCTCTTCATCAACAAATTCAATTATTTCTCCAGTTTTAATATCAATCAAGTGATTATGATCATCATTTAGCTCATATCTTGCTTTGCCAGACTTAAAATCATGTTTTGTTAAAATTCCAGCTTCTTCAAATAATTTTACTGTTCTATAAACTGTAGCAATACTAATTTTAGAATCTATTTGAGAAACCCTATTATATAATTCATCAACATCTGGGTGGTCAGACTCTCCATATGTTTTTTTAGACTCGGATATTACTCTTGCGATTATCCTTCTTTGGTCTGTTAGCTTAACTCCATTTTTTTGGCATTTTTCTTCAATAGTTTCTAGCATAATATATTTTAACTCGAGTAAAGGGGTTTAATCAAATTAATATTTGTAAAATTTTTTTTATCAATTTTTACTAACTGATCTACGCTTTTATCAATTAAATGTTCACTCAAAAATCCATATAAATCAATATTTTTTGCAAAAGCAATACCTTTAGCAATTGCTATTGAATTTCTAATACTTGAGATTTTGCCAGGGCCTTGATTGACAAATATTTCACTTATTTTTTCTAAATTTGAATCATGTTCTTTAAGAAAGTTCAAAATTAATATCATTATTTTATCAAAATTTTCTCTACTGTTTATATGAGTGGTAGTATAAGATTCTATATTGGTTATGAGAGAAAGTAAAATTTTATCATTTGCAGCGTTTATAACTAAAGTACTCATTTTTTTTATTATTTTTTTAAACGTTAATGCAGAAGTAGTAAATAAAAAATATTTCAAAAATGAGCAAGGTATTTTGGCAATTATGTATCATAGATTTGAAGAAAATAAGTATCCATCAACAAATATAAGATTAGAAATATTTAAAAAACATATTAATTTAATAAAAGAAAATAATTTAGATTTTTATAATCCTGGTGAATTTTTAATAAATTTTAAAAAAGTTAAGGAACAAAAAAAAATTTTACTAACTATTGATGATGCATTTTCATCTTTTTATGAAAATGCTTGGCCAATCTTAAAAGAAGAAAAAATTCCTTTTATTTTATTTGTCTCAACAGAGTCAGTCGGGAATAAAGGATATATGAGTTGGGACCAAATAAAGGAAATAGAAAAAAATAACTTTGTATACATTGGTAATCATTCACATTCACACGATTATCTAACAAAGTTTACTTTTGAAAAGTTTAAAGATGACATTGATTTATCAATTAGAATCTTTAATGATAAATTAGGTTATAATCCGATTTTTTTTTCATATCCCTTTGGTGAGTATAATTTAGAACAGAAAAATTTTATTTCAAAAAATTTTGAATTTGCATTTGGCCAACATTCAGGTGTTATTGATTTAAATAAAGATAGATACGAACTTCCAAGGTTTCCTATAAACGAAAAATATGGTGAGCTAAAAAGATTTAAAGAAGTGATATCTTATTTACCACTTCAATATAAAATTATTAAACCTGAAAATAAATTTATGAATTACGGACAAAATCCACCTAAAATGATGATAGAATTTTTTGAAGATCAAAAAAATTTAGAAAATATTAATTGTTTTTCAAATGAAGGTTCTAAATGGAGACAAACAAACATTATTTTAAAAGGTAATATATTAGAAATTAATTTTGCAGAAAAATTTATTGAAAGAAGAGGTAGAATTAATTGTTCATTAAAAGATGAAAAGGGTTGGAGATTTTCAGGATTTCAGTTTGTTCAAAATTAAATTAATTTTTTAGTCTTATTGCTTGTTGGCATTATATTTACATCATCAAAATCTGTCAGTGAATTTTGATTTATAATTTTTTTTAACACATCAATATACTGTTGCCCTGTCTCCGCGTATTTATCTAAATAATTTACCAACTTTAAACTGTCTAATTTTTCATCATTGTCTCTTTGAATTGCTCTTTCTTTTCTAAATTCAATATAACTGCTATGAGTATTTAGATTTCGCTGATAAGCTCTTACTGATGCTTTAAGAACTGCAAATTTTGCAACTTTGTGCTTAGCATCTTTATCTGCACCTGCTGGTCTAATTCCGTCACCATTCCATGTCCATTGACCAAATAATGCATTACCTTCTTGAGCAAATCTTGATGTTCCCCATCCAGTTTCTTTAGCAGCTTGAGCAAGTGCCAAAGAAACAGGTATTTCATCCATTCTTACTTTCAGAGAATAAAAATCCCCGTCTTTTAAACCATATTGTTTAAATTTTTCTTTTAACCAGTTTTTTTCTTTTTGTGTATTAATGTTCTTACTTAATATTCTAAACAATTTTTTTCTATCCAATCTAATTTTAGCATTCTCTTCAACAATTAGAGGTAAAACAATTTGAATAAATAATCTCTTTCTTTTTTTAGTACTCTCAATGCTTCTAATTTCTTTTGGAAGGTGGTCAATTTTGTTGCCTATATTTACTAACTTAGTATCTCTAACTTTTTCAAGATTATAATTTGTATCTTTGAATAATTGTTCAATTGTTCTTGCATCAAATCTTATTGAATTTTGCCCCTCATCATCTGTACTGAAAAAATCAATGTCAGCAAAAATATTTTTTAAATTCAGGTTATTTGATTTAGTTTCTGCTTCTCCATCAAGGATTTTTTTTCTTTTTTCTATTTCATAATCAAAATTTATACCAGCACTTGATATAATAGATCTTTTGAAATTTAATTTTTTTTCAAAAAAATTGTTTACGGTTGGTAAAGTAAAAAACGAGAAAATCGTTAAAAAACTTACAACTGAAAATCTAAAAATATTATTTCTCTTTTTTTTATTTTTAATATTTTTATTTTTTGTATTTTTAACCATCTGTTTCAATATAATTATTATTAATTATTTATACAGCTAAAACTTCTTTAACTTCTGGAATATAATGACAAAGTAAATTTTCTACACCTTTTTTTAGAGTAAGAGTTGAAGATGGACAGCCTGAACAACTACCTTTCAATAAAACTTTAACTTTTCCATCCTTGAATTCTTGGAACTTTATATCTCCTCCGTCTCTTGCAACAGCAGGTCTGATTTTAGAATCTAGAATACTTATTATTTTTTTTTCAATCTCTGTATAATTTTCTTTTTGCTCTTCTTCATTTATTTTATCTATAATGCAGGCGTTGCCATTTGCATAATGCTCATTTACATAAGATATAATAATATGCTGAATGTCTTCCCATTTCTTATTTTCTTCCTTATTTATAGAAAAGAAATCTTCTCCTAAAAATACTCCAGTTACTCCATTTATCTGTAGTAAGTTCTTTATCAATAAATTATTTGTATCTTCTTGTTTTAAAACTTCTAAAGGTCCATTATTAGATACCTTCCTGCCAGGTAGAAACTTTAATGAATTTGGGTTTGGTGTATTTTCAGTTTGTATAAACATAAGTGTTATATAGTGTTTATTTCAAAATATTAAATGATTAAAAACCAACTATTTCTTTTATCTTTTTAACTTTTTTAGATGAAATATCTTGTGCTTTTGCTGCACCATCCTCTAAAATTTGATCTATGTAATTTTTATCAGACAACAATTTTTGTATTTCTTTTGATATAGGTGAAAGTTTCGTCACGATTATTTCAGATAGTTTATTTTTTAGATCAGAAAAATTTTTTCCTTCAAATTCGTTTAATGTATGAGTAATATTTTGATTGCTTAAACTAGAGTAAATACCCATTAAATTTTCTGCCTCAGGTCTTCCTTTAAGTCCAATTTCATCACCAGGCAAAGTATCATTATCTGTTTTTGCTTTTTTTATTTTGTTAATAATTTGATCCTCAGTATCTGTTAAATTTATCCTACTTCCTTCAGCAATATCTGACTTACTCATTTTTTTTGTGCCGTCTTTCAAGCTCATTATTCTAGAAAAATTTTTTTGTATGAGGGGCTCTGGAAGTTTTAAGAAATCTGGACATTTATATTCGTTATTAAATTTTTGAGCTATATCTCTACAGAGTTCTAGATGCTGTTTTTGATCATCTCCAACTGGCACATGAGTAGCATCATATAAAAGAATATCAGAGGCCATTAAAATTGGATAAATATATAAACCAACACTAGCTTTTTCCTTGTCTTTTCCAGCTTTCTCTTTAAATTGTGTCATTCTATTAAGCCAACCCATTCTGGCGACACATCCTAAAATCCACGAACCCTCGGAATGTGCTGGAACTAAAGATTGATTGAATATTATACTATTTTTTGGATTAATACCGCTTGCGATAAATGCTGCTGCTGTTTCTCTAATATTATTTTTTAACTCTATCGGATCTTGCATTACTGTGATGGCATGAAGATCAACAACACAAAAAATACAGCTATTATCTTTGTTGTTTTGTAAATCAACAAAATTTTTAATTGCGCCTATATAATTCCCTAGATGTAAATTTCCCGTTGGCTGAACTCCAGAAAAAATTTTTTTAGACATAATTTAATAGTTTAATTTAATATCAGATATTTTAAAGGCCTTAATGAGTATTGAAATCAACAAATAAAAAGCAAAAGTTAAAAGAACTAATAATATAACTGCTAAAAATTTATAACTATTTGTAAATATAAAATAATTACTAAAATAATTTATTAATATTTTAAATAATCCCAGACAAATTAAATTTACAATAAATATTTTAAAAAGCTGTGTAAAAAATGAATTGTTGAAGTTAAAGTAATTTTTATTTAGGACAAATACCATTAGAAAGAATGCATTCAACCATGAAGAAATAGTTGTTGCAATAGGAATTATAATAAAACCTATTTTACTAAATAAAGATACACTAATGACAATATTCAAAATTACAGAAATCAATGAAAAGTAAAAAGGTGTTTTTGTATCATTTCTGGCAAATATAAAACTTGAAAATATTTTTATCATTGAGAATGCAGGTAGACCTAATGCAAAATAAAATAATGCAAGAGCTGAATTTTTAACACTTTCTTCATTAAAAGATCCATAACCAAAAAGCGCAGAAACAATTTCTTCAGAAGCAAAAATTAATGCTAGGGTAGCTGGAAGACTTAAAAATAAACTCAGCTCCAAAGACTTATTTTGTAAAATTTCTAATTTTATTTTGTTTTTACTCTGAACATATCTGCTTAGGTTGGGTAAAATAATTATACCTATTACAATTCCTGCTATAGCTAAGTTTATCTGATATATTCTATCTGCATAATACAAATATGAAACCGCACTTGCTTGAAAAGAAGCAATTATTGTTCCAACTAATATGTTAATTTGAGTAACGCCAGATGAAAATATACTTGGCAAGAGTTTTTTAAAAAAGAATTTTATTTTGTTATCTATTTGGAAATTCAATTTAAAACTTGGATAAAAATATTTTCTAGTAAAAATAATTAAAAATATGAACTGAACAATTCCGGCAAATGTTATTGCATAACTAAGATAGTAAACTAAATCAGTGTAATTTTTGATAAAAAGGAAACATATTATTAATATTATATTTAAAAAAAGTGGAGCAGCAGCAGCTACAGCAAATTTATTGTGGGAATTTAAAATTGCTGAAAAAAAAGAAGCTATGCTTATGAAAAATAAAAAAGGGAAAGTAATTCTTGTTAAATCAACTGCTAATTTGAACTTTTCATCTATTTCTGAGAAGCCGGGGGCAATCAACTTTATAAAGCTTGGCATAAAAATCTCTACTAGTATTGTTAAACTTAAAAGTGCTAAGACCAATAAATTAAATACCGAGTTTGCAAATTTATGAGCTTTTTTTTTACTAGACAGAAGTTCTGATGTATAAGATGGAACAAACGCTGCATTAAAAGTACCTTCTGCAAATAATCTTCTAAAAGTGTTTGGTATTCTAAATGCCACGAAGAATGCATCAGCAACTGGTCCCGATCCAAGATAAATAGCTATAAAAAAGTCTCTAATGTATCCTAAAATTCTACTTATTATAACAAACAGACTAAATGTGCCTGTTGACTTAATTAAATTCATAAATCATATTAGTAACTTAATCCTTTCGTATATCTAACAAATAATGAAAAAAAACAAAATTGAACACTATTCTGACAAAGAAGCTTTGGATTTTCATACTAACGATAAATCTGGCAAAATAGAGATCGTTTCATCTAAGCCCGTGACTACAAAAAGAGACCTAGCCTTAGCTTATTCTCCTGGTGTAGCGGCACCAGTAAAAGCAATTGCTGATAATCCTGAGCTAGCATACGAATATACAACAAAAGGAAATTTAGTTGCGGTAATTAGTAATGGATCAGCAATATTAGGGCTAGGAAATTTGGGTGCTATTGCATCAAAACCAGTTATGGAAGGAAAAGCTGTTCTATTTAAAAGATTTGCAGATATTGATTCTATAGATTTAGAAATAGATACAGAGGATACAAAAGAAATAATTAATTCCATAAAGCATATAGCAAAAAGTTTTGGTGGTATAAATCTTGAAGACATTGCAGCTCCAAACTGTTTTATAATTGAGGAAGAATTAAAAAAAATTCTGGATATTCCTGTTTTTCATGATGATCAACATGGGACGGCAATCATAACAACAGCAGCATTAATTAATGCAGTAGATATTGCAAAAAAAAAATTAAAAAAAATTAAAATAGTAATTAATGGTGCGGGTGCTGCAGCTATGGCATGTGCAAAATTATTTAGAAGCACAGGTATTCCAAAAAATAATATCAAAATGTTGGATACAAAAGGAGTAATAAATAAAAATAGAAAAGATATTAACGCTTGGAAAAAAGAGTTTGCAGTAGAAACAAAGGATAGAAGTTTAGATGATGCAATGAAAAATGCAGATGTATTTTTAGGTTTATCTGCCGCAGGTGTTGTAAAAAAAAGTATGGTTAGAAAAATGGCTAAAAATCCAATCATATTTGCGTGCGCAAATCCAGATCCTGAAATTAAACCAGAAGATATAGAAGAAGTGAGGAGTGATGCGATTATTGCAACAGGTAGATCCGATTATCCAAACCAAGTAAATAATTTAATTGGGTTTCCATACATATTTAGGGGAGCGTTAGATGTTAGAGCAAAAACTATTAACGAGGACATGAAAGTTGCAGCAGCTAATGCTATTGCTTCACTTGCAAGAGAATTTGTGCCTGACGAGGTCGCAGCTGCAATGGGAGGTGAGAGACCTAATTATGGAAAAGAATATATCATTCCATCTACTTTTGATCCAAGATTGATAAGTGTGATACCTGTGGCTGTAGCAAAAGCTGCGATGAAATCTGGAGTGGCAAGAAAAAAAATAGAAAATTTTGATCAATACTCAGAGCAACTAAAGCAAAGGCTTGATCCATCTGTAACTATTATGCAAGGAATAAATAATCAAATTAAAAAAACAAAAAAAAAAGTTGTCTTTGCAGATGGTGAAGATGAAAATACTTTAAAAGCTGCAATAGCTTTTAAAAATAGTGGACTAGGAACGCCTATTTTGGTTGCGAAAGAAAAAGTGGTTAAAGAAAAACTTAGAGAGATTGGTTACGGAGAAAACTTTGATATAGAGATTGTGAACTCTACCTTGAGCGACAAACGAAAAAAATATGTCAATTACCTATTTAAAAAACTTCAAAGAACAGAAGGATTACTTGAGAGAGATTGTGATAAAATGGTTAGAAATGATAGAGTTATTTGGGGTTCATGCATGGTTGCGTGTAATGATGCTGATGCAATGGTTACTGGTAATTCGAGAAGGTATGGACAATCTCTTGATAAAGTAAAAAAGGTAATAGATGCTAGACCAGGAGAAATTATGTTTGGACTGAACATGATTGTAAATAAAGGCAAAACGGTTTTTATTGCAGATACAAGTGTTCACGAATATCCAACATCTGAGCAACTTTCTGAAATAGCTATTTCTGCATCTAGAGTTGCAAAATTATTCGGTTTTGAACCAAAAGTCGCTTTTCTTTCACATTCAACATTCGGCCAACCAATTACAGCTAGAACTAAACATATAAGAGATGCGGTAGAAATTTTAAAAAATAAAAAGGTCAACTTTAAGTTTGATGGAGATATGCAGCCCGATGTAGCCTTAAGTGAAGAATATAAAGACCTTTATCCATTCTCTGAGATTGTTGGTAATGCAAATATATTAATTATGCCTGGACAACACAGTGCTGCCATAACATATAAAATAATGAAAACTTTAGGAGGTGCTAAAGTTATAGGACCGCTATTAATCGGTTTAGGGCAAGCAATTGAAATTGCTCCATTAAGATCATCAACGTCTGACATATTAAATTTAGCATCAGTTGCAGCGTATTCAGCAAGTGTAATTAATTATAAAAAACCAAATTAATTTTTTACAACTCTTAAATCTTCAACTAAAAAAATACTTGTAACAACATCTTCTACATCAAGAACTTGCTTAGCTTCATTTATAACTTCAGCTCTTTCTTCTTCGTTCTGTGAAATTCCATAAATATAAATTATTTTTTTATATGTATCGATATCGTAATTTGCAGACTTTATTTTTTTATTTGTTATCATAGCAGTTTTTATTTGTGAAGTTATCAGTATATCTTTAGCAGTTTGTTTGAAGTTAAACTTTTCTTTTATTTTTAGATCATTTTTAACAGACCTTGCACCTTTTATTTCCCATCCCAATTTTGTAATTTTTAGTTTTTCTTCAACTGTATCCACTTTACCTGTTATAAATATTCTACCATCTAAAACTTTGGTCTTTACCTTTAACAAATATCCACTGTCCATCAATATTAATTTTGCCCTTAGATTTTTTTGCATTAATGAATCATCTATTTGTGTCCCAATAGTTCTCGGATCCATTGCAACACTAACTCCAGTACCTAATACTCCAGTAGATGAATAACCAATACATCCTGAAACTAATACAAAAATTAAAATTAATATAAAGTTTCTAAATTTCATTTTTTTTCTTCAAACAAAAATCATAAACAATTTTTTTTGATATATTATTTTCCTTACTAATTTTTGTCGTTATATCTTTAATTGACATTTTTTTTATAAGTTTATTAATTTTTTTTTTAACTGATTCTTCAATTACTTGTAACTTATTTTGTGAATCTAAATTATTTGATATAACTATAGTCATCTCACCTTTTTGAGATATTTCAATGTTATTAAGATTTTTCACCTTATCTCTAATATATTCCTCATGTAATTTTGTCATTTCTCTAGTTATTAGAATATTTCTGTCATTAAAATATTTTTGAATTTGGGCAGTAATCTTTTTAATTTTTTTTGGTGAGATAAAAAAAATAATCGAACAATTTAACTTTGAAATTTTTTGGAAAAGCCGATTTATATGTGAAATTTTCTCAGGTAAAAAACCACAAAAGATGAAATTATTAGAAAATCCACTTGTAGAAATAGCAGCTATTGCTGCAGATGGTCCAGGTACTGGAAATATTTCTATTTTATTCTTAATACATTCATTGATTAAAATTCCACCTGGATCAGATATTGTAGGTGTACCGGCATCAGAAATGATGGAAATTATCTTATTTTTTTTTAATAAATTTAAAACAATTTTAACATTTTTTTTCTCATTAAATTTATGATTGGGCAATAATTTTGTTTTAATATTGAACTTAGACAATAGTTTACTTGAAACTCTCGTGTCTTCTGACAAAATAAGGTCAGATTTATTTAAAATATAGATAGCTCTAAAAGTAATGTCTCCTAAATTTCCTATCGGTGTTGAAACACAATATAGCCCAGGTTTCAAACTATCATTTAATTCCAAATTATACATTTAAAGACTATGAAAAAATTATATATCATAATTTTAAAAGTTTTTCTTATAATCGTTTTCACTAATCTTAAAGCAAATTCAGTTGAGAAAATTAAAATAGGTTTAATTGTACCTTTAACAGGAGAATATTCGTATATTGGCAAATCTATAATAAAATCGACAAGAATGGCACTTAATAAAATTAATGATAGTAGGATTACAATAATACCAAAGGATACCAGAGCAAATCCAATTGACACACTTAGAGTATCAAAAGAGCTATATTCTGATGGTATAAAAATAGTTATCGGACCAGTCTTTAGCGAAAGCAATAAGTATTTGGACGAATTGAATGAAATAACATTTTTATCTTTTACAAACAAAATAAGAAATAATCCAAAAAATGTAATTTCCAGTGGAGTAAATGCGATATCGCAAATAAATACAATTAAAAAGTATTTGAGTGAAAATAACTTAAAAAATACAATATTTTTAATTCCTGAAACAGAATATAAAAGAGAAATAGAAGATGCTATTACAAAATCAAATTTAGTATTAAAAGATAAATTTATTTACAGCAAAGATCCGACATTATTAACAAAGCAAATAGAGGATTTAACGAGATATCAGCAAAGAAAACAAAATTTAGAAAGCGAAATTAAAAGAATAGAAAATTCAAATACATTTAATAAAAAGAAAAAAATTGATGAATTGAAAAAAAAAGATACTTTGGGTTTCATTAATTTTGACTCAGTAATAATTGCTGATTTTAGTGAAAGTCTAAAAAGCGTTGCTACATCATTATTATATACAGATGTCTCTTCAGAAAGAATAAAATACATTACATTAAATCAATGGTTCGATGAAAGTTTGTTGAAAGAAACTTCATTGCATCCAATATATTTTCCATCAATAAATAAAGATAATTTTGAAATATTTCAAAAAGAATATATTCAAAATTTTAAAAATACTCCAAATCAAATTTCTTTTTTAAGTTATGACCTAATCGGGTTGGTATATTACTTGTTAATTAATAATGATTTTAAAATTAATGAAAATTTATTTATTGAGCGAAATAAATTTAAAGGAAAAATAGGAATCTTTGAAATAAATGAAAAAACAATCACTCATCAATTAAACTTTTATGAAATACAAGATAAAAGTTTTAAAGAAATTTTTTAATTTTTTTAAAAGCTTTTGCTCGATGATCGTTTTTAAATTTTAACTTTTGGCTCATTTGACCAAATGTCAACCTTTTGGTTTCAGGAATAAAAATTGGATCATATCCAAAACCTTTATTTCCAATTTTTTTTTTTGAAATTCTTCCATTTATAATTCCCAGTGATTGAATTGGATTTTTCTTTAAACCATAAATAGTTAATGCACAAATAAATCTTGCTTTAATCTTTTTTAATTTCCAGTTTGCATCTAACTTCGATAGCTTTTTATATACTTTTGATATCGCCAAATTAAAATCGCCTTTTTTTCCACCCCATCTTGCTGAATAAATGCCTGGTTGATTATTTAGTAATTCAATTTCAAGACCAGAGTCATCTGCTATACAAATTTTCTTTGTTTTTTTTGAAAAGTACTTTGCTTTGATCAAAGAGTTTTTAAGAAAAGTGTCTCCATTCTCTTTAGGGCTTTTAAGACCATAGTCCTTTGGAGAGGTAATTATATAATAATTGGGCAGTAAATCTTTTATTTCTTTTATTTTTCCTTCATTATTTGAGCCTACTACGATTTCTTTATTTTTTTTTTTTAGCATCTAGAATTTTATGAATTTCTTACCATATAGAATGTAATGGAAAAAGAAGAAATGCAGAATAAGAAAGATCCAAATTTAAAAGATGAAAATCTGGAGCTAAATGTAGATAAACAACCTCCAGAAGAAATCAAAAAAGAAGATGAAGAGGAACAACTTTCACCCGAAGATGAAATTGCTAATCTTAAAGATAAAGTTGCTAGAACATTTGCTGAAATGGAAAATCAGAGAAGAAGATTTGAAAAAGAGAAAGATGAAGCTTTTGAATATGGTGGATTTTCATTTGCAAGAGAAACACTTAATCTTTTAGATAATTTAGAAAGATCAAAACAAACACTGGAAAGTGATGAAACTATAAAAGATAAAGACACTCTAAAAAAATTAATTGAGCATATTGATATTATTAATAAAGATATGATTTCAATTTTTAAAAAAAATAATATTGAGCCAATTAAAGCGCTTAACGAAAAACTAGATCCAAATTTACATCAGGCTATGATGGAAGTTGAAGATGATACCAAGGATCAGGGCACAATAGTTCAAGAAATTCAAAAAGGATTTATGATGAAGGATAGGTTGCTAAGACCTTCGTTAGTAGCTGTATCTAAAAAAAGAGTTGAAGAGGAACAGAATAACCAAAAAAACCAAGAAAACTTGGAAAAAGAGGCAAAAAATTAATTATTTATAATGGTTGTAGTTGTAAAATTAACACTTATATGAGCACAAAACAGGACAATTTATGAGTAAAGTTATAGGAATTGATTTAGGAACAACAAACTCTTGTGTAGCCGTTATGGAGGGAACACAAGCAAAGGTTTTAGAAAATGCTGAAGGAGCAAGAACAACACCATCAGTTGTTGCATTTACAGATGAAGGTGAAAAGTTAATAGGTCAACCTGCAAAAAGACAAGCTGTTACAAATCCTGAAAATACTATATTTGCAGTTAAAAGGTTAATTGGAAGAAATTTTGATGATCCAACAGTTAAAAAAGATGTAGAGACTGCTCCTTTTAAAATAGTTAATTCTGATAAAGGGGATGCATGGATTGAAGCAAAAGGCCAAAAATATTCGCCATCACAAATTTCAGCTTTCACACTTCAAAAGATGAAGGAGACAGCAGAAAAATATTTAGGTTCAGAAGTAAAACAAGCAGTTATCACCGTTCCAGCATATTTTAATGATGCTCAGAGGCAAGCTACTAAAGATGCAGGTAAAATAGCTGGCCTTGAGGTTTTAAGAATTATAAATGAACCAACAGCAGCATCTCTAGCTTATGGTTTAGATAAAAAAGCTAATAAAAAAATAGCAGTGTACGATCTAGGTGGTGGGACATTTGATGTTTCAATTCTAGAATTGGGAGATGGTGTATTCGAGGTAAAATCAACTAATGGTGACACATTTTTAGGTGGAGAGGATTTTGATAATGCTATTGTAGATTATTTGCTCTCAGAATTTAAAAAAGAAAATGGTATTGATTTAAAATCAGATAAACTAGCATTGCAGAGATTAAAAGAAGCTGCAGAAAAAGCAAAAATAGAATTATCATCCGCAACACAAACTGAGATAAATCTTCCATTTATCACTGCTGATAAAACTGGACCAAAACACATTAACTTGAAAATGACTAGAGCTAAATTAGAGGCATTAGTCGAAGATCTAATTTCAAGAACAATTCCCCCATGCAAAACTGCTCTAAAAGATGCAGGTTTGTCTGCGAGCGAAGTAGATGAAATAGTTTTAGTTGGTGGTATGACTAGAATGCCAAAAGTTATAGAAGAAGTAAAAAATTTCTTTGGGAAAGACCCTAACAAATCTGTAAATCCTGATGAAGTTGTTGCTATGGGCGCTGCAATTCAAGCTGGAGTACTACAGGGTGATGTAAAAGATGTATTACTTTTAGATGTAACTCCTTTATCATTAGGAATAGAAACATTGGGAGGAGTATCTACAAAATTAATTGACAAAAATACAACAATTCCAACAAAAAAGAGCCAAGTATTTTCAACAGCTGAAGACAATCAACCTGCCGTATCAATCAGAGTTCTTCAAGGTGAGAGAGAAATGGCATCAGATAATAAGGTTTTGGGAAATTTTGAATTAGTTGGCATAGCCCCAGCCCCAAGGGGTGTTCCACAAATTGAGGTAACATTTGATATTGATGCAAATGGTATAGTTAACGTATCAGCCAAGGATAAAGGAACTGGTAAAGAACAAAAAATTCAAATTCAAGCTTCTGGTGGATTGAGTGATGAAGAAATAAATCAAATGGTAAAAGACGCAGAGTCTAACAAAGAAGAAGATAAAAAGAAAAGAGAGGCAGTGGATTCAAGAAACCAGGCAGATACATTAATACACTCAACTGAAAAAAACTTAAAAGAGCATGGTAGTAAAGTTTCAGATGCAGACAAAAAAGCAATTGAAGATGCATCAGCAAATCTCAGAAATGCTTTAAAAGGGACTGACGTTGAAGAAATTAAAAAGAAAACTCAAGATTTAGTTCAGGCATCTATGAAATTAGGTGAAGCGATTTATAAATCTCAACAAGGTGCAAAACCTGAAGATGCTCCAAAAGACGCAAAAAAGGAAGATACAAAAGACGATAACGTTGTTGATGCAGATTTTGAAGAAGTAAAAGACGACAATAAAGAAAAAAGCGCCTAATAAAACAACTGTTTGTCTATAACATGTTATGGCAAAAAGAGATTATTATGAAGTTTTAGGTGTAAACAAGAGTGCTTCAGCAGATCAAATAAAATCAGCTTACAGAAAACTCGCAGTTAAATATCATCCAGATAAAAATAAGGGTGATAAATCAGCTGAAGAAAAGTTTAAAGAAGCATCTGAAGCCTATCACGTACTTTCAAATTCTGAGAGGAAACAAAATTATGATAATTTTGGTCATGCAGCATTTGAGAATGGAGGTGGAGGAAGAGGTGGATTTGGAAATTTTGATTTTTCAAATCACTTTTCTGATATTTTTGAAGACTTTTTTGGAGAAGGTTTTGGTGGAAGTCGTAGATCTAGAAGAACAAATAATAGAGGCTCAGATCTAAGATATGATTTATCTATATCTCTTGAAGAAGCTTTTGCTGGTAAGAAACAAGATATAAAATTTTCTACATCTGAAAAATGTGACACTTGTAGCGGATCAGGTTCAAAACCTGGACATCAGCCTGGAGCATGCTCGATGTGTGGTGGTCATGGACAAGTAAGATCCAGCCAAGGTTTTTTCACAGTTCAACAAACCTGTCCACAATGTGCTGGTGCTGGAGAAGAAATAACTAATCCTTGTTCTGGCTGTAATGGACAAGGAAAAAAACAAGCTTCAAAAAGATTATCAGTTACTATTCCTAAAGGTGTGGATGATGGAACCAGAATAAGGCTATCAGGAAAAGGTGAGGCTGGCTCAAGAGGTGGTAGTAATGGTGATTTATACTTATTTATTAATGTTCATTCTCATGAATTATTTAAAAGATCCGATGAAAACTTATTTTTTGAATGTCCAGTTTCTATTGCTGATGCAGCTCTTGGGACATCAATTGAAATTCCTACAATTGATGGAGGTAAAGCAAAAATTAAAATTCCCGCTGGTACTCAAACTGGAAAACAATTTAGATTAAAAGGTAAAGGTATGCCTTATATGAGAGGAAATGATTTTGGCGACTTATATGTTCAAGTCAACACAGAAATACCAATTTCTTTAAATAAAGAGCAAAAAGAGTTACTCGAAAAGTTTAGAGAAATTGAAAATGAAAGGTCTAACCCTAGTATAAGAAAATTCTTTCAAAAAGCCAAAGGTTTTTGGAAAAATTAGTATATGTAGCGTATGAATACATTGGAAAAAAATGCTCCAAACTGGAGTAGAGATGAAATAATTAAAGAATTAAAAATTTTCAAAGATATTTATAAAAGAAGACCAATTAAAGATAACTTGCATGGTATGAGATTTCCGCACATGTTTGCAACTTATTTTCTGCTAAAAAAGATTAAACCAAGCTATGTAATAGAGTCTGGTATTTATAGAGGTCAATCCACATGGTTAATTGAAGAGACCTTACCAAACGCTAAAGTTTTAAGCATAGATATAGATTTAAGTAATAGGAAATACATTTCAGAGAAAGTAAATTACTCGAATATAGATTTTAAACACCAAGATTTCTCCAATATACCGGAAGACACTTTGGTATTTTTTGACGATCACGTAAATCATTACCAAAGATTAATGCAAGCAAAGTTTTTTAATATAAAAAATATTATATTCGAAGATAATTATAATATTGATAAAGGTGATTTTTACAGCTTAAAACATGTAGAAAATTACAACGGATTTAATCATAATTACTCAAAAAAGAGCCTTATTAAAACTTTTTATATTTTTTTTATTGAGATATTAAAAAAATTTATTTTAAAAAAATATTATATAGATAATGATAAAATTTTATTTAGATTAAGAGACCATATCCCTAATAAAAATGATTTTTTCAATATTAGAAAAAATATTGAAATTTATTATGAGTTTCCACCAATCATTAATAATGAAAATACAGATAAAAAACCAATTTTAGAAGATATTAACTTTGAATTAGAAGTTACAAAAGAAGACCTTTCAGGATATAATAATATTACCTACTTAAAGCTTTTTTAAAGAAAGGAAAAAATGGCTACTTACAATTGTTCTAAATGTGGAATGTCTGTAAATGCAACATGTGGTAAATGTAATAAACCACTTCTAAACGATAATTTAAAATTAGATGATGGGACCAATGTTCAAATTTCGAAATGTCCTAATGAGCATGGGAAGATAAAATCTCCGATATGCTGTGGTAAAGATATGTCTTGTTCAATTTAGTGTAACTATTTAATGGGTAAAATTAAATTAGCGATTACAGGATGTATGGGCAGAATGGGTCAGCAACTAATTAAATCTGCTAATAAAGATAAGTCAATTAAGTTAGTAGCTCTTACAGAAAATAGATTATTTAATAAGAAGATAAGAGGAATTAGACCCGAATTAAATACTGAAAATACTTTGAGTAAAGCAAATGTTATAATAGATTTTACAACACCAAAATGTACATTCGAAGTTTTAAAAATAGCTGCGAAAATTAAAAAAAAAGTAGTTATTGGTACCACAGGTTTTACTAAAAATGAGGAGGATTTAATAAAAAAGTTTTCCAAAAAAATCCCAATTTTAAAAGCTGGAAACATGAGCCTTGGGATAAATTTACTAATGTACCTAACAGAAATTACATCAGCTTCACTGGGGAATAATTATTTAAGTAAAGTTTTTGAAGTTCATCATAAACACAAGAAAGACCATCCATCAGGCACCGCATTGATGCTTGGAAAAGGAATTGCTGTTGGAAAAAATAAAGATTTTTATAGAATGATTGGGAAAAAATATTTTAATAAAAAAAATTTTCCATATGGAAAGAAAATTAATTTTAATTCTATGAGGAAAGGTGAAATTATTGGTGAACACGAAGTCACTTTTTCAAGTGGAAAAGAAGTTATTACTCTAAACCACGAAGCTTTTGACAGAACATTATATTCTGAAGGTGCATTAACGGCTGCTAAATGGTTAATGAAGAGAAAACCAGGTCTTTATTCGATGAGAAATCTTCTAAATTTTAAATGAATATAAAAAAATTTTTAAAATCATCATTATATTCGTTAGCTCTTCCAACAGTTCATAACACAAATAACAGTGGTGCGAGAGTAGTCACAGATGTTTTTATATCATGCCTATTTGACTAAATTTATGAATGAAGAAGAGAGAGCAAAAATTGCTCTAAAAATATTAAATAAGACGTATCCTAAAACTCCAATTCCATTAAAACATCGAAATATTTTTACATTGTTAATATCAGTTTTATTATCAGCACAATGTACTGACGTGAATGTAAATAATGTTACAAAAAATATCTATCCAAAATATAATAAACCTGAACATTTTGTTAAACTCGGTAGAAGAAAAATTGAAAAATTAATAAGAAGCATAGGTATATTTAGAATTAAAGCGAAAAGTGTCTATAATCTCTCTAAAACTCTAGTTGAAAAATACAATAGCGAGGTTCCCAAAACTTTTGAAGAATTAGAAGAATTGCCTGGAGTTGGACACAAAACTGCAAGTGTAGTTATGTCTCAAGGTTTTGGATACCCAGCATTTCCAGTAGATACCCACATACACAGACTAGCACAACGATGGGGTTTAACTAACGGAAAAAATGTTGTCCAAACTGAAAAAGATTTAAAAAGATTATTTCCAAAAAAATATTGGAACAAACTACATCTCCAAATAATTTATTATGGTAGAGAATATTGTAAAGCAAGAGAATGTTATGGTATTTCTTGTAAAATTTGTACTTCTTGTTATCCTAAAAGAAAAAAACCAATAAAAACAAAGAAAGCTTAGTATGAAAATCTTAGGAATAGGAAATGCAATAGTTGATGTAATTTGTAAAGTGGAAGACGATTTTATTAATAATAATAATTTAACAAAAGGTACAATGAAACTTATTTTTGATGATAAAGAATTTCAAAAGCTATTATCAAATCTTAAAATTGAAAAAACAATATCAGGTGGATCAGTTGCTAATTCTATTGTCGGATTATCTCAATTAGGTAATGAAGTTGGATTTATTGGCAAAGTATCTGATGATAATTTAGGGGAAAAGTACGAAGAAGGTCTTAAGTCTGAGAGAGTAGAGTATTTTTATAAAAAAAAAAAAGAAGAGTTGCCCACTGGAACATGTTTAATTTTAGTAACACCCGATTCAGAGAGAACAATGTGTACTTTCCTTGGTACAGCAGGTAAAATTAGTGAGAATGATATTGATACAAGAACTATAAAAAATAGTGAGATAATATTTCTAGAAGGATATTTATGGGACGAGGGAGAACCAAAAAAAGCATTTGAGAAAGCAATTAATAACTCTAAAAAGGTTGCAATGTCTTTATCTGATCAATTTTGCGTTGATAGACATAAAAATCATTTTTTGGATTTGGTAAAACATAAATTAAATATAACTTTTGCAAATGAACAAGAAATGATTTCATTGATAAATGCAAAAAGTTTTGATGAGGTTATAACTTTTGCAAAAAGCCTTAATAATTTGATTGTAATTACAAGAGGAGAGAAGGGTGCCATATCAATATTAGGCAATGAAATAAATGAAAATGAAGCTGAAAAAAATTTAGATATTAAAGATTTAACAGGTGCTGGAGATTTATTTGCTGCAGGATTTCTTCACGGCTACCTGAATAATTTAAATCCAATGGATTGTCTGAATAAAGGCCGAGAAATGTCATCTAGAGTTATTCAACAAATAGGAGCTAGACTTTAATTTTTTTTCTATTGAAGCTACCTTTACCCTTTTTAGGTTTGACAACCCTCTGCTTATATTTTTTAGAAAATAAATCTTTAGCGTAATAGTTTTTATTAGGTTTGAATTTTATAACCATTTTTTACACTCATTATGAATAGCCTATCATTAAACTTTTTTTCTACTTTTTTTCTTAATCTATAAACATGGGTTTCAACAGTATGTGTTTCTAATTTAGATTTATGTCCCCAGACATTAGATTGTAATTCATTTATTGTAATATTTTTATTTGAACTACTTAAGAAATTAATAATTTTTAACTCTTTCTCAGTCAAAGAAAGTATTTTGTTGTTGTAATTCATAGTTCTTGCATTGAAGTTAATTGTATATTTTCCAACAACTTTATTGTTTTGTTGATTAAATTTGTTTTTTAAGAATTGAATATTAATTATTTCTGTAAGTTTGTTAATTCTTATGGGATAGTTATCAATTTTTAATTGAAACTTTGATTGAAATTTTTTTTCTCCTGAGATGATTACTAGATTATTTTCATTTGCTTTATCATCAAAGTTGTTGTCATTTATTATGACTACATTAAAATTCAAAATATTTTTAATCTCAGTTAATATGTTAGATAATGCTGGAAATTTATGAACTATAAGAAATTGAGAATTGCTCATATTTGTACTTTATGACAATTGTTGTAAAAAATAAAGAGACACTAATATTCGGTGACTTTAAGTTTAGATGTTGTGTTGGAAAAAAAGGTTTTATAAGAAATAAAGAAGAAGGTGATAAAAAAACTCCTACAGGAATTTTTAAGATTGGAGACCTCTACTACAGAAAAGATAAAAAGCTTAAACCAAAGACAAAACTAAAAATTATTGAGATAAAAAAAAATATTGGATGGTGTAATGATATAAATTCGAAGCAATATTATAATAAACCTGTTGAGGTAAGCTCAAAATTAAAACATGAAAAACTGTATAGACATGATTACAAGTATGACTATTTTATTCCAATTAAATACAATTGGAATAAAACTATTATAGGTAAAGGAAGTGCAATTTTTATTCATTTAACAAAAAACTATAAACCTACAGCAGGGTGTATTGCGCTATCAGAAAAAGATTTTTTAATTTTGATAAAGCTGATTAAAAAAAATAGTTATATAAAAATACTTTAACTTCTTTTACCAAAAATACTTGAACCCACTCTAACGTAGGTTGAACCATTGTCTATCGCATTCAAGTAATCAGAAGACATTCCCATACTAAGTTCTTGCAACTGAAGCTTTTCGCATATCTTTTTCATTTCATTAAAGTAATCTGAGCTATCTTCATTAAAAGGTGGGATGCACATTAAACCTAAAATATCTAAATCAAGTTCTTTGCAATATTCATAAAATTTATAAACGTCAGCTTTATTTATTCCTGACTTTTGATCTTCATCACCTATATTTACTTGAATAAAAAGTTTTGTTCTCAAGTTATATTCTTTTTGTTGATATGATATTTTGTTTGCAAGTTTTTCACTGTCAAGAGAATGTATGTAATCAAATAATTTTATAGCAACTTTTACTTTATTAGTTTGTAGCTTCCCTATTAGGTGGAGTTTAATGTTTTTATTTTTTTTTTTAATTTCTGTCCACTTTAGTTGCGCTTCTTGAACTTTGTTTTCACCATAATGAATATGACCGTGTTCAATCAATGGCATTATATTATTCATTTTGAATGTTTTTGATACAGCTATAATTTTAGGAATTTTATTTAATTTATGAATTTTTTGTAATTTACTCTTAACATTTTCTTCAATTTTAAGTAAATTTTTGACATTAATATGCATAATAATTTTCCTAATAATTTTTATTTTATAAACAGTTTCAACAAAAATAATATTGATAATTTAGAAAACAATACAGGTGTTATTTATAGAAGTTATAAAAAGAATATAAATTTAAAAGACGTTATTGAGACAAAAAATTACTGTTTTCAAAGGAAAATTAAATTTTATTTATCAAATAACTTTAAATTAGCACTAAAATTAAATTTAAATGGAGCATATATACCGTCATTTAATAAAAACTTTAATCATTTAAATTATTCATTAAAAAAATCTTTTATAATTTTGGGATCAGCACATAATATCAAAGAAATACGCCACAAAGAAAGACAAAATGTTAGATTAATATTTATATCATCATTATTTAAAAAAAATAAAAATTACCTTGGCATATATAAATTTATGAATTTAAAGAAGTATAGTAAAAAAAAAATTATAGCTCTTGGGGGTATCTCTAAAGAAAATCTTAAGAAGGTAAAACTCTTGAACTGCGAAGGTTTTAGCTCTATTTCTTATTTTGAAACAAAAAAAAAGGCCCCAAAAAGGGGCCTTCTTTTATAATATAAAGCAACTTATTAGAAGCTGAATGAAATTCCAACTTCGTATGCTTCTCTGTCGTTAGTTGCAGTATTAGCAATGTTATCAACATTGTTAAACGCACCACTTATAGACATAGAACCCATAGTGTAAGAAACACCTACACCAGTCGCCTCTTGGTCATCACCAGTATTGTATTCGATCTCGTGAGTTCCAATTGAAACTGTTAGTTCATCACTTACTTGGTATGAAGCACCAAAACCAGTTGACTCTGTGTCAGCTGTTGCGTTTGCACTTCTATCATTCTCAGATAATTGTACACCAAGAGTTAAACCTTCGATTGCATATGTTGCAAACATAGTGTGTTCATCAGTTTTAGTACCAGTTACTGCCTCTACTTCACCAGCAGCGTAACCAATTCTTAAACCTTCTACACCAGTATACTCAACTGCAAAGTCTGAGTAAGATACGTCAACACCAGCATCACTCGCGTTTACGTAGTGAAGGTTAAGTAATAGACCTGAATCGTGATTATAAGTGTAGTTCCAGCTGTTTTCTGCTGTAGCACCATTTATAATATCAGCATCAGCACCAGTAACAACATCCCATGGCTCTTCATAAGCATTTGGAGTTACGTCGTCTCTTGCACTCAATGCACTAGATCCACCGTGACCAGCAAATACTAATGTTCCTAGATCACCGAAGTCTAAACTGATTGAATGATCGTCAAAAGTATCTGTAGCAGCACCTTGACCATCTAACTCATATGATAAAGTTATACCAATATCATTTACATCTCCTGAAGCAGAAAACGTAAGTGAGTCACCCATTGTAAAACCATTACCTGTAACGGCGTTCTCATCACCACCAGATAATGTAATCGCAGCAGAACCAGAAACTGACATTTCAGCAGCATTCACAGCACCTGCAACTAGAGAACCAGCTAAAGCTGTTAACCCTATTTTTTTTAGATTGTTCATATTTAATACTCCTTCGTATTGTGTTAATATTAATATTAAACAGTGTGTTATTAACAAAAAACTTAATAAAATCGTATTTTTTTGAATATTATTTGTGATTTTTAGTAGATGTGTTGCAAATTTGCATCATAAAAAAGTCTCGTAAAATATACAATTTTTAATTTATTTGTATTAAATAAAGCAAATTTTAAAAATTATGATCTATCAAAACATTTTCAAGCATTTATTAATCGTTATTTCTTGCGCATTGATTCTTTCTTCCTGTGAGAACTCAGGTGATGCAAGGAAAATTCCCCCAAATGCTAAAGACAGGGTTAAAAAAAATATCGAAGAAGGTAGAGGATTTAGACTGGGCTCTCTTGGAGGTAATAAAAAAGTAGGAGATTTTGATTTTGCAAGTTCTAATGAATTATGGAGGGCATCATTAGATAGTTTAGATTTCATGCCTTTGGCTTTAGCTAACTACAGCGGAGGAATACTCGTTACAGATTGGTATAATGACGGTAGCTCAGAAAATGAGTCAGTAAAAATTTCGGTTAGATTTTTAAGCAATGAAATTAGATCTGATTCATTAGCGATTAAGGTATTTTACAAAAAATGTTCAATAAATGAAAATTGTGTAGTAACAGATAGATCTGATAGTCTATCTATGCAATTATCAAAAAAGATCTTAACAAAAGCAGCTTTATACAAAGAAGAAAATAAGTCAAAAAAAAAAAGAAAATATATTAATTCTCAATTAGAGAATGATTAATCTTCAATAAATAGAGTGGAAAGATATAATTTTAAAACTATCGAAGAAAAATGGCAAAAAATTTGGAATGATAAAAACAAATTCCAATCACAAATAGATAAAAATAAAAAAAAATTTTATTGCCTAGAAATGTTTCCTTATCCTTCAGGAAAAATTCACATGGGACATGTAAGAAACTATACAATTGGAGATGTCCTATCTAGATACAAAGATTTAAAAGGTTTTAATGTCCTACATCCAATGGGATGGGATGCGTTTGGAATGCCAGCCGAAAATGCAGCTCGAGATAATAATTTAGATCCTAAAGATTGGACAAATAAAAATATTAATACAATGAAAAAACAATTAAAAAGACTTGGACTATCTATAGATTGGAACAGAGAAATATCTACATGCTCAGAGGAATATTATAAACATCAACAGACATTTTTTTTAGAATTATTTGAAAAAAAATTAGTTTATAGAAAAGAAAATTACGTCAACTGGGATCCTGTTGATCAAACTGTTTTAGCAAATGAGCAAGTTATTGATGGAAAGGGTTGGAGATCTGGTGCGGTTGTTGAGAGAAAAAAGCTAAATCAATGGTTTTTTAAAATATCAAAATTTTCACAGGATTTACTTGATGGTCTTGACGATCTTGGGAGTTGGCCAAACAAAGTTAAAACGATGCAAAAAAATTGGATCGGAAAATCATTTGGTTGTGAAATAAACTTTAAAACTAAAGGAGATTTGCCCGTCAATGAAGTAAAATGTTTCACAACTAGACCTGACACACTTTTTGGTTTTTCATTTTTGGCATTGTCAGTTGATCACCCTATTTCAGATTATTATAGAGAGAATAATGACTTTATAAAATTCAAGGAAGAATGCTCTAAAACTGGTACAACTGAGGAGGCTATAGCAGTTGGAGAAAAAATTGGATTCAAAACAAATCTAAGAGCAATTAATCCGCTGAAACCAGAAGAGGACGTTCCGGTTTACTTCGCAAATTTCGTACTAATGGATTATGGATTTGGGGCAGTTTTTGGATGTCCTGCACACGATCAAAGAGATTTTGATTTTGCAAAGAAATACAAATTAGATATCAAGACTGTTGTTAAGCCATTTGATAAAGATGATAATTTTAAAGTTGATAATGAGGCTTATTCGGGACCTGGTATTTTGATTAATTCAGAAGAATTAAACGGTCTTGAGGCACCAGAAAAATCTGTAAAAGAAACTATTAAAATTTTGGAAGATAAAAATTTAGGAAAAGAGCAAGTCAATTATAGACTTAAAGATTGGGGAGTGTCCCGTCAAAGATATTGGGGCTGCCCAATACCAATTGCTTATGATAAAAATAAAAATGCTTATCCAATTCCTAAATCAATGTTGCCAGTAAAACTCCCTGAGAATATTAACTTAAATGTTAAGGGTAATCCATTAGATAGTCAAAAAGAATGGAAAGAAGTTACAATAAACGGAAAAAAATTAACTCGTGAAACCGATACTTTAGATACTTTCGTTTGTTCATCTTGGTATTATTTAAGATTTTGTTCTCCTAGAGAGGAAAATTATGGTTATAATGGAAAAGAAATAGATTACTGGATGCCTGTTGACCAATATATAGGAGGGGTTGAACATGCTATACTTCATTTGCTTTATTCTAGGTTTTTCATGAGAGCTCTAAATTATGAAAATAACAATTTTAAAATAAAAGAACCCTTTGAAAATTTATTCACCCAAGGCATGGTTTGTCATGAGACCTATAAAGATAAAGATGATAATTGGCTAAGTCCAGATGAAATTAGGAAAATTAATAATAAAGTTGTAAAAAAAAGTAATCCAGATGAATTGGTAAAGGTTGGTCCATCTGAGTCAATGTCAAAATCAAAAAAAAACGTTATTGACCCAGAATTTATTATAGAAAATTATGGAGCAGATGCTGTCAGATTATTTATATTATCTGATAGCCCACCTGAGAAAGATGTGCAGTGGTCAGAGCAAGGGATGGTATCTTCTTATAAATTTATTCAAAAACTTTGGATTCTTCATCAAGAAGTAAAAAAGAAAATAAACACTGAGCAAAAAGAAAATAATGATAAGGATCTGGATAATTTTACTAATGAGCTTGTCGCAAAAATAACAAATAATCTAGAAAAGTTTCACTATAATGTGATTGTAGCTAACATGTACGAAACATATAACTTCTTAGTAGGTTATTTGAAAAAAATAAAGAATTTAAAAAATTTAGAAACCAATTATAAAAAAATGCTTATTTGTTTTACTCCAGTCATTCCTCACTTCACGAACGAATGCCTAAAGGATTTAAATACAGATCAACAAATTGTTTGGCCTGAATATGACAAAGCTATGCTTGAAAAAGACGATTTGAGTTTTGTAATTCAAATAAATGGTAAAAAAAGGTCAATTTTAAAGGTTAAAAAGGATATTCTTGAGAGAGAGCTATTAGAAATCGTAAAAAAAGATAAAAATACTGAAAAGTATTTAAAGAATATGGAAATAAAAAAAATTATCTTTGTTAAAAACAGATTAATGAATATTTTAATAAATGAATAAAGTATTTTTAATAATTTTCTGTTTTTTTTTTATGTATTCATGCTCGTACGAACCAATTTTAACAAATAAAAAATATAATTTTCAATTCGAGAATATAAGACATTCTGGAGAAGAGAATATTAATGGGATTATAAAAAATAATTTATACCAAAGGAGTGCCGGTATAAAAAAATATGAAATAATTTTTGATACTGAAAAAAAGAGGGAAATCTTATCGTCAAACGAAAAAGGAGATCCAACAATATTTAGATTAAACATTAATTTAAATTACATAGTAAATTTTGATGGTGTAGAAGTATTAAAAAATTCTATAAAGAAAGAAATTACATACAACAATATTGATGATAAGTTTGAGCTATTCAAATATGAAGAAAATATTTTAGAAAGTCTTGCAGACAACCTAACTGATGATATATTAATTTCGATCGTCTCACTAAATTAATGATTGTCAAATCTTATGAGTTAGGGAAATTTGACTTTACGAATTTTGATTTTTTTTTAATTTATGGGAAAAATGAAGGTCATCAAAATGAGATAATTAATAATAATTTAAACTCTAATTTCAAAGGTTTGATGTCAAAGTATGAGGAAAACGAATTTGTTAAAAATTTTGAGACAATAAGTAGTGAAATAAGAAATAGATCTCTATTCGACGAAAATAAGACTATTATTATTTCTCGGGTAACTGAAAAAATTTTAAAATTTATCGAAAAACTTATTGAAATAAAAATTAAGGATACAAAAATTATTTTGAAATGTGGTATTCTTGAAAAAAAATCAAAAATCAGAAATCTTTTTGAAAAAAAAAAGAATCTTATAATTATTCCCGTATATGAAGATGATGATAAAACTTTATCAACTATAGCTTTCAATTTTTTAAGAAAAAATAACATTAAGCTCTCAGGTGAATCTGTTAGTTTAATAATCGATAGATCAAACGGAAGTAGAGAAAATCTTAATACAGAATTAACTAAAATATTAAATTACTCTTATTCAGATAAATCATTAGACTACGAAAAAGTTAAAAAATTGACAAATTTATCAGAAAATTATGGAGCTAACGAACTAGCAGATAATTACCTTGCTAAAAATAAAAAAAATATATCTAAGATTTTAAATGAAAATAGTTATTCTGATGAAGATTGCATTTTAATACTAAGAACAATACTAAATAAATCGAAGAGATTATTGGATATTTTAGAAAGATATGAAAAAATAGCAAATCTTGATGAAGTAATTTCTACAACAAAACCACCTATATTTTGGAAAGATAAAGAGATAGTAAAAAATCAAGTAAATATGTGGGAAATAGATGATTTAAGAGAAAATATTTATAAAATTAATCAAGTTGAAACTACAATAAAAAGTAATTCAAAAAATTCATTAAATCTTGTTTCAGATTTTATCGCTAACTAGTAATTATTTTTTATAATATTAATTAATCTATCTAATTGGTCATTATCTTTGTATTCAATTGACAAAGTTCCAGAGTTATTTTTCTTACCGTTTAGAATTACTCTCATTCCTATTTGTGTGGATAATTCGTTCTCAACTGCAATAATATTACTATCTTTTGATTTATATAATTTTTTTGAACCATTTTTTATCAATCTTACTAAATTTTCGACTTGTCTAACTGACAGCTTTTTCCTCACTATCTTTTCACCAAGAAGTAAAGCATTATCTAAACCAATTAATATTTTTGCGTGCCCTTGAGAAATTTTATTGTTTCTTATCATTTCAATTAATTTTTCTGGAAGGGAAAGTAAACGAATACAATTAGAGATATGTGATCTACTTTTACCTATAAATTTAGATACTTTCTCATGATCGTAACCAAAATTTTCAATCAAATTTTTATAGCTTTCTGCTTCTTCAATTGCATTTAAATCTTTTCTTTGTACATTTTCAATAATTGCTAATTCTAGGGATTTCAAATTATCAGCTTCAATTATAATAACTGGCACTTCATGAAAACCCGCAGCTTGTGCAGCTTGCCATCTTCTTTCTCCAGCAATTAATTCAAATTTGTTATCTTGATCCTCTGATCTCCTTACTATTAATGGTTGAATTATGCCTCTCTCTTTTATTGATTCAGTAAGCTCATTTAAAGCTTCTTTTTCAAAAAATTTTCTTGGCTGATTTCTGTTTGGAATTATAGAACTTATAGAAATTTTATCGTTAGTCTGTTTTATACCACCATCACCTATTAAAGATGAAAGTCCTCTACCTAATCCCTTTTTGCTTTTAAATGGATTTATCACGCTGCACTCTCAACTGGTTTGTCTTGTTCTAAAAATTCTTCTGTAAATTTGAAATAAGCTTTACTTCCTGGACAAATTTTATCATATATTAGAACCGGCATACCGTGAGATGGCGCCTCTGATAGTCTAACATTTCTAGGTACAACAGTTGAATAAACTTTTTCTTTAAAATAATTTCTTGCCTCTATTTCGACTTGCCCTGATAATTTATTTCTTTTATCATACATTGTTAGAATAATTCCTCTTATCTCTAAAGAAGGATTCAAATTTGATTTTATTCTTTCAATTGTTTTCATTAATTGTGTAAGACCTTCTAAGGCAAAAAATTCTGTCTGAAGAGGCACCACTAACGCATCAGAAGCAACTAGAGCCATAATTGTGAGAAGGCTTAAGGATGGGGGACAGTCAATCAAGATGTAATCATATAGAGCTCCAGAATCATTTAAAATAGAGGCTAATTCGTCCTTTAGTTTAAAGGCCCTGCGATTATCTCCAGCTGTTTCTACCTCAATACCTGATAAGTCCACATTCGAAGCTATTAAATTAAGATTTACAAAATCAGTTGTCTGTATGACTTCTGAAATTTTTTTATTACCATTAAGAACACTGTAAATAGTTTTATCCAAACTTGTATCATTTGATAATCCTAATCCAGTCGTAGCATTACCTTGGGGATCAAGGTCAATTACCAAAATTTTTTTTCCTTTCATTGATAATCCTGCTGCTAGATTGATGACAGTAGTTGTCTTTCCTACTCCTCCTTTCTGATTTATTACTGAAATAATTTTTTTATCCATTAATTTTATTTATTGTTATCAATTTTTAATATCCTCTTCAGTCAAATTTACATTTTTATTAATTAAAATTTTTTTTATTAATTTTTTTTTCTCAAATTAGAAATTTTTACCACCATGGACTCATTGCTTGTTAAACTTTTTTTCTGCTCATAATCAAATTTCCAAAGCTTAAGTGAGTCATCTAAAACTTTTTTTCCACTTTTGCCTAAAAATAATATTATGTACTTAAAATTTTTAAAATTATTTTGTGATATTTGAAAAATTATTGGTAAAGGTTTAAAAGCTCTAGAAATAATGACATCAGTAATTAAATTTTCTTCATTAAAAATATTTTTCCTGTGTATTTCTGCGTTTAAATTAAATTTTTTTACCATCTCCTTTAAGAAAATACTCTTATGATAGCTTTTTTCATAAAAAATTAGCTTAAATCTAGGTTTTTTGGGTTTCATTAAAATGCCTAAAACTATACCAGGCAGACCAGCTCCAGATCCTAGATCCGTGCAAGTTTTAATATCTTTTTCATTAATAAAATCAATAGTTTGTGCACTATCTTCTATATGTCTGTTTTTTATCGAATTTTCTGTATTTTTGCTTATTAAATTTATAGTATTATTTTTCTTTAATATTGCTTTCGAAAAGTTTTCAAGCTCATTCAATGTTTCACGTGAAACATTTGAGGATCTAATTTTATCAATTTTTAAAATATTCGAATCAATCAATCTATGTATTTAATAGACTTTCTTTTGACGTGAGACAACAAAATATATACTGCAGCAGGTGTAATTCCATCAATTCTAAGTGCTTGACCCATTGTTTTAGGCCTAATTTTATTAAATTTTGATTTTACCTCATTTGATAATCCAGAAAAATCGTCATAATTTAAATTTTCTGGTATAATTAAATTCTCGTCTTTTTTAAAGGCTAATATATCAGCTTTTTGTTTCTTCAAGTAACCTTTATAGTGTGAATTTATCTCTAATTGCTCATCAATTTCACGTGAAAAAAACTTAATTTCAGGCCATATTTCCCTGATTTTACTCATTTTTACTAATTTTTGTCCTAATACTTGATTTGCACTTCTGCTTATACCATCTTTAGCGATATTAATTCCGTATTTAGCAACTTTGGACGGTGATATTTTTAATTTGTCCATTTTAGACTGGGTGATTAGTAGTTGGTTATATTTTTCTTTAAATATTAGCTCTCTATCTTTAAGAACAACTCCAATATCTATGCCTTTATTTGTTAATCTTACATCAGCATTATCTGCTCGTAATGATAGTCTATATTCTGCTCTAGAGGTAAACATTCTATATGGTTCAGCAACTCCTTTCGTAACTAAATCATCTATCATAACTCCAATGTATGCATCCGACCGATCCAATATAAATGGTTCTTTACCCTTTAAGGAAAGAGCAGCATTTATACCTGCAATCAATCCTTGAGCAGCAGCTTCCTCATATCCTGTAGTTCCATTTATCTGACCAGCAAGATATAAATTTTTTATTTTCTTTGTTTCTAGAGTTAAAAAAAGCTCTCTAGGATCAACAAAATCATATTCTATAGCATATCCTGGTCTTAAAATTTTTACGTTTTCTAAACCATTGATTTTACTACATATTTCTTGTTGTATGTCTGCCGGCAATGATGTGGAAATACCGTTTGGATAAATTGTTATATCATTTAGACCCTCAGGCTCTAAAAAAATTTGGTGCCTCTGCTTATCTGAAAATTTTTTTATTTTATCCTCAATAGATGGACAATACCTTGGACCTACTCCTTTAATATTTCCAGAATACATAGCACTCCGGTTTAAGTTTTTTGATATAATTTTGTGAACATTCTCATTCGTGTATGTCATCCTACATGAAATCTGTTTATTAAAATTTTTTTTGGTCAAAAAGGAAAAATAATATGGATCTTCGTCTGCAAGCTGTTCTTCTAAGTTTGCAAAATTTATCGTACGAGAGTCTAATCTAGGAGGAGTCCCAGTTTTTAATCTTCCTAATTTAAAATCATATTTTTGCAACTGCTCACTTAAACCTGTTGAGGGCTTTTCATTAAATCTACCAGCTGGTGTTTTTTCCTCACCTATATGTATAAGCCCGTTTAAAAAAGTTCCAGTTGTTAGAATTATTTTATTTGATTTAATTTCTTTTCCAGATTGTGTTATAAAACCTAATATATTATTTTTTATAAAATTGAACTTAATTACAGGATCAGAAAAAATGCTTAAATTACAGTAGTTTACAAGTTTTTCTTGCATAAATTTTTTATAAAGTGATCTGTCACTTTGAGTTCGTGGTCCTCTAACAGCAGGTCCTCTGCTTCTGTTCAACAATCTAAACTGAATACCGGATTTATCAGCTACCTCACCCATTAGGCCATCTAATGCATCTATTTCTCTTACAAGGTGTCCTTTTCCTAGACCTCCTATAGCTGGATTACATGACATCTCTCCTATTGTGCTAAATTTATGAGTAAATAATGCTGTATTAACTCCTAATCTAGCTGCTGCTGCTGCAGCCTCGCAACCGGCATGGCCACCTCCAATGACTACAACATCAAATGTTAACTGATTTTTCATATTCATAATTTATTATTGATCTTAAATTTTACAAGGTTACACTTAAACTTAATAAAAAACACCAAATACCAACGGTTATTTGCCTATACAAAAATCATTGAAAATTGAGCCTAATATCTCTTCAACATCTACTTTGCCTACTATTTTTCCCAAACATCTAGTTGCTAATCTTAAATCTTCAGCCCCTTTATCAAAATCTTCTATAGATCTTTTTTCTTCAAAATTTCTTAAATATTGAACGCATCTTTCAAGACTTTCCCTGTGTCTTTTTCTGGTTATAAAAATATCTTTTGAATAGATAAATTTATTTTTTAAATTTTCTTTTATTGCATTTATGAGTTTATCTAAATTTTTTTCCTCTTTAATTGAAATGTATATTGGATTAAATTTATTTAATTCATTATTTATATTATCAATACCTAGATCTGTTTTATTAACTACTAAAATTACCTTTTTCAGGTCAAAATTACGAAAAAACCCAGAAATATCAACACTTTTAGGCTCTATTACAATAATATTTAAATCAGCATTTTCAGCTCTATTTAGAGCCAGCTTAATTCCTCTTTTTTCAATTTCATCATTTGATTCTCTTATGCCCGCAGTATCAGAAATTATTACTGGATAACCATCCAGATTTAAGTGCGCTTCAATAACGTCTCTGGTTGTTCCTGCTGTTTCGGAAACAATTGCTATTTCTCTTTTAGACAAATAATTTAATAATGTAGATTTACCTACGTTAGTCGGCCCGACTATTGCAATTTTAAATCCTTCTCTTATTCTTTCTCCTACACTTTGATCATCTAGAATTTTTTCTATTTCATTTTTTATACTTTCAGTTTCTAAGTGGACATTTTTTAAAATATTATCTGGTAAATCATCTTCAGGAAAATCAATTTTAGCCTCTACATATGATAAAATTTTTAAAAGTCTTTCTCTTAAGGAGTTAAATTTGATTGAGCTTTTACCAGACATAATTTTCATAGCTTGCTGTCTTTGCATTTCTGTTTCAGAGGAAATTATGTCTGAAATACTTTCTGCTTTTAATAGATTTATTTTGCCATTTTGAAAAGCTAACTTTGTAAATTCACCCGGATCAGCTAATCTGCATCCTTCAATTTTTGAAATTGATCTGTGAATTAAGTCAACAACAGCTTTGCTACCATGTACATGGAATTCTACCATGTCTTCACCTGTGTAGCTGTCAGGAGCTGGAAACCACAAAATAATACCTTCATCAATTAATTCATTGGTTTCTGGATTTCTTAACTTTCTTAATGTTGCTACTCTAGGATCTGGTAATCTTGAAAAAGTTAAGTATTTCAATACTTTTTGTGTTTCTGATCCAGAAACCCTAATTACTGCAATACCAGACGTTCCCGGTCCTGACGAAAGTGCAAAAATAGTCATTTTATTATAGCTACAATATGAATTTAATATAAAAATAATTCAATGATTATTTGGATTGCTTCATACCCTAAAAGCGGAAACACTTGGGTTAGAGGTTTTGTTTCATCACTAGTATATTCAAAAGATGGAAATCTTAATATGGCAGATTTGGAGAAGATTAAGCAATATCCTATATTTCCTCAATTTAATAATTTAATAAAAAATAAAGAAGATTTAAAACTTAATACAGAAGAGGATATTAATTTAATTTTCAAAAACTTTATTCCTTCTCAGGAGATTATAAATTTTAATGACGAAATGATTTTTCTAAAAACACATTTTATGAATTGTAAAATTGGTGATTACAATTTCACTAATAATGAAAATACTTTTGGTGCTATTCATGTGGTCAGAGATCCTAGAAATGTAATTACATCTATAATGAATCACTTTCATAAAAAGACGATAGAGGAAGCTTATAAATTTATAACAAATGATAATAACTGGTTATATAGCAAACAATATGATCATTCTTTTCCAACCTTAATTAGCTCATGGAAAACACACTACAATTATTGGAAAAAATCTAAGAAAAATTATCTTCTATTAAAATATGAAGAATTAATATCTAATCCTGACAAAGAATTCGGTAAAATACATAATTACTTAGTTGATTTAAAATTAATAAGTAAAGATGATGTAAAATTTAAAAACGCCATTTCATCTACGAAATTCGAAAATTTTAAAAAATTTGAAGCATCCGGAGAATTTTCTGAAAACGTATTTGAAAAAACAGGTGAAAAGACCCCTTTTTTTAATTTGGGTATGAAAAATGACTATAAAGAACTATTGTCAGTGGAAATAAGGAGAAAGATTGAGGATGAGTTTAAAGCTGAAATGATTGAATTAGGTTATTTGTAAAAATTATGAAGGTTTATTCATTGAATTAAAAAACTCAGAATTATTTTTGGTGTCCTTTAATTTAGAATTTATAAATTCTATAGCATCCATAGATCCCATAGGTGCTATTATTCTTCTTAATACATTCATCTTTTGAAGGTCATTTTTTTCAAAAATAAGCTCCTCTCTTCTTGTGCCAGATTTAGTTATATCTATAGCTGGAAATATTCTTTTTTCTGATATCTTCCTATCCAATATTGTTTCACTATTACCAGTTCCTTTAAATTCCTCAAATATTACTTCATCCATTCTACTACCTGTATCTATCAAGGCGGTTGCAATTATAGTTAAAGATCCTCCTTCTTCAATATTTCTTGCAGCACCAAAAAATCTTTTGGGTCTTTGTAAAGCGTTTGCATCAACACCACCAGTTAATACTTTCCCAGAACTTGGCACAACAGCATTATACGCTCTTCCAAGCCGCGTTATTGAGTCTAATAAAATAACTACATCTTTTTTATGTTCTGTTAATCTTTTTGCTTTTTCAATTACCATTTCTGCAACAGCGACATGTCTTTGAGCAGGCTCATCAAATGTTGAACTAATTACCTCTCCTTTTACTGTTCTTTGCATATCTGTTACTTCTTCTGGTCTTTCGTCAATAAGTAAAACCATTAAATAACACTCTGGATGATTTGCAGTTATTGAGTTAGCTATACTTTGTAAAATCATTGTTTTACCAGCTTTAGGAGGTGATATAATAAGTGATCTTTGACCTTTGCCAATTGGGCTAACTAAATCGATCAGCCTTGGGGTTAAATCGATTTTTTTTTCAATTTTGTTCGTCTCTACTTCCATAACCAACTGTTTATTTGGATAAAGTGGAGTTAAATTGTCGAATGCAATTTTGTGTTTAAACTTATCAGTTTCTTCAAAATTAATCTTACTTACTTGTAACAATGCAAAATATCTCTCACCTTCTTTTGGTGCTCTAATTGGTCCCTCAACAGTATCTCCTGTTCTTAAACCAAATCTTCTTATCTGATTTGGACTTACGTAAATATCGTCTGCGCCAGGAAGATAATTTGATTCAATAGCTCTTAGGAAACCGAAGCCATCTTGAAGCAATTGAAGAACACCACCACCTGTTATTTCTTCACCTTTTTCAGCTAATTTTTTAAGTATAGCAAAATAAATTTCCTGTCTTCTTAGGGTGCTCGCGTTTTCAATTCCTAAGTTTTCTGCTTCATTAATAAGTTTTTCTGAACTTTTTTCTTTTAATTCTTGTATATTCATATTGTGGGAGGTTTATAATTAGATAATATTAATATAATAGCCTGTTTAAAGATTTCAAGCCTATAAAGGCTTAAATATTACAACAAAAACAATCAAAATAAGCAATATTGTAGGAATTTCGTTAATTAATCTGTAAAATTTATGAGAATGAGTATTTTGATCAAATTTAAACTGATTTAAGGTTTTCCCTAGATAGAAATGATACAAAGTAAGGAATATTACAAATATTATTTTTAATACCATCCATGTTTGACCTAATTGATGAAATCCTATGCTATGAATTAAAAGCAATCCAAATACCCATGATAAAATCATGGCTGGTGTCATAATGTAAAAATACAATTTTTTTTCCATCGTCTTAAATACATCTGAAATTTTTTTATCATCACTATTTGCAGCATGGTATACGAAAATTCTTGGTAAATATAATAGACCAGCCATCCATGAGATAACTGAGATTAAATGCAAAGATTTAAAAAGAAGATAATAATTCATCAATTAAATATTTTTTTTTATCAAATTATTAATCAATTTTATATGATCATCATTATCATTAAGACACGAAACCATATCAAAATTTTCTCCACCAGCTTCCAAAAAACTTTCTTTTCCTTGTATTAATATTTCTTCTAATGTTTCTACACAATCTGAAGAGAATCCTGGACAAATTGCTAGAACATTTTTAACTCCCTCTTTTGGTAAACGTTCTAAAGTTTTATCAGTATAAGGCTGTAACCATTCCTCGGGTCCAAATCTTGATTGAAAAGTAGTTTTAATTTCGATTTCTTCAAACTTTTCAGAAATAAGTCTTGTAGTTTTGTGACAATAACAATGGTATGGGTCTCCTTTATCAAAATATTTTTTTGGTATTCCATGATAAGAAGCTAATATTAAATCTGGTTTCCAATCTATGTTTTGTATTTTAGAATTAATAGAATTAACCAAAGCGTCAATGTACAAAGGATCAGACTCATAATGAGGAATAATCTTAAGTGAGGGCTGCCATCTCATAGACATTAATGTTCTGTAAACTTCATCGCATACTGTCGCTGTAGTTGGGGCAGCATACTGTGGGTACAAAGGTAAAATAACAAGATTTTCACAACCACTATCATGTAATTTTTTTATTTTACTTTTAATACTAGGATTTCCATATCTCATTGCAAAGTCGACTAATATGTCCTCATTCGATATTGAATTTGAGACTTTTTCTGCTTGCTTTTGTGTATAATACATTAATGGAGACATGTTTATTTCTTTCATCCAAATTTCTTTATAAGCTTTTGCTGTTTTAGACGGTCTTAAATTTAAAATTATAAGATTTAATATTAATTGCCATAGAATTGGATTAACCTCTATGACTCTTCTATCAGACAGAAACTCTTTTAAATACCTTCTAATATCTAACCATTTTGTAGAATCAGGGGTGCCCAAATTGATAATTAAAACTCCAGTTTTACCAAATTTAATTTTAGGGTGATCTTTCATTATGTGAAGTCTCTAACTATTTTTACTAATTCTTCTACCATCTCAATTTTTGTTTCTGGGAGAATACCATGTCCAAGGTTAAATACGTAAGGGTGATCTTTAAAAATATCTAAATATTTAGTAACTTCTTTTTTTAAGTGCGCTTTATTTGTTAATAACACCTCAGGGTGCAATCCACCTTGTATAGGTATATCTATATATTTAAGTAAATTTTTTGGATCGACATCATAATCTATATTAATCATACTTGGTTTAACGATTCTACAAAATTGTCTGTAGTCTGCTATTCCCCTTGGAAAACAAATCACTGGTACCCCTAAGCTCTTAGTATAATTTACTAAAGATAAAGTTGGATTGTACAAGTATTTTTCAAAATCAGATTCGATCAATCCAGACCAGCTATCGAATATTTGGATTAAGGTGGCTCCAGCATTTACTTGGTTTTTAATGTGGGTTTTAATAAATTTATCTAAAATTTTTAACAAATTATTAATTAAACCAATATCTGAAAAAAAATTGGTTATTAAACCATTTTTTGGAGAAACCTTATTTATCATATACACGAGTAAAGTCCAAGGGGCCCCTACAAAACCAATTATGTCCTTTTTTTTTAAATCTTCACTTTTTTTTAAATCGGCTAAAAGTTGATATATTGGAGATAAATTTTTTATAAAATTTTCTTCATCAATTTCTAGTAATTTATTTATTTTAAAATCTTCAAGTTTAGGTCCAAAATTTTTTTTAAACTCAACTTTTTGACCAAGTCCGTAAGGTATCATTAAAATGTCAGAGAAGATAATTGCTGCATCAAAACCAAATCTTTTTATTGGTTGAAGAGTTATTTCTTTTGATAATTTTGAGTTTAAACAAAGATTTATAAAATTTGGATTATTTTTCCTTATTTCTCTGAATTCAGGTAAGTATCTACCTGCTTGCCTCATTAGCCAAATAGGAATGAGATCTGTTTTATTATTTATTAAACATTCTTTTATCGGTGTCATTTATAATAAGATAATTATATTTAGATTTATTATTAGTATGAATTGTTGATAACGTAAATTACTCAATTTCAACACTTTATTCACTTTTTATTCATTAATATAAAAAAATAATCCTTAAAAATAGGGATTATTTAATGACTTTTATATATATGAAAATTGTTAATAACTTATTCACAATTATAAAAATGTTAATTAAAGAACAACAAGTATAATAAAGATAGATGTGTTTGCTAAATCAGGAGTTTTTCTTATTCTATAATTAAACTATAAACAATTTATACATGAAGAATACACACCAAGTTTATTTAATATCAGACTCAACAGGAGAGACGCTTGATAGAATATTCATGGCTCTTAAAGCACAATTTAATAACTTTGATTATGATCTAAACCAATTTTCGTTTACAAGGACCGAAAATCAAATTTCTACAATACTTAATAATGCTAAAAAACAAGAGAGCCCAATTATTTTATATACTGTTGTTAATAGTAAATTAGCAAAGTTTCTTGCTGAAGAAGCTAATAAAAAAAACATTCCATGTTTTGGTGTTCTAGGTGATTTAATACTCAACTTCTCAAAAATTTTAAACGAAAAAGCAACACATCAGCCTAGTGCTCAACATGTTTTGGACGAAGATTATTATAAAAGGATTGAAGCGATACAATTTACCATGAATCATGACGATGGTAATAATACAGAAAACATTTTAGAGTCAGATATTATTTTAATTGGTGTTAGCAGAACAAGCAAGACACCAACTTCCATATATCTTGCAAATAAGGGATTAAAAACTTCAAATATCCCACTTGTAAATGATATGAGTATTCCAAATGATATTCTGAAATCAAAGACACTATGTGTTATTGGCTTAACCACAGAAGCCGAAAGGCTCTACGACATAAGAAGAAATAGATTAAATTCACTGAAAGAAAATGAAGCATCAGATTACATAAATCTAGAAAAAATTAGACTTGAGGTAGAACAATCTAAGAAGTTATTTAAAAAAAACAAATGGCCAACAATAGATGTAACTAGAAAATCTGTTGAAGAAACTGCAGCATCAATAATTAAAATATTTGAAATACAAAATAAAAATGGTTGATATTATTTTAGCTTCAAAAAGTAAGGTTAGAGAGGAAATTTTAAAAAAAAATGGAATTCAATGTGTAGTATTTCCTTCGAATGTTGATGAAGAACCTGTAAAAGAAAGTTTATTAAATGAAGGTGCGTATCCAGAAATAATTTCAAAAAATTTGGCCGAACTAAAAGCAAATAAGGTTAGCCAAAAGAATTATGATGTTTTAGTCCTTGGCGCAGATAGTGTAATAGATTTAAACGGAGAATTAATTTCAAAACCTGAAAATAGAATAGAAGCCTTTAATATTTTAAAAAAATTAAATGGAAAAAAACATTCATTGATAAGCTCAGTTTGTATATCTTTTAATGGATCAATGATTTGGAATTATACAGATAAAGCGTACCTCACAATGAAAAATTTTTCAGACAAACAAATAAAAGAATACTTAGAAAAAATAACAGACGAAGCCCTGTATGCATATAATGTTTATCAAATAGAAGGAGAGGGTAGAAATTTATTTACATCGATTGATGGAGATGAAAATACTATTATGGGATTACCTATAGTTGATATTAAAAAATTTCTGGGTAACTATAAATGAAAAAATTCTTAGTCATTGGAAATCCAATAGATCACTCATTATCTCCAAAATTGCATAATTTCTGGATAAAAAAATACAATTTAGAAGCAATTTACGGAAAATTGGAGACACACAAAAGTGATTTAGCAGAATTATGTGAGAACTTAAAACAAGGTTTGTTAGATGGTCTTAATGTTACTGTTCCTTTTAAGAGGGAAATAATTCCCCACATTAATGTCTTAAGCGGCCATGCTTTAAGAACAAAATCTGTAAACACCATTTCCTTAGAAAATGGAAATTTAATAGGTCACAATACTGATATTGATGGTTTTGAACTCAGCATAAAAAAATTAAATTATGATGTAACTAACAAAACTATAATTATTCTGGGTGCTGGTGGTGTTGTTCCATCGATATTATATGCATTAAAAAGAATGAACGCTTCAAAAATATTTGTAAGCAATAGAACGAAAGGCAAAGCTGATGAATTAAAAGATTTATTTAATGACTTAACTATATTGGATTGGGGTGATTTAGTAGATTTTGATATGATAATTAATGCAACCAGCGTTGGTCTTAAAAAAGATAAAGATAATGATTTTGAGCATGATTTTAGTCAATTTGGAAAAAACAAATTTTTTTATGATGTAATTTATGATCCGCATGAGACAAAATTTTTTAATATAGGAAATCAAAAAGGTAATATTTTTGAAAATGGATTAAATATGTTCCTTTACCAGGCTCAAAAAGCCTTTAATATTTGGCATAACATTGAACCAGATATTGACGAAGAAACTATAAATTTATTAAAAAATTGAATTATGAGATTAAAAAATAAAGTTGCAATAATAACAGGATCAGCTTCTGGATTTGGGAAAGGTATAGCAAAAAAGTTCACTGGCGAGGGTGCTAATTTAATAATGGTAGACATAAATTCAAAATTATTAAAAAAGGTTTCAAAAAATTTGTCTCAAGATTATTTTGTTGCTGATGTTTCTAAAGCATCAAATTTTAAGTCATTATTTAAATATGTTTATAAAAAATATAACAAGATAGATATAATAGTAAATAATGCAGGAGTAACTCACAAGCCTAAATTTATGGAAACCGTGACCGAGAAAGAGTTTAACAAAGTTTTTAACGTAAATGCCAAGTCAGTTTATTATTGTGGAAAATTTTTTGTTCCAAAAATGAAAAAACTTAAAAAAGGTGTCATTTTAAATGTTGCATCGACTGCTGGTTTATCCCCTAGACCAAAGCTAAATTGGTATAATGCAAGCAAAGGGTGGATGATAACTGCAACAAAAGCGATGGCGATTGAACTTGCTCCTTATAAAGTAAGAGTAAATGCAATAGCTCCTGTAGCTGGAATAACGCCTTTATTGAAATCTTTTATGGGTGGTGATACTCCTAAAAAAAAACAAGCTTTTTTATCAACTATTCCAATAGGTAGATTTTCTACACCTCATGATATGGGAAATGCCGCATGTTTTCTATGTTCTGACGAAGCAAGTATGATAACAGGAACAGTATTAGAGGTTGATGGGGGAAGGTGTATCTAATAAAAAATGATTAGGGCTGCAGTAATTGGTAGTATAGGATCTGGTAAAACTTTTGTAGCCAAACTGTTTAAATGTCCAGTATTTAATGCTGATGATGAAGTAAAAAAAATTTATAAAACAAATAAAGTATGTTTTAATAAACTAAAAAAAATATTGCCAAGTTATATTAAGTCTTTTCCAATTAAAAAGAAGGAATTAGTAGAAGCAATTAGCAAAGATAAAAAAAATCTCAAAAAAATCTCATATATTGTTCATCCATTAGTGAGACAAAAAATGAATTTCTTTTTGGAAAAAAATAAAAAAAAAAAACTAGTTTTACTTGATGTGCCTTTATTAATTGAAAATAACTTAAATGAGAAGGGTGATATTTTAATATTTATTAAATCAAAAAAAAGTAAAATTTTAGAGAGATTATCGAAAAGAGAAAACTATGATAAAAATATTTTAAAAATATTAAAAGAAAATCAAACAGTTTTATTAAAAAAAAAAAAATTAGCTAATTATATTATTTACAACAACTATTCTTTAAAAATAATGGAAAAAAAAATTAAATATTTAAAACATAAAATTATTAATGAAACAAATTATACTTGATACAGAGACAACAGGCTTGTCAGTCAAAGATGGACATAGAATAGTTGAGATAGGCTGTATTGAACTTGATAATTTAATTCCAACTAAAAATATTTTTCATTGTTATTTAAACCCTGAAAGAAAAGTTTCAGAAAGTGCCTTAAAAGTTCATGGATATACCGATGCATTTTTAGCTGACAAAAAAAAGTTTAAAGAAATTGCTGATGATTTTCTTAATTTTATAGATGAAAAACAAATTGTAATTCATAACGCAGAATTTGATATTACACACTTGAATAACGAGCTACTATTAGCTAACAAAAAAAAAATTTCAAATGAAAATGTTATAGATACACTCGAATTAGCAAGAAACAAATTTCCAGGTTCGGGAGTAAGTTTAGATGCTTTGTGTAAAAAATTTAGAATTGATAATTCAAGAAGAAAGAAGCATACAGCAATATTGGACTGTGAGCTTTTATCAAAAGTTTATATAAATCTCATTGGACAAAAAGAACCAGTTTTTCAATTTGAAAATAAAATACAAAAAGAAAAAATCACAACTCAAAAAATAAAAAACTATTCAAAAAAAATTATTTCTGTTTCAAATAAAGAAATCGACGATCATAAGAAATTTTTAAGAACAAATTTAAAAAAAAATTTTTTTTAGTTACCTTTTTGTCTATAAAGTTTTTCAAAGTCTATTTTTTTTTCCATTTTTAGAACAGGAAAGCCAGAATCTTTAATCAAATTTATTAAGATTTTTTCAATATCTGGATAAACTTTTTTTTGAACATCACAAAGAAGTATTTTTTCTAAATCTTTTTTATCTATTTTTTGGTCTTTAATTTTTATCACAGTACAATAGGAAATTTCAAAATGAGATTTCCTTTTATTTTGATTCGGATCACTAAATGATAATTTTGTAACTACTTCAATTAATTTATTTTTTAATGTTTTAGTACTAATATTTATCCCAAGAGTGTATTTTGTTATATAGTCCCTACTAAATATGAAAGTTTCAGCATTTGGAATCTCCACAGATAAATCCTGAATATATTTAAAAATTATTTCATATTTTTCTGTCATTATTGTCATCTATATCCTCAAATTCACCTTCAATAAAATTTTTATTATTTTCAGATTTATTACTTTTTTTATTTTTGTTCACAAACTTTTTTAAGATCACTTTTCTTGAATAAGGTATTATTAATAGTAGCCCCATAAAATCCGTAGCAAAACCTGGAAATATTAATAGAATTGCCGCAAAAGCCAGTGTTGCGCCTGAAATTAATTCATAAACTGGCAACTGGTTTTTTATTAATTGCCCAATTCCGGACTTTAATGTGTTGAATCCCTCATATCTTGCATACGCCACTCCAAGAATTGCTGTAAATAAAATGAGCAAAACTGTATTAAATGCACCTATTTGTGATCCAATTTTAATAAATAAGTAAATTTCGATAAGTGGAATGCCAATGATAAAAATTAATACTGTGTTCATTTGTCTATAATTTAAATAGCAGGTTGAAATTTATTAACATAGTAAATATTATACACTTATGAGTTATAGCTTTGAATACATTGATATTATACTTCTTGCAATGATTGCAGGCTTTATTTTTTTAAGATTAAGAGGAATTTTGGGAAAAAAAACAGGTTTTGAGGAAGATGTAGAGTCAAGCTTTGCACATGAAGCTCCTCCTGTTAAAACTGTAACAGATATTAATGCTAAAACTTTTGATGATAATGCAAAAAAAGATTTCATAAAAGGTGCTAAAATTGCATACGAAACAATAATCACTAGCTTTGCAAATGGTAAGTTAAAAGAGATAAAATCTCTATTAGATAAAAATGTTTATCAACAATTTGAAGAAGCAATCAAAGATAGGGAAAATAAAGAATATTTATCAGAAACTACATTCATAGGTATAAATTCAGCTGAAGTTAAAGAGCATCAACAAAACAAAAATATGTTAGAAGTAACAGTTGAGTTTGTAAGTGAAATTATATCATGTGTGAAAGATAAAGATAATAAAATAGTCTCAGGGGATCCAGAAAAAATAAAAAAAGTATTAGATACATGGAAGTTTTCGAAAGATAGCAATTCTTCAAATCCAAATTGGCTTTTAATTGATACTCAAGCTTGAATAATAAACTTTCAGAAAAAGACAAAAAAGATTGGGAAAATTTCTTAAATAACAAAGATCCTTTGGAGGTGAAAGATAAAGAACTCCCGCAAAAAAAAACAATTATGGTGAAGTCAATTGATCTACATGGCTTAACTTTAAATGAAGCAAATAATAAAATATATGAATTCATAAAATATTGCTATGAAAACAATGTAAAAAAAATTAATGTGATTACAGGAAAAGGTATGAGATCAAAAAATATTAACGATCCATATCAATCTAAGGATCTTAGTATCCTTAAGCACTCAGTTCCAGAATATATTAAGGGTAATTCAGAATTAATGAACAGGATACTCAAAATTGATTTTGAAGCAGTGAACAGTAGTTCTGTGGGAAGTTTTGATATTTTTCTTAAAATTACAAAATAAATTTTGATAAATCTGTATCTTTAACTAACTCGCCTATATTATCTTTAATATATTTACCATCGACTACAATTTTTTCACCTGCTCTATCTGTTGCTGTAAAGCTTATTTCATCTAAAACTCGCTCTATAATAGTATGTAGTCTTCTAGCTCCTATATTTTCAACAGAGGAATTTACTTCACTTGCTATATGAGCAATTGTATTTATTCCTTCCTCTGTAAATTCTAGGTCTACCTTTTCGGTTTTAAGAAGTGCTTTATATTGTTTAATTAAGCTATTGTCTGGTTCTTTTAAAATTCTAATGAAATCATCACTATTCAATGCATCAAGTTCAACTCTTATAGGTAATCTTCCTTGTAATTCCGGCAAAAGATCAGATGGTTTTGCTAATTGAAAGGCTCCTGAAGCAATAAATAAAATATGATCTGTTTTAACAGGTCCGTATTTTGTGCTAACTGTTGTTCCCTCAATTAATGGCAATAAATCTCTTTGAACACCTTCTCTTGATACATCACCACCAACACGGTCAGTTCTTGCTGAAATTTTGTCAATTTCATCTAAGAAAACTATACCATTATTTTCGGTTGAGTCCTTTGCAGATTTAATTATTTTGTCTTGCTCAATTAATTTGTCTGACTCTTCATTAATTAAAATTTCATGAGATTCTTTTACAGACATCTTCTTCTTTTTTGGCTTTTGACCCATAGATTTTCCAAGCATGTCTGAAATATTTATCATTCCAACGTTTGCTCCTGGCATTCCAGGTATTTCAAATGATGGCATTTGATTAGACTCGCTAACGGCTATTTCAATTTCATTATCATCTAAATCCCCATCTCTTAGTCTTTTTCTAAAACTTTCTCTGGTTGCAACACTTGCTTTATTTCCGACTAAAGCATCTAAAACTCTGTCTTCAGCTAATTTTTGAGCTTGAGCGTGAACTTCTTTTCTTTTCTTCACTTTTTCCATTGCAATTGCAATTTCTAAAAGATCTCTTACAATTTGTTCTACATCACGTCCCACATATCCTACTTCTGTAAATCTTGTCGCTTCTACTTTTACGAATGGTGCTTCCGCTAATTTAGAAAGTCTTCTGGAGATTTCAGTTTTACCAACACCAGTAGGGCCGATCATTAAAATATTCTTTGGAAGAACTTCGTCTTTCATTTCATCTTCTAATGCTTGTCTTCTCCATCTATTTCTCAAAGCTATAGCAACAGCTCTTTTGGCTTTATTTTGCCCAACAACAAACCTGTCTAATTCCGATACAATTTCCCTTGGTGATAATGAATTTGTAATTGTTGTCTTTTCTTTTTCTACTTTTCCTTTGGGGAATGTTGTTACGTTTGAATTTTCCACTATATTTTCTCCATACTTAAATTATCATTTGTAAATACACAGATATCTGATGCAACTTTAATAGATTTTTTCGCAATTTCTTCAGCAGACATTTCTGTATCCATTAAAACTTTTGCTGCTGCTAAAGCATAATTTCCTCCAGAGCCAATCCCTATAACATCTCCTTCAGGCTCCAAAACATCACCAGTTCCTGAAATTATAAAACTTTTTTCTTTATCGCCTATTGCCATTAAGGCCTCTAATCTTCTTAAATATTTATCAGTACGCCAATCTTTTGCCAATTCAACTGCAGCTCTGGTTAAATTCCCAGCGTGTTTTTCTAGCTTAGACTCTAATCTTTCAAATAACGTTAATGCATCAGCAGTAGATCCTGCAAATCCTGCGATCACATTTCTTTTCTCAATTTTACGAACTTTATTAGCAGTTTTCTTAATTACAGTGTTACCCATACTAACTTGACCGTCACTGGCCACAACTACGTCATTATTTTTTCTTACAAGTACAATTGTTGTCATGGACTATAAATGGATATGAATTTCAATAGTTCAAGCCCAGGTTTAGTATTATTGATATAATCAAAAATACCTATATACCTAATTTAAATTATGAAAAGAAAAGCAAAAATAGCTAGAAAAACAAAAGAAACTAATATCAGTGTTGGCCTTAATATTGATGGCAAAGGTAAGTACAAAGTTGACACAGGAATAGGTTTTCTAGATCATATGCTTGAGCAGTTATCTAAACATTCATCAATCGATTTAACTGTTAAAGCTAAAGGTGATACACACATTGATCTTCACCACACAACAGAAGATACTGGAATTGCTATTGGAGAATGCTTAAAGAAAGCTTCAAAAAAATTTGTGGGTATTAAAAGATATGCTCATATTCTGTTACCAATGGATGAAACATTAACTAGAGTTGCAATAGATGTCTCAAACAGACCTTATTTGATTTGGAATGTAAAACTAAAAGTTGAAAAACTTGGTGAGATGGACACTGAATTATTTAAAGAATGGTTCCAGGCATTTTCACAAGCAGCCGGAATTACTTTGCACGTTGAAAATATTTACGGTGACAACAGTCACCATATAATTGAGTCTTGTTATAAAGGCTTGGCGAGAACTTTAAGAGCTGCATTAGAATTAGATCCAAGAAATAAAAGTACAATTCCCTCTACAAAAGGCTCTTTATAAAATTAATGGACGTCACAATTGTTGACTATAAATCGGGTAATATAAGTTCTGTAATTAACTCTTTTAAGGAAGTTGCAAAAGATAATGTTAATATTGAAGTAACTTCAGATTTAAATAAAATTAAATCTAGCGATAAAGTTGTTTTACCAGGGCAGGGATCTTTTAAAAGCTGTATAGATGGTTTAAATGGCATAAATGGCTTAATTGATACTTTAAGCGAATTTGCTTTAAGTAATAAAAAACCTCTTCTAGGTATTTGCGTAGGTCTTCAGATGTTTGCTGATGTTGGATATGAAGAAGTTGAGACTAAAGGACTAGGATGGATTTCTGGTAAAGTATCTAAAATTGATAATCAAAATGGAAAATATAAACTACCACATATTGGCTGGAACCAAATAAATTTTGTCAAAGATAGTAAAATTTTTAAAGATATAGAAAATAAGTCACATATGTATTTCGTCCATAGTTATGAATTTGTTCCAAATGATAATTCAGTCACGGCTGCTACAACTGATTATTCGTCGAAAATAGTTTGTGCAGTTGAAAAAGAAAATATATTTGGAACTCAGTTTCATCCTGAAAAAAGCGATAAAACTGGCCTAAAAATAATAAATAATTTTATAAATTTATAAAAAATGAAATTAATTAATTATATTATTTTTTTGACAATTCTAATCATTGGTAATGTAAATTCTAAAAATATTAATATTCAAGATATAACTTTTGAAGTTCCTCAAAGCCATATTTACATTGAATATACGAATGATGAAGTTGAAGATTTTTTCCAGGAGTTTGTGAATTCAGCAAATATCAAGATGTATCTTCTGGGACCCAAAAAATATGTCGATTTAGAAAGAGCCATTTTAAATGGAGAAGATGTTATGAATAATCAATATGCAAAATCAATCATGAAAAAAATGGAAAAAAAGAGTTTCAAAGATGAGGTTCAAGCTTCTAAGTGGGTAATGTCAGAAGTAAAAAAAATAATGAAAAAGGAGAAAATTGATTTCATATCTTATGTAATATTTTCAGACCAAAATTTAAAAAATACTTTTTCTGATAATGATTTTTCAGAAATTATTGATGAGCTAAATCAGATGAACTCTACTGAATTGGCTGAACAAACAAAAGAGATTAGAAAAATGATTACAAGTTTATCAGGTAATAATAAAAGTATTCCAATTAATGATGATATGACGATAAATTTATCAAAATTTAAAATATCTAAAAATAAAAATAACCAATTATATCTAAAATCTTCAGGTGATTTTATTTATATATTTGGTCCTATGAGATTAGATATAGATTTAAATCTTTTTTTAACTGAGCATAATGATAAGGCAATTATGTTAATTTCAGCGTGTTATGTAAATTGCTCAAAATTTAATTCTAAATTTGATAAAATGAAAAAAAACTCATTCAATAATATTAAAATTAACAAAGCCAATTTAAAAGACAATAATGAAATCAAACCTAATATTATTAAACAATTAGAGGAATTAAATAAATTATATAAAATTGGTGTTTTAAGTGAAGACGAGTTTAAAAAAGCAAAGAAAAAAATATTAAATTAAGATATATTAAATTATGAAAAAAAGTTTCTTCTTATTAATCTTAGTATCATTATGTTTCAATTTTTCAGTCGCATATTCAAATGTCAAATCATATAAAAAGGGAAAAGGTGATCTAATTGTATCTGAAAATACAGCAAATGTTCTAGAATATTATTTTAGTGGTGGCAAGATGGGAAAGTTTGCTGAAAGTGAAGACCCTGGGTGGAAGCCTGGATTGATAGCAATATCTATTGATGGTCAATTTTACAATTTTTTTACACAACCAAAATGGTTACAAGACCACCAAATAATGAGTGGGAATTATGCTGGAAGAGCTGTTAAAAAGTGTGAACAAATGGCAGTGGAATATAATGTTCCACAAAAATGTTTTTTATTTGCAAAAGGGTATAAGATAGTCTGGGATAACGGAACCACATCAAAAGAACGAAGAATTAAAAGAAGTGATATTAAAAATGGAAGAACAATTGAGATTTTAACAAACTTGGGATTCTATCTTGGATCTTATAATAACCAGAGTAACGATACAAAAGAAACAAATAATTTATCAACTGTAAATAATTCTGAAAAAGGTGAAGATGTGGTATCTAAAATAAAAGAATTAAAACAATTGTTTGATGAAGGCATTTTATCTGAAGAAGAGTTTGAAAAAGCAAAGAAAAAAATATTAAAATAAGTGAAGATATTTCCAGCTATAGATATCAAGGATAAAAAATGTGTTAGATTAATAAAAGGAGACTTCGACAATAAAACTGAGTATGAAATGTCTCCTGTAGATCAAGCAGGAAATTATAAACATAACGGATTTAAAAACTTACATATAGTTGATCTAGATGGCGCATTAACTGGAGTTCCAATTAATATTGATATTATTCAAGAAATAGTTAGAAAATTTGACCTTAAAATAGAAATAGGAGGTGGAGTTAGAAACTTTGAAACTATTCAAAAATATATTGATACTGGTGTTGAAAAAGTAATATTGGGAAGTGCTGCCATTAAAGATAGAAGGTTTTTAGAAGAAGCTTGTAGAAAATTTCCTAAACAAATTGCCTTAGGTTTAGATGCAAAAGATGGTCATCTTGCAATTTCAGGGTGGACAGAGGAGTCTGATAAATTAACAACAGATTATTTAAAAAAAATAAATAATTATGGAGTAAGCAGAATTATTTACACAGACATTAATAGAGATGGAACAAAAGAAAGCCCAAATTTTGAAGGAACACAAAAAGTGGCTGATATTTCAAATTGTCCAGTAGTTATATCTGGTGGCGTTTCATCAATTAACGATATTAAAAAAGCTAAAAATTTAAATAATATCGAAGGCGTTATAGTTGGGAAAGCTATATATGATGGAGACATAAAGTTAGATGAACTTGCAAAAGAAATAGATGCTTAAAAATAGAATTATTCCTTGTTTAGATGTTAAAAATGGTCGCGTTGTAAAAGGTATTAATTTTGTTGATCTTAAAGATGCAGGAGATCCTGTAGAACAAGCAAAAATTTATAGCGATAGCGGTGCAGATGAAATTTGCTTTTTAGACATCACTGCTTCAAATGAAAATAGAGATACTATTTATGAAGTGGTACATAAAACTTCTAAAAAATGTTTCGTACCACTGACTGTAGGTGGTGGTGTTAGAAGTATTGATGATATTAATAAATTGCTTAATTGTGGGGCTGATAAAGTATCAATCAATACAGCAGCTGTACAAAATGCAAAAGTTGTTGAAGATAGTTCTAGAAAATTTGGATCACAATGCATTGTTGTTGCTATAGACGCGAAAAGAAAAGATGATGGTTGGGAAATCTTTACTCACGGTGGTAGAAATCCAACAGGCATAAACGCTTTAGAATTTGCTTCTAAAATGGAGAAATGTGGAGCGGGAGAGCTTCTCGTAACATCCATGGATAAAGATGGGACTCAATCAGGGTATGATATAGAATTGATGCAAAAGATATCATCAATGGTAAACATCCCAGTTATAGCATCAGGTGGAGTTGGAACTTTAGATCACTTAGTAGATGGAATAAAATCAGGTGCCAGTGCTGTTTTAGCTGCATCTATATTCCATTATGGTACTTTCTCAGTAAATGAAGCTAAGCAATATTTGGCTTCAAAAGATATACCTGTTAGGATTTAGAATGTTAAAGATTTTAGAAGATCTAGTTATCCTTGCAAGAGAGAGAAAAAGTAACCCTGTTGAAGGCTCATACACTAATAAGCTTTTAGAAGACAAATCTTTAGCAAAAGAAAAGGTTTTAGAAGAAATAAATGAACTAATAGATGCCGTTGAGCAAGACTCTAATAAAATCCACGAAGCAGCAGATGTTTTATATCACTTAATCATGTACCTTGAAAAAAATGGAATAAAAATTGAAGAAGTAATGGAAGAACTGAAGAGTAGAAAGAAATAATAAACTACATCAGAGCGCGGGACTCATAAGCCCGAGGTCAGTGGTTATATAGCCTTAATACACAATCATTATTTGCAAACAATAAAATATTGATCACACATAGATCACAGTGATAGAGTCTGTCTGTCATGAAAAATAATTGGATCACAAAAATATTAAGCCTAATTGTTCTAATTATATTTTGTCCATATTCTGCAAATGCTGCAAAAATAATGAATAATAGTGACAACGTATTTACAATTTCGTGTGAAGGTAAAATAAATTCTGTCAATAGTGGAAGCTGGGGTACCGAAACAACATCTGATAGATTTTCTGAAGATTTAAAAATTATAGCTTTAGATAATAAAAAAATTTTTTCTGTAGAGATTGAGGATAGCACAGATTATTACGCAAGAGATATGATATATTTTTTTGGAGCAAATTTAAAAACTGTCTCAAATGGAAAAACATTAATTATGAAATCCAAAGAAGTAGTATCTGATGATGGTGATTTAATAAGAAAAAATACAAAAATGAGGTTATCAATTACTAATGGCACTTATAATGGAGAATTCGATATTATATGGAAAGATGGATCAGCAAAAAGATTTAAAACAATTGATGCGGTATGTTCAGGCACCGATAGACTATTAGCATATATAAATGAAGAAAAAGAAATAGATCCACTTCCAAAAATTAAAGATGAGGAAATAGTACCTGCATCTTCAGGTACAGGTTTTTTTGTTTCAAAAAAGAGTCATATCATAACAAATTTTCATGTGATTGATAGTTGCTCGAAAGTAAAAGCAGTAACTAAAGGCAATGAATATGATACAGAAATTTTAGCTGTAGATAAAGTAAATGATCTTGCAATTTTAAAAACAAATTTTGTGCCAAAAAAAGTTTTTTCAATTTCTGATGAAGATGGTCAACTTTTAGAAGAAGTGATTGTAGCAGGATATCCTTTGGGAAAAAAAATTAGCGCGTCAATTAAAGCCACTAGCGGAACAGTAACAGCTTTAGCTGGTTTAGGAGATAATTATGCAGAATTCCAAACAGATGCTGCGTTAAACTCAGGTAACAGTGGAGGACCTATAATAAATGAGTATGGAAATGTTATAGGGGTCGCTGTTTCAAAAATTCAGCAAGAGGGAGTTGAAAGTTTCAATTTTGGAATTAAATCATCAGTCTTAAAAATATTTGCAAACGCAAATGGTTTGAAATTCTTCCCACCAAATAACAGGGAAATGAAAAAAAAAGATTTAGGATCACTTATAACTGAAGCAACAATATATTTAGATTGTTGGATGACAGGTAAAGAAATAAAAAGACTAATCTCACAAAATCAAAAATCTCAGAAAGCTTTTTATAGTAAGTTTATTAATTAGACGCGGGACAAAGCTTAATTTTTACCTTTAAAAAAGGATCACAATCTGATCACACTCAGGTTGGAAATTACATAAATCTTGTTTGCATCAAAAAATAAAAGTAGTATAAACCAACAATTATTTACGGCGGGGTAGCTCAGTTGGTTAGAGCGCGGGACTCATAAGCCCGAGTTCAGCTTTTCTCCCCTTATAATTTCCCAGGTAACCAAGTTGAGAATATTGGAAATAGAATCATTAGTATTCCATAAATTATTCCAACAATTGTAAATAGAGGAACTTCTTTGAAAGCTTTGGCTGGATTTTCTTTGATCACACCTGCAGCTGTATAAATACCAACACATACGGGGGGTGTTATCATTCCTATTCCTGCAAAGGCTACGAACACTACATAAAGATGAAGTAAACTTTGATTGAACGATAATGTGATTGCTGCAAAAATTGGAACAGTTAAATAAAAAACAGGAACAATTTCAATAAATGTTCCAAGAATTAAGCAAATTGCTCCTAGCATTATCCAGAACAGATTTACGCTAACACCTTTGTCTGTGAAGAATGTAATAATTTTTTGAGGAGCCTGAGTGTATGTTAAAACGACACTTAAGAATGTTGCAGTTGCTATAATTGCGAAAATTACAGCTGTTATGATTGCAGTTTCCCTTAAACAGCTCATCAAAGATGAAAAAGTAAGTTCACGGTAAATTAAAAATCCAATTAGAACTGCATATACTCCTGCAACAGCTGCAGATTCAGACGGAGTTAGTATACCAGCATAAATTCCACCCAAAATTATAACTGGAGTGATCAATGCGGGTAATGCAGCGATGAAAGAACTTACTCTTTCCTTAAAAGATGCCTTCTCATCTGTTCTAATATGCCTGCATTTAAACAAAACTAGAAGGACCATCAAAACAAGCAGAACTAGGCCTGGAATAACTCCAGCAGCAAAAGTTTTAGAGACTGGAACATTAGTGAGAGCACTAAATAGTATTGCTGCATTGGAAGGAGGTATCAATGCCTCTAAAAGTGCAGCAGAAGCAGCTAGCACGACTACAAATGGGGTCGGATAACCTTGTTCAATCATCTTTGGCATCATAATTGTTCCAACTGCAGTGATTGCTGCAAGTATTGAACCACAAAAAGCTGCAAAGAATCCCATTGCAATAACCATCGCAACTCCTAATCCACCAGGCCAATGACCAACTAGTGTTGTTGTAAACTTAACTAATCTTGATGCTGCTCCACCTTTTAACATAGCCATACCAGTAAATATGAATAATGGAACGGCAATAAGAACATGTTTAGTTAATGCACCAAATGAAACTTGAATAAGTACTGACCAAGGTAAATTTAATCCTGCAATTGCAGCTAACGAACTTCCTAAACCAAAAACTAAAAAAATCGGAACTGAGATGACTAAAGTTATAAGAGAAATAATAAAAGCTAATCCAAACATTTATTCTTTTCCTGAAAGTTTTTTTAGATTATCTAAAATAAGTTCTAATGAGGTTAATGCTAAAATTAAAAAACCAACTGGAAATGCTAAAAACATCCACCAGATAGGAATGTTAATTTCTAATTCCATCATCTGTCCTAAATTGTAATACATTTTTGTTGCATCAACTCCTGCTTTAAAGAAGACACATGCAGAAATTAAAGCTATCAAATTTACAATTGTTCCAATAATATTTTTTGATTTTTCAGATAAATAATGACTTAAAAAATCTACTTTAATATGCTGTCCCTGTTTAAGTAATGGACCAAGTAATGGAAAAACCAACCAACTTACCATTACGGGTGGTAATTCAATAAACCATGCAAATCCAGTTCCAGTGATAAATCTTGTTGTGGCGCTCAAAGCTAAAGCTGCCACCATTAAAAAGATAATGAACATTGCGAGCGAAATTGCAGCTTTTGCTAGCAAATTATTAATAGCTCGCAATGCTCTCATAATCTTTATAGAAAAAGTTTAACTTCTTCTAATTGCTGTTAGCATATGCTTGTGCCGCCTCTAAGGCGTCAGCATCAATCATTTTAGCCATAGCTGGCATTACTTTGTCTTTCATAAGCTTGTCAAACTTAGCTTTTTCAGCTCCTGAAAGTGTAGTAACAACCCCTCCTCTTTCTTGGAATTTCTTAAGAGTGCTTTCCCCAGTATCCATAATTAAGTCAGTTGATCTTTTTCCTATTTCCTTACCAACATCCATTATGATTTTTTGTAAGTCTGGAGATAAACTATTAAACCAAGTAGAATTAGCCATAATGTATGCGTCCGCATAGTATTGATAAGGCTTTTGAGCGTATTTTAAAAACTCCCACCAGCTATATGCCTCAATACTTCCTGGAGGACTATTAATAGTATCAATCATTCCAGTTTGTAATGAAGTATAAACTTCACCAGTAGGCAAAGATACTCTGTTTGCACCTAAAGCATCCCACATAGGCTCTTCACTTTTTAAAAGTCTTCTAGCCTTAAGACCTTTCATAGCATCAATACCCGTTAACTCTTTCGCACTTGAAAAAGTCATTACAGGCCCAACCGGGTTATACATTACTAATGTTGAATTAGTTTTTTTTGTTAATTCACCCCAAATTTCTTTTCCTTTAGGTGAGTTTTGAAAAAAACCTCTCTGTTGTTCCCAGGAATTAAATAGTCCTGGAAAAGAGGCAACGTTAAAGTTTTTGTTAATTGGTGGAAAGCTAACAACTCCCACTATTCCTCCAAGTTCAACTGCACCTGAAGTAACAGCTCCCATTACTTCTCTTATTCCAAATAACTGTTTGGATGGATAAACTTCAATTTTTAGTTTACCTTTTGCTCTTTTGTTAACCTCATCAGCGAAAATTTGTGCATGTTTTGCACTATGATGTTTTGGACTCCAATGAACTGACAGACGTCCAATTATTTCTGAAAATGCTGCTGTTGAAGATAAAACAAAAGAAAAAATAAATATTAGGCTAACACAAGCCTTATACATTGTTTTAAATTTATTCATTTTTCCTCTCTTTTTTTAAATATTATCTTATTAGTTGCACATATTTTAACAATGCAAATTTTGTATTTTTTAATAATATAAAATAATCAAATTTATTATGAAACAAAAAGGTTTCACATTGATTGAACTCCTAGTCGTAGTTGCAATCATCGGAATACTTGCAGCAGTAGGTGTTGTTGCTTACAGTGGTTATACTTCTAGCGCTAAAAAACAAGCAGCAAAATCCAATGCCACAAGTCTTTGTAAAGCTGTAAAAGCAGAAATGACAAGAGCAGCTCTTACAGGTTCAGGAACAAAGATTTTTAATGATGCGTATACATTCACTGGTTCTTTTACAAGGGAAGAGAACGCTATAGCATCAGCAATAGCAAATGGTTATAAGGATGTTTTTAAAAGCCCTTATGGACCACAATCTATGCCAAATAATCCAAGCGCTACAACCTCTTTAGGAGTGTTTGTAGGCAATGGAACGTCAGATCATTTGAACAAAAATTTTGCTGGGATAAATTTAACTACTGGAGGAAATTCTAATAAAACAACAATTAATACTTGTACCAATCAAGATGATTGTGCAAATAATATTTTTACATGCGTGATAAACTTCGCAGATTATTGATTTATCAGAAAGGTTTCACTTTAATTGAGCTTTTAGTTGTAGTGGCAATAATTGGTATCTTAGCTGCAGTAGGTGTTGTTGCTTACAGTGGTTATACTAAAGGAGCAAAGCTAAAGGCTGCAAAACAAAATTTAAAGACAATTTCAAAATGGTTAGCTGCAGAGTCAACAAAAGTTTGTTCCGCTCAACAAGGTAGAGCAAAAAATGGTATGTATTTAAACAATGATGATAGTAACTTTAGATACTTTATGAAATGTACTGATGACGGGACTGCATTAGCATATGCGGCAAGTCATTATTTTTACAATAATAATAAATTTAAAAATCCATATGATGGTAGTAATGCAGTTCCAACAAATGCTATTTCTTCTTCTTTTCATATTTCTAGAGGCGGTTTAAGCACATTAAATTCTTCTTATATGAAAAAGGGAGAAATATATTTCATGAATTTAGGTGGTGAAAATAGTTCAGTTATAATTTCTAATATTGGAGATAAAGATGGAAATGATAAAAATGAATGGGTAATTATAGACTCACCTATTAATTACTAGTAATATAAAAAATTGAGATTAAATGTTAAAGTTATCTTTATTTATTGCAGCAATTATATTTGCGGTTTTAACTTGGGCTACGGCTAATGTTTGTAGTTACAATTATGTTTTAGAAAAAAAATCTAATATTATTGAAGAATTAAGTAAAGAGATAGATATTTCACTTGGTAATACTAAGATATATTATTTTAGAGAATTAAATTGTCAAACAGCAGATATGAGCGTTGATACAAAAAGAATGCTAAAGAATATTGAAGTGATTACAGTTATGGTTTATCAATATTTTACAACTGATATAACTGGAAAACCTTTAAGCAAGACATAAAAATTTTATGAAATATGATGAAAATAATATATTTGCGAAAATTTTAAGAGGGGAAATACCTTGCAAAAAAATATATGAAGATGATTTTGTTCTATCTTTTTTTGATATAAACCAACAAAAAAAAATTCATGCATTAGTTATTCCAAAAGGTAAATATATAGATTTGGATGATTTCAATATAAATGCCTCTCAGGAAGAAATAATTGGTTTTATGAAAGGCATAACATTAGTATCTAAAAAATTAGGCATTTCTTCGAATGGTGGAAATGGATATAGGGCTATTATAAATGTTGGTGAAAATGGAGGACAGGAGGTTCCACATTTACATTTTCATTTATTTGGTGGAGAAAAAGTCGGAAAAATAGTTTCGTGATCACAAAAGTTGACAGGAACTACTTAGAAATTAATTCAGTAAATCAAATTAAATTTTCTTCTAAGCCAAAAAAAAATTGTAAAATAGAAATTAAAACTCCACCGGATTTTCAAATAAATAAATTTTTTTATAAACAAATTGGAAAAAAATATAGGTGGATCGATAGGTTGGTTTGGGATGACCTGAAATGGATGGATTATATAAGCAATCCAAACCTAGAAACCTATATAATGACTGAAAATACTGAATTAATTGGTTTCTTTGAACTTTTATTTCATCCTGAAACATTAAAATGTGAAATAGCGTACTTTGGTATAATGGATAAGTTTATAGGAAAAAAGTATGGGGGATATTTGTTATCTGAAGCTTTAAAATTAGGTTTTAGAAAAAATACAAGTAAAGTATGGCTTCACACGTGTTCTTTAGATCACAAACACGCTTTAAAAAATTATTTAGGTAGAGGAATGAAAATATTTAAGTCTGAGACAATTAACTTAGAAAATTAATTAGTATATTTTTGAATTTTAAAAATATTTTCATCAATCATTACATTTGTGGAAACTTCTGATAACTTAGTCTCTACTTGATTCTGATAAACATCTTTTGTAGTCCAGCCGATAATATCGTAATTTATTTTATCAAAAAAAATAGTTACTAAACTATCGCCGTGTGTAATTTTTAAAAAAAAATTTTCATCACTCTCCTCTATGATATTAACTTGACTAAGTTTTTGGAGTAGAAATGATTTATCTAATATCAAATTAAGTGGTGTATTTTCTAAACTATATCTCAAATAATTTTTAATACTCTTGCTATTTATTAGCAAAGAATTACCATTTGAAACCAGTATTTTTTCATAAATGTCATCGTATTTACAAAATATCTTTTTTGGATATGAAACCTTACATTCTCCCCTCTCAATTTTATTATCTATTTTTTGAGTAAATTTAAATTTAATATTATATGTTTTTTCCAATCTAATTTTTATCTGTTCTTTGGTATTTGCATATAAACTAGTTTGAAAAAGAAAAAAAAAAAATATGATTAAAAATTTCACGACTTTAAAACTTCTCTCTTTCCAACATGGTTAGCTTTACTTACCTCACCGTTAATTTCCATTTGATCAATTATTCTTGCTGCTCTATTGTATCCAATCTGTAATTTTCTTTGTAAAAAAGAAGTTGATGCTTTTCCCTCTGACTTTATCATTTCTAAAGCAGTGTGATATAATTCATCGATTTCTATATTATCTCTATTTTTTGTGCTTAATTCTTTTTCATCTGCAAAATTGAGTATTTCATCAATATAATCTGGCTTAGCTTGTTTTCTTAAAAAATTATTAATTTTTTCTATTTCAATCTCAGATACAAATGGAGCATGAATTCTTGTTATTCTATTAGCTGATGACATATATAACATATCTCCTTTACCAAGAAGTTGTTCTGCTCCTTGCTCTCCAAGAATTGTTCTGCTGTCTATTTTAGATGTAACTTGGAAAGATATTCTTGTTGGAAAGTTAGCTTTTATTGTCCCTGTTATAACATCAACACTGGGTCTTTGTGTTGCCATTATTATATGAATTCCTGCAGCTCTTGCCATTTGAGATAGTTTTTGAATATAACTCTCTATTTCTTTACCTGAAACTAACATTAAATCAGACATTTCATCAACAACGACAACTATGTATGGCATTTTGATTTTATGTTTTTCATTATATCCATCTATATTTCTCACACCTTCTCTAGTCATAAGTCTATATCTGCTCTCCATTTCTTTAACTACCCATCCTAATACAGAAGCAGCCTTTTTTGCTTCGGTTATGACCGGACATAAAAGATGAGGAATTCCTTCATATGTCGAAAGTTCAAGCATTTTTGGATCTATTAAAATAAATTTACAAATTTCAGGAGTGTGTTTGTATATCAAAGATAAAATTATTGTATTTATGCAAACTGATTTTCCTGATCCAGTCGTTCCTGCAATCAACAAGTGAGGCATAGAACTTAAATCGCTTGTTATGGGTTGACCTGAGATACTTTTTCCTAATGCAATTGGTAATTTAATATCTTTCTTTTTGAAATTTTTATCAGAAATAATTTCTCTTAAAAAAACATTCTCTCTAGAAATTTTTGGTAGCTCTATTCCAATTGTATTACTGCCTGGAATAGTTGCGATTCTAGCTGACTCAGAACTCGTATTTCTTGCAATATCTTCAGCCAAATTGATTATTTTCGAAACTTTAACACCCGCTGCTGGCTCAAATTCATTTAGTGAAACAACAGGGCCGTTACTTATTTTTTTTATTTTTCCTTCAACTCCAAAATCCAAAAGAATCTTCTCTAATCCTACAGCATCAATTTTTATGTCTTCTTTCGAGTTATTTAATTTTTCAGGTTTTTTTAAAAAATCAATTAATGGTAACTTTATTTTAATATCTTTATTAGATTGTATTTTATTATTAACAAATAGATCCTCTTGAACTCTTGTTTCTTTTATTTGATTTTCTTCTTTTATATCTTGAATTAATACTTTGTTTTCTTGTTTGTAATTTTTATTTGATATGAATAAATTCCTAATAAATGAAGAAAGAGGAAATAAGTGCGAAATCTTAAAATTTATACTCATTAAGAAAAACACAAAAATTAAAAATATTAAAAAATAGTAACTTATTCTACTATTATTACTTAATAAATCTAAGTCAAAAGTTTCTGATATAAAATTACCAACAAAACCACTATTACCATTTATAACTAACCAGTATGTTTCTTTATGAAAAATAGTAAAAAATAAAGTAGCAATAAGAGTATATACAATAATAAAAAAAATATTTTCAATTATAATTATTAAGTTCTTATTTATAGCTATAGATAATCCTGTAAAAAATAATGAAAAAGGTAATAGTATAGATATAAGTCCAATTGACTGAAATAATATATCTGCAACATAGCTACCTCTTAATCCTAGAAAATTATTGATTTTTTGATTTTCAGATAAAATAAAGTTTGGATCTTCTGGAGAGTAAGAAGCTAAAGATATTAAAAGTAATACAGAAATGATTATTATAGATATCCCAATTACCTCAGCCAATCTTCTAAAGATAAAACTGCCTATTTTATTGACATAATTTTTAATTATCATGAATCAAAACTACTTTTGTCACTTTGTATCATTTAATTTTTATTGTTAAAATTATTTTGTTATGAAAATTTGTCTTATAGGCCAAAATTTAACAAATTTAATTCTAGCCTATGTTTTTGCTGAAAAAAAACTCAATGTAGACATTTATTTTAATAAAAAAATTCAAAAGGTAAAAACAAATAGAACAATAGCTCTATCGAGTGAGAATTTTGATTATTTAAAATCTTTGACAAAATCGAATATTAAACATTGGAAAAGTAAAGAAATTAAAATTTTTACTGAAGACTCCCAATCTAAAGAAAAAATTAATTTTAATAAAAAAAATAAAGAAGTTTTTAATTTAATATCCTATTACGAATTAAACGAAATTTTTTTAAAAAAAGTAAAAAAATCTAAATTTATAAAATTCTTTAATTCAGACACCGTTAGTCAAAATATTTTAAAAAAAACTAAAATTTATGATTTAGTAATAAATAGTGAAAACAAAAATTTTATATCAAATAAATTTTTTACAAATAAAATAAAAAAAGATTATAGAAGCAGAGCATATACTTTTCTAATAAATCATCGACGTAAAGATAATAATGTAGCTATTCAAATTTTTACAAAATTTGGACCTCTGGCATTTTTGCCATTGTCTAATACTAAAACTTCAATAGTTTTTTCTTATAGGGGAGCGAAAATAGATGATGAAAAAATACTGGATATATTCAAAAAATATAATTCTTTCTATTCATTTACTGGAATAAGTAAAATTGAAAACTTTACTCTGAGTTTTCAAATGCTTAGAAATTATACTTATAATAATGTCCTTGCTTTTGGTGATTTAATACATCGTATACACCCCCTTGCAGGGCAAGGATTTAACATGACAATAAGAGATATTAAAATAATATCAAATATAATTAATGATAGAATATCTCTTGGCCTTCCAATAGATATCTCTGTTGCTGAAGATTTCCAGAGTTCTACTAAACATCGTAATTATCTTTATGGAAAAGCAATCGATGGCATTTATGAGTTTTTTAGATTAGATAGCAATATTAATAACTCAATTTCAAAACCAGTTTTTGGCATTTTAAATAAAAATTCTATTTTTAAAAAGTATTCTAATATTTTATCGGATAAAGGATTAAACTTATAAATTATTGAAGAGTAGTATTTTCAAATTCGTCTTTAATATAATTATTTAAAATTTGTTCCATTTTTTCTTTTCTTATATTTATATCAAGACTTTCCAATAATATTTGTTTTTCTTCTAATGAGAAGGGTGATGCCATTGATAAATCATTAAGAGTTTGGCTAAGATCTTTCTTTTCTAAGTCTTTTAAGTTTACAATATACCCTTGTTTTTTGAAAAATGTTCTCATGTTCTTCATAATTAAGCTTAAGTCTGAAAAGTTAACTTCGTTACTTTTTTTCATTATATCTTTTGAAAAATGATCATATTGAACATTACACTCACGGTACATTTTATCTGTATTTACCTCTGAGTTAATTTTGTATCTACAAATCCCATTTAATATGATAAGTATTCTACCGTCCTCTGTTTCGTTGAAACTTGTGATTTTTCCAATACATCCTATTTCGTACAAATCAGGTTTTTTTAAAGACCCCGTTTTTTTTGGCTGTACCATTCCAATCATTCTATGCTTCTTCATACTATCATTTACCATTTGTAAATATCTAGGCTCAAAAATGTTCAGCGGTACAGTTGTGCCAGGAAACATTATAAAATTTGAAAGAGGAAAAACAGGTATAGTTGTTGGTAATTCATCAAGTTTCATATTTTGATTATAATTATTCTTTTTAAAGTTACAACTGGACAGAAAGGATTCGATAGTCGCATTTAATTATTTAATCACTTGCTAAATTCCAAAAAAGCTTTTAGTTTTGTTTTGTAAGAATAAGCGGGCATAGCTCAGTGGTAGAGCGTCTCGTTGCCAACGAGAAGGTCGTGGGTTCAAGTCCCATTGCCCGCTCCATTATAGGAATTATATTATGAGTGATTTAGCAAGTAAAAAATGTATCCCGTGCGAAGGTAACATTCCGCCATTTAACACAGAAGAAATTCATAAATATTTAAAACAAGTTGATGGATGGGAAGTTATAGAGGATAAAATCGATGGATTTCATTTAATAAAAAATTTTAAATTTGACGATTTTTTACAAAGTCAAGAATTTGTCAATAAAGTTGGAGAAATTGCTGAAACAGAGGGACATCACCCTGATCTGTGGTTTGGATGGGGCTATGCAAGAATTAAAATATTTACTCATGCAATTAAAGGTCTTGCTGAAAGTGATTTTATTTTAGCTGCTAAAATAGATAAGATAAATTGATTAGTGATTAAAGTGTCTTGTTTTAGAAAATACTAAAATAGTATTTGTTTGGTTAGCAAATTTAATAATTTCTTTATCATTTTTTGAACCCGACGGTTGAATGACTGCTGAAATTCCTGCTTGAACCAACTTTTCTATGCCATCTACAAACGGGAAAAATGCATCAGATGCAGCTAAGATTTCATCACTATCACTTATTTTCTGAAACTTTTTCATTTTATCAATTGCTATTTTGCAACTATCTAACCTACTTGGTTGACCTGAACCTATACCTATTGTCTTGTAATTTCTTGTAATGACTATTGCATTCGATTTTACACTTCTACATATATTAAATGCAAAAATAAGTTTGTTTAAAGTTTTATTCGTAGGTTTTAATTTTGATACAATTTTAAAATCTTTCTTAGAAAAATGTTGATTATCTGGATCTTGAGCTAAAATAGAATTAAATTTATTCATAAAATTAAATTTAAAATTTTTTTCTACTTTACTAGAATCAATCAGCCTTAGGTTTTTTTTCTTCTTTAAAAGTTTAACTGATTTTTCGTCAAATCCATTTGCAACTATTACTTCAAAAAATATTTTATTAATCTCTTTAGCTAAACTAATATTTAATTTAAAGTTACATGATACAATACCACCATAGGCGCTAATTGGGTCACTTTCTAAAGCCTCTTTAAATGATTTGACTTTGTTTGTATTAATGGAAACTCCACAAGGATTAGCATGCTTAATTATTGCTACACCCTTATTTTTTGGTAAAGTCTTAGATATACTTAGGGCAGAATAAAGATCGTTATAGTTGTTGTAACTGAGTTGTTTTCCACTGATTTGAATAATTTCCTGCTTATTATTTTGTGAATATATTGCTCCTTTTTGATGAGGGTTTTCCCCATATCTTGTCTTCTCAAGTAATTTTCCAGAAAAAATATTCTTAATTGGGAAAAGGTTTTTGGACTTCTGATTGAAATAATTAAAAATTTTTGATTCATAATATGCTGTTTCCATAAATGCTTCTTCAGCCAATTTTTCTCTAAATTTTAAATTCGTTGAACCTTTATTTTTATTTAATTCAATAGTTAAATCTTCATACTGTTTTGTGTTACTTAAGATAACTACATCATTATAATTTTTTGCAGCTGCTCTAACCATTGTTGGTCCTCCAATATCTATATTTTCAATTATATTTTTGTGACCAGAATTACTTAATAAAACTTTTTCAAATGGATAAAAATTTATAATAACTAGATCTATATTTTCATAATTATTAATTTTCATTTCCTTTTGATGTTTTTTATTCTGCCTAACGTTCAAAATCCCGGAATGAATTTTTGGATGCAATGTTTTTACTCTTCCATCTAGCAGCTCTTTTGAATTTGTAAATTTAGATACTTCTAAGCATTTAAAACCCATACTTTTGATTTTTTTGTATGTGCCACCTGAGCTTATTATTTTGATTTTATATTTTTTTAGTAAATTTAATAATGGTCTTAAATTGGATTTATCTGACAATGAAATTAAAGCAGTCTTAATTTTTATTGTATTTTTTCGAATGCCCATTTAATTTCCTCAGTTATATCTTTTATTTTGCCTGATAAACATATATTTTGGTTTTCACTAGTTACATTTTTATTACCGAAATATATACCCGATTCAATATTTATAATTTCGCAGTTAGTTGAAAATTTCCATCCAGAATTTTCAATTTCAATTAGTATAGTTTTGTTATCTAGAGTTTTTGTTAATTTAACTCCTGGTTCCATATGAAATCTGATATCATATTTTTTTGTTTCTAACTTATTTTTTGTAATTATTTTATCGGTACCTATTAATTTATTTCTTTCAACGAAATATTCTAAAGATCTTTCACATAAAATTCCAAATTTTTTTAAAAAGCCATTATGAGATGCTTTGATTAACCAATAGTTTTTTTCATTAACAATATTTTTATCACTAATTTTCAAACCGTTTTCTAATGTTTTATATTTTCCATTGTTTCTAAATGAACAACTTGAATGATTATCAATTATAATTGTTGAATGAGCGGCAGTAGATTTTGAAATTAGATTTAATTTGTTTTTATAATCCTGAAAGTAACCAGAATTTGAAATAAGTTTTTTATCTTTGTGGAAGAATTCAAATGAAAGAGCTCCACTTTGATAGTTATGTGAAAAAGTTTTTTGGGGTGAATTTCCAACATCCATTGCAAGAATACAATTTTTGTTTTTTAAAATGGCATATCCTCCTACTTCATTATTTGAATTTGCAAACTTATATTTATAACGCGAAAGATATTTATTAAATTCCTTTAAATCATTTTGATGATTCCCATTGAATAGTAAACTTTGTTCGATTTTAGAGAAAACAGAATAAGATTTTCCTAGATAGAAAATTATTTCATCAAGGTACTCAGGTATATCATTAAAAGACTCCTTTAATAATTCTCTAACAAGAACAAAATATTTTAAATAAAAATTTAATTGCCTGATACTTCTCGTTTTTGGAAAATACTCATCGTCAAAAGAATTAATAATAATTTTTCTCAGTAATTCTAATCCATAATTTAAAAATTTTTCATTTGCGTATGATAATCCTGTAATTATTATTGCTATACAGCCTAATAATTTATCATTAATAGATCGAGATTTGCTTATTTCATTTATTAAATGATTAATCTGTTTATTTACAGAAAAATGAAATTTATTTTTATATTTAGTATCACTTTCATCATAAGATAATTTTGAGTTTGCAATCCAAGATATTATTCTCTTTGATAAAATATCTGTTTGCCATGTTAATGAATTATAACTTTGATTTTTTTCAATCCATTTAATAATTATTGATTGTGTAATACTTGGGGAAGATTTTAAATCAATGCTAAATAACCAATAAAAATTGTTTAGTTTATTGAGGTTATTACTACTTAATAATTCACTTTCCCAAATATTATCTTTATCTAATTCTTCAATTTTAATTTTTTTTTTATCATATTTAACCAAGCAGCTTAAAATACTTAGACTTGGTCTATAGGAAATGTTGCTTATCTCAATTTTTGAAATTTTATTATTATAAAACCTTGATTTTAAGTATAAATTTCTTATTTGATTTTTAGTGTAGTAAAAAAATTCATTTATTAAAATTAAAGAATTTTTTAAATACATCTTACATTGATTTTAGAGTTTCTATATTTTTTTTTATATCACCATTGTTTTCTTTGAATATTGTTGTTCCAGAAACTAATATATTTGCTCCTGCTGATATAACCTCTTTTGAATTAGAGAAATTTATTCCACCATCAACTTCAATATCAAATTTTAAGTTACTATCTTTTTTTATTTGATATAGTTTTTTAATTTTTTCAATGACATCTGGTATAAATTTTTGACCACCAAAACCGGGATATACACTCATAATTAAAACTAAATCTATTTCTTTTAATAATTTTTCAATGACACTTACTTCCGTATTTGGATTTAAAGATATGCCTACTTTTTTCTTTAATTGTTTAATAAGTTTAATCGACTCAATCAAATTGTCGGTTGCTTCAGGGTGAATTGTTATTATATCAGATCCTGCTTCAGCAAAATTTTTTATATATTTATGAACTGGTGAAATCATTAAATGTACATCAAAAGGTAATTTTGTATAATTTCTGAGTGTTTTTATCACTGGGGGACCAATTGTAATATTTGGAACAAAATGTCCATCCATTACATCGACATGAATTAAGTCAGCGCCACCATCTTCCAATCTTTTAATTTCATCACCTAATTGGCTAAAATCTGCAGAAAGTATTGAAGGCGAAATTTGTATATTTTTCATTAATAAATAAAAACTAGTACTATCAATTTTTGAATATATTTGAATTATTATTTACCAAATATTTTATAAATTTCCGCAGCTATTTCACTTTCTAATGGAAACGATAACATTCCCATAACAGAATAACCCATTAAATAAGGCATTAAATAAAATCTAAACATATAAAAAAACCAAGCTACATAAAGTGGAACTAATGGTCCTATAATGAAACTAGGAGTTATGAATTTAAAAATTTTAATAATTGGATTTGTGTATTTTACAAATACTTTCATAAAAAAGAATTCAGAATCTTCTTTTTGAAAAATATTCATTGCAGATCTTCCAATTAAAGTCCACATAATGATACCTAAAATGTAGTCTATAACTAAAATATATAAAGGCATTTATCTGAAAAAAAATGGGGGCGGATACCGCCCCCAAAAAGTTTAATTTAGTGTTGCTTACCAAGTATTGTCTTACCTGATGGAACACGAACTTCGTCTACCATTTGCTGTGTAGCTTTATCTGGTTCTTCAGTCATTAAACTTACTACAACCATTACAACTAAACAGACCGACGCTCCGATTATACCGAAACGTAAATGGTCAATACCTAACCAAGGTGCATTACCCATAAACTTAGGATACACATAAATTAGATAAGCTGTCCCTGATGCAAGACCTGCTATCATACCTGCTATTGCTCCTTGTCTTGTTGCTCTCTTCCACCATACACCAAGTATTAATGGGAAGAACAATCCTGACATTGCAAAGTCAAATGCCCAAGCAACTGCACCAAGGATACTAGTGATCCTCATCGATGCAATATATGCTCCAGCAGCACCAATAACTATTAGGAGTGCTCTAGCAACTAACAATCTTTTTCTTACATCCGCTTTTGGATCAATGATTTTGTAATAGATATCATGTGATAAAGCGTTTGCGATAGCAAGAATTAGACCATCAGCAGTTGACATCGCAGCAGCCATTCCTCCTGCAGCAACTAGTCCAGAGATTACGTATGGTAATCCAGCAACTTCAGGAGTTGCTAGTACAACTACGTCACCTCTCATAAACCATTCGTTTAACTGAAGAATACCATCTCCGTTAAAGTCTGCTATGAAGGCTTGTTTTACATTTATCCAAGCATTCACCCACTCAATTTGCATAATTTCAGCAATTGGTTTTCCAATAATACCTGTTGGTAAGTTTGGATCGATAAGTGAGATTTTGGATAATGTTGCAAGCATTGGCGCTGAAGTATAAAGCAATGCAATAAAGAATAGTGACCATGCCACTGATTTTCTTGCAGCTTTAACACTTGGAGTAGTGAAGTATCTCATTAGAATGTGTGGTAAAGATGCTGTTCCTACCATCATACATAGTGCTAATGAAATAAACTTCCATGCAGCCATTCCACCTTCTGGCACACCTGAGTGTGACACAGAAATAGATTTTAGACCACCTGGTACACCTGCAGCTTTGATATCTGCAGCAGCATTTTTAACTAATCCAAATTGCGATTCAAGTGCACCTAATCTAGCAACTTCCTCACCTAACATAAAGTGTGGAAAGAAACCAAATCCAGATTTGTTACTAATCCAGAATACTGGAATTAGATAAGCAATAATCAATACTATGTATTGTGCAACCTGTGTCCAAGTTACCGCTCTCATTCCGCCTAGCATTGAACAAAGTAAAATACTTACTAGTCCAACCCAAACTCCTAATTCAAATGGAATACTTAGTGCTCTTGATGCAATTGTTCCTGTTGCGTTAATTTGAGCTGTTACATATGTGAAAGAAGCCAATGTTAAAACAACTACAGCACAGAACCTTGCAAAGTTTCCGCCATATCTTGTTCCAATAAAATCTGGCACAGTATAACATCCAAATTTTCTCAAATATGGTGCTAAAAGTGATGATACCAAAACGTATCCCCCAGTCCATCCGACTAAGAAAGCCATATAAGTATAACCACCAAAGTAAATACCACCAGCCATTGCAACGAATGATGCACCTGACATCCAGTCAGCTGCAGTTGCCATTCCGTTAAATACTGTTGGCACCTGTCTTCCAGCAACATAATAAGCATCGACCTGAACAGTTCTAGATAAATACCCAATCAAGGCATATATACAAACTGTAAAGGCGACAAACAAAATACCAATTGTTTTAGCGGTCATACCTGCTTGCTCCGCTATCGCCATCAATATGATGAATACAATGAAGCCCCCAGTATATGTTCCGTAAATTTTTGGTAGGTTGTCAATAAAATTGCCTTTAAACATTAATCATCCTCCTTTTCGGTAAAACCAAACTCTTCATCGATTTTTTCCTGTCGATTTGCAAACCAAAAAATAAGGACCACAAATGCAATGATGGAACCTTGCGCACACATGTAATACGCTAATGGATATCCCATAAAACTTGAAGTGTTTAGGTCAGAACCAAACATGAAGATCAGATAACCGAAAACAAACCAAATAATTAATGTAATTATCATTAATCCTTTGGTTTTTTCCCAGTGCTTTTCTTTGTTTGACATTATTTTAATCCTCCCTATAGGTTAAAAATATAATTCATACTCATTTAAAGTGATATTTAAAGAGTAAAAAATGGCATATATTTATAGTAAAAGTGGTAATATCGGTTCTAAATGGGCATTAAATACAAATTAAAGCTCAAAGATTTGAAATTTGAGTATTTAAAGGAATATTTCATTCCATTCTTAAAATATTTTAAAAAAACGAAAAAAATCGAAAATTATTCCGATTTAAAAGAATTCATTCAAAAAAAATCTGCATGGGTAAGCCAAGTAACTCTTTATGGATATCTTAAAACAAGAATGGGAGCAAAATATGTGTTGATGTTTGAGGATGAGATATTTTTAGGATCAATCAACAAAGCTAAATGGAATATTTACTCAACTGCTTTACAGGATTTAACTTTTTATACTGTCTCTTTTTTAAAAAATATCAGAAATCACCACGATACTGAAAAAGCAAATGAAATATATTTTCAAATTTTAGATAATGAACTTCAGAAAAATGAAATGCCACAGGAAATATATGAAAATGCAAAAAAAAATTTTCTTGAAAGATATGAAAAGATTAATTGGAATGAATATCATGATTCATTACCATTTAATACCAGCGCGCTATCATTATATGAATGGTCACCAATAGCTGAAGAATTAAAATCTTTAGACAAAAAAATAGTTTTGAATTCTATGATCTTGAAATGGGATAATGTTAAAAAAGAATTTATTGAATTAATAAATTTTTAAGTATTTTTTCTATTTTCAACTAAACTTTTTACAACACTTGGATCTGCCAAGGTAGTTGTATCACCTAATTGATCATGTTCATTTGCAGCAATTTTTCTAAGTATTCTTCTCATGATCTTACCTGACCTAGTTTTTGGAAGACCAGGAGAAAATTGAATTAGATCCGGAGTAGCTATTGGACCAATTTGTTTTCTAACCCACAGCTTTAAATCTCTCTCTAAATCTAAAGTTGATTTTTCTCCCACATTCAAAGTAACGTAACAATACAAACCATTGCCTTTAATATCATGTGGATATCCAACCACAGCAGCCTCAGCAACTTTTGGATGAGCTACAAAAGCACTTTCTATTTCGGCAGTTCCAAGATTATGTCCTGAAACAATAATTACATCATCAACTCTTCCTGTAATCCAGTAATATCCATCTTTATCTCTTCTGCATCCATCTCCTGTAAAATATTTTCCGTCAAATTGAGAAAAATAAGTATCAATAAATCTTTGATGATCACCGTAAACTGTCCGCATCTGACCGGGCCAAGATTGTGCAATACATAATCGACCTTCAGCTTCTCCTTTTAAAACTTTTCCATCTTTACTAACTATTACTGGTTTAATTCCATAAAATGGTTTTGTTGCTGAACCTGGTTTTAAATTTATAGCACCTGTTTGAGGACTGATTAATATTCCACCCGTTTCCGTTTGCCACCAAGTATCAACAATTGGGCAGTTCGAATCTCCAACAGTTTTATAATACCATTCCCAAGCTTCTGGATTGATTGGTTCGCCCACGGTTCCTAATAATTTCAGTGATTTTCTTGATGTTTTTTTAACAGGCTTATCACCTTCTCTCATTAAAGCTCTTATTGCTGTTGGTGCTGTATAAAAAATATTCACTTTATATTTATCAACGATCTGCCACCATCTTGAACTATCAGGATAAGTTGGAATTCCCTCAAACATTATTGTTGTTGCTCCATTTGATAATGGTCCATAAATAATATAGCTATGACCAGTTACCCAACCAATGTCAGCTGTACACCAATAAATATCTTTAGGTTTATAATTGAATATATACTGATGTGTCATTGATGCGTAAACCATATACCCTCCGGTTGTATGCATCACCCCTTTCGGTTTTCCTGTTGATCCCGAAGTATATAAAATAAATAAGGGATCTTCTGCATTCATTTCTTCTGGTTCACATTTATTTGAAACTTTTTTTGTCAATTCGTGGTACCAAACATCTCTTCGTTCATCCCAATTTATTCTATTGCCTGTTCTTTTTACAACAACACATTTTTTTACGTTTGGGCAATTTACTAAAGCCTCATCAGCTATTGATTTTAATGGGATTATTTTTCCACCTCTTACACCTTCATCAGCTGTAATTAGATAATCAGACTCGCAATCGTTTATTCTTCCAGAAATACTATCTGGAGAAAATCCTCCAAAGATTATTGAATGCACCGCTCCTATCCTCGCACATGCTAACATAGTATATGCAAGTTCTGGTATCATAGTTAAATAGATTGTTACTCTATCACCTTTCTTAACCCCTAATTCTTTAAGACCATTTGCGGCTTTAGAAACTTCTTTGTGTAATTCTTTGTAGGAAATTTTCTTTTGAACTTTTGGATCATCTCCAACCCATATAATCGCAGTTTTATCTTTATTCTTCTTTAAGTGTCTATCAATACAATTTGCCGAAGCATTAAGAGTACCGTCGTAAAACCATTTTATCTTAACATCTGATTTACTATATTTAACATCTTTAATTTTTGTATACGGTTTTATCCAATTAATTCTCTTTCCTTCTTTTTTCCAGAAGCCATCATTATCTTTTATTGAAGATTTATATTTTTTTTCGTACTGAGATTTATTTACTAAGGCTTTGCTAATCCAGTCTTTCTTTGTTCTATATATAAGTTCTTTTTCTTGCTTTGGAGCTAAAGACTTTGCCTTAGTTTTTCTTTTAGTGATTATTTTTTTTTTTCTTTTTTTAACTTTTTTTTTTGGCATCGATTATAAATTTCTCAGATACTACTCATCTTCAAAATAATTTTCCAGCATTTAGTGTCTATTGGCATGACAGACAGTCTGCTTTGTTTTATTAGTGCAATATCTTTTAAATCTTTATTTTTTTTAATATTTTCAAGAGAAACTGGTGTTTTTAGTTTGCTTTTATACTTAACTTTTACTGCTACAAATCGCTTCTCTTTATCTGTTGGGTCTATAAAAGCTGTTTTAATTACTTCTACAATTCCAACGATTTCTTTACCAATATTTGAATGGTAAAAAAAACAAAGATCACCCTTCTTCATTTTTTTCAAATTATTTGCTGCTTGATAATTTCTTACTCCATCCCAGTCAGCACCTTTTGCACCAACTTTCAGTTGATGATCTATTGACCAAACATTAGGTTCTGATTTTAGTAACCAATACTGCATTTAAATAAGTTATATTAAATTGCTATGTAAGTAAAAGGTATAAAAACTTGAACAAATACAAAAATAGAAAAAATCAAAATTATAAAAATAAATATTATAAAAAATATTAATTTTATATAACCATATTTGTTTTTAAAATCATTAATTAGATAAATATAATTTAAAATTTTTTTCATATCTCTTTTACTTTAAAAATACCATTATTCATTACAACATATTCAATGTTCATTCTTCTCATATTTGTATAAACATCAAACAAATCAAATACCATAGGATCTTTTGAGATATTAAATGATGTATTTACTAATATGTTAATATTATTTTCATCTAGCTTTTTCAATAATTTAAAAATAAATGAATTTTCATTATCAATAACTTGGGTTCGACAAGTGTTATCGGTATGAATTATAGATGAGTAATCATTTTTTAATTTTTCTTTTGCTTCACATAAAGTACCCATTGAATATAAATTTTTTTTAATACTATTTTGAATAGAAAAATATTTTTCAAATTTTTCTTTAAGCAACATTGGAGCAAGTGGTTGATAAAATTCTCTTTTTTTTATTTTGTTATTTAAATTTTCAACAGTTAATTTATCTTTAGCATTACAAATTATAGAAGTATTACCTAATGCCCGAGGTCCGGTCTCTGTTTTGTCAATATAAGTTGAAAGGATGTGGCCTTTAATTATTAACTCAGCAGCCATTTCTAAAGAGTTTTCCTTTCGAGAAACTTTTTCAAAAAACTCATTTAATTTAAATTCTTTATTAACATCCTCTTTATCTGGTCCAGGGAATAGACCTATATCTTTTAAAAATTTATCATTTTCATAAAAATATGAAAAATTTGCAGCCCCAATTGCTGATCCCGAATCTCCTGGTGAAGGAGGAACAATTAATTCATCGAATATGTTTTGTTTAGATAACTCGTGTATCATTTTACAATTTAATGCAACACCACCAGTTAAAACAATTTTGTTTTTACCTGTTAGTTGTTTTGCCTTTAAAATAAGATTTTTTACCGATTTTTTTAATATTAGTTGCGCTGAACTTGCAATATTAGAATACTTTTGAAAATTTTCTTTAATACCCAAATTTAAATAAGGCTTGCCAAAAATTTTTATAAGTATCTCAGAGAATGATCTTTCAGGATTTTTTTGAAATTCAAAGTACGACGAATTTATTTTTAATTGTTCACAATCAAAAATTTGATCCATTTTTTTTTCATAAATTGGATTACCATAAGAACTTAAGCTCATGACTTTAAACTCACCTTCATTTATATCAAAACCTAAAAAGTCAGTTATTGTAGAATAAAATAATCCAATTGAATTTGGATAAAAGTTTGTCCAATGTTTTTTTATTAAATTTTCAGAGTTGATTGTATATATAGTCATTGTCTCACCTTCTCCAACTCCATCGCAACTAATAAATGCATAATCGTCAACATTTTTCACATATAATGATCCATACAAACAATGGCTAAGATGATGAGAAGAATATAAAATTTTATCTTTAGGTATTTTAATTATTTTATTTAGATGAGTATAAAAAAATATTGAACCTGTATTAAAATTTTTTAGATGGTGTGTTAATAATTTTTTATTTTCTATCGGTTTTTTTATAGAATAAATAAAAATTTCCCACCATGATTTAAAAGGTTTTTCATAAAAACAAACAGATTTTATATTTTTTTCATTTAAAGAATATTTTTTTATTAAAAATTCTAAACTCCTCTTTGGGAAACTTTTATCTCCCTTTATTCTTGTAAAATATTCTTCTTTAAGAAAACAATTAATATTTATTCCATCTGTCAAGAATACAGAAGATTCATGGTAATAAGCCGATATACCAATATAAAACATTAAAATTATAGTACTGACCTAGGATTAATATTTTCCATAACATTATTGTCTACTTGGGATTTTTCTAAATCTAAAAATTTTACAGGTACAGACATAATCAAAATTAATAAGTATAAAATTGGATTAAAAATTTTTGAAACTTTGGTTAAGCTATTAGCATAAAGATGTCTAAATTTACTTATTATATTCTCTTTTGAAAATTTAATAAAATAATCAAATTTGGAATTTTTTTTTTTTGCAAATGTTAATGAATATTTGGCATGTCTTTCTTCATCCAACAAAATTTTATCAATTTGCTTAGCATGATCAGGTTTAAAGCTTCTGATATTTTCAAGAAAATCATGCAACTTCTTTTCTGCAATTTCTTCATTTGCACCAATAAAAATTGCAAAGTCTTTAATATTTTTTTTTTCAAAAATAAACTTATCTCTATAAATATACCCTTTAGCAAATAGGTGAGTTGGTATAAATCTTATTTCTCTATTATTTAGCTCGTGCTCTAATGAAATTTGGTTTTTGATATTTGTAAATATAGAAAAATGTTTATACTCATCTAACGAATGTCTTATGAAACCTTTGCTTAATTTTAAATCATCTACATTTTTAGCTGCAAACAACATTTCCAAAGCAGATGCAAATTCTGCTGCAGAAAATTCATTTAAAACAAAACAACATCTTAAAGGTTCAAATTTATTTAACTTATTTTTTGGTATTAAAAACATTTTACTAATAATATTTATTTTAATTTTAACAATAAGTCCCTCAAAATCAAAAGATTGTTTAGATTTTTTACCATTTGGTCATAATGACAATTATGTTCAATTACCTAAAGAGACTGAATTTTGCATTAAATATGGAAAACAGAATTTAATTTTTAAAACAGACACAAGAGGTGGAAGATTTTTCAAAAAAATAAATGAAAATACAATTCAAGTTTTTGGAGATAGTCAAATTTTAGGTATTGATATACAACACCAGAAGGATCATTTTTTGTCAAAGTCTTATAAGGAAGATATAGTAATATATGCTGCTCCTAATAATGGTCCCTACCAAGTTTTAAATTTTATTATTTTAAATAAAGAAAAAATAAAAAAAAAAATAATTATTAGTTTTAATCTATCAGTTGACATTTTTCGCTTGTCTCCTGATTATAACATACAAAATTATGTAGCACTTAGGCAGGATCAGTTAAATGATATAATTGAAAAACCATTTAAATATAGACTTATTATTTTAAAAAGTTTAATCACAAATAATTTTTTCACAATTTCGAGAAAAAATAAAAAAAAAATGCAAGCTCTATTTGAAAATAAAAATACCATTGAGCTTGAAAAAAATTTAAATATATATTTTGAGAACTTAAATGAAATTATTAATAAACTTGATATTGAAGTAGATTATATTTTAACAATGCCCTATTGGATTTATGAACAAGATAAAAATAATAAAAGTTTTTTTACTAATTCTAATATAGAGAGAAGTTTGAAGACTCTAGTGTGCAGAACATTTCATAAAAATAGAAAATTAAAAAATAAATACATCTCAATTTTAGATAATAATAATAAAATCTTAACAAACGACAAAAGACATATTAGATCAGATAAATTAACTTTGACTGATTTAGAGAATTATTGTATTTTGCAGTAATGATTATAAGAATTATTTATATAGCATTTTTTTCCATAATAGCTTTTACATTTAATGTTACTGCGGCAGAGGTAAACTTTGGTAATGCAACAATTTCGTCTCCAGAAATAAAAGCTGGAACTGATCTAAAAAAAAATAAAGCTACTGTTAAGTCTGCAGAAGTTAAATTTAATGATGGCTCAATTTATATCGGCCCACTAAAAAAAAATAAGTTACATGGAAATGGAAAGTTAATACTAGCTAATGGCAAAGTTTATGAAGGAAAATTTAAAAGTAATAAATTTACAGACAAAGTTAATAAAAAAAATAGGACAACTATAAAAGTTGATTTAAAAAAAGGAATTAAAGTTCGAAATCAAATCAAAGTTCCAGGGTTATCAAAGTGGTATCCAGCCGATATTGTAGGAGGTGAGTTTAAACTTTCTACAAAAGGACAACTTATGGCTTCTCAAGATAAAAAAGCTTCTGAAGGTGGTGGAAGTAGTGGTGGAAGTGGTTGTTAGATCATCAGAATAATTTTGTTTATTTAGTCGATTTATCTTATTTTAATAAAATTTTATCCTAAATTCAGATATTCATAATTAAATCAACCAAATTTATTTGATTTATTAAATTACAATTTAACTCCTGCTCCTTTTAAAAACTTAGCATTTTTGTCTAAGGCTAATCTTGGACTAGCTTCTAAATCCATATTATCAAATTTCTTTATCTTATATTTTTCTAGACCTACCAATGCTATCATTGCTGCGTTGTCCCCACATAGTTTAATATCTGGAAAAATTGTCTTAAAGCCATTCTCATTACTCAATTCGATTAATTTTTTTCTTATACCTTTGTTTGCCGCAACTCCTCCAGCAACAACAAAAGATTTTTCTTTAAATGAACTTTTTAAAAATTCCTTAAAAGCAATTTTAGTTTTAATACATAATATTTCCTCGATAGTTTTTTGAAAAGATGCTGCTAAATCAGATTTTTCCTGTTCTGAATTTATATATTTCGTTATTCTTAGTATTGCAGTTTTAAGTCCTGCAAAAGATAAATTGCATCCACCTTTATTTATTATTGGTTTGGGTAATTTAAATTTATTTGGATCACCTTTTTCTGCAAATTTTTCTAACTTTGGACCACCTGGAAATTCTATTCCTAAAAGTTTTGCAGTTTTGTCAAATGCTTCTCCTAAAGCATCATCAATTGTTGTTCCTAATCTTGTATAACTGCCTAATCCATTCACACTTAAAAATTGACTGTGTCCACCTGAAATTAACAGGAGTAAATAAGGATAATTAATATTAGTTTGAAGTCTTGGACTTAAAGCATGACCCTCTAGGTGATTTACACCAATAAATGGAACTTTTAAAGATGATGCAAGTGATTTTGCAAAATTTAAACCAACACTAAGACAAATTATTAAACCAGGTCCAGATGTTGCTGCAACAGCAGATATTCTTTCAAGAGTTACACCACTTTCATCCAAAGCTTTTTTTGCAATTAAATTAATTTTTTCAACATGTGACCTTGCAGCTAATTCTGGAACAACTCCTCCAAATTCTTTATGAATTTCAAATTGACTTGAAACTATATTTGATAAAATTTTTGGTATACCACTTTCGTTATCTTGAATAATTGAAACTGCTGTTTCATCGCAACTTGTCTCAATTCCTAATATTATTGGGCTTTTATTCATAAATTATTTTTTATAATTAATACAATTAATCTATAAGAATGTAATAAAAATAACTTTTATGAAAAGAGCTAATCTTGTAATTGGAACACGTGGAAGTAAGTTAGCAATGATTTACGCTGAAAATGTGAAAAAAGAACTAAAAAAATATTTTTCGAATGAGATAGAATTAAAAAAAATAGTAACAACAGGAGATCAAAAACAAAATGAGAGATTATCTGAAATAGGAGGAAAAGGATTATTTTCAAAACAAATTGAAAAAGATTTATTAAATAAAAATATAGATATAGCAGTACATGCCTTCAAAGATATGCCTACTGAAGAAACTGAAAATCTCTTAACTAATAATTTTTTAAAAAGAAATTCTCCTAATGAAATTTTAATAAGTAAAAATAATATAAAATTTGAAGATTTAGAGCCAAACTCAATTATTGGTACATCATCATATAGACGAGAATATCAACTTAAGAAAAAAAGACCCAACTTAAAATATAAACTTATTAGAGGAAATGTTGATACCAGAGTTCAAAAATTAGAAAAAGGTGAATATGATGCAATCATTCTCTCAAAAGCAGGACTAGATGCTTTAAATTTACAACATAAAATTTCCCAAGAATTCAGTGTTGATGAACTTATACCTTGTGCAGGTCAAGGGATTATAGCAATTCAATGTAGAGAAGATGATAATGAAATTAAAAAATTACTTGAAAACATTAATGATGAAGAAACAAGAACTGTTGCAAAAGCAGAAAGAGAGGTCTTAAAAGTTCTTGAAGGAGATTGTGACACTGCAGTTGGTGTATTTGCAAAATCAAATGGCAAAAAAGTAGACCTATTGACTGAATTGTTTTCTGTTGATGGAAAAAATAGATATTTTATAAAAAAAAGTCTTCAAAAAGATAATATTGAGTTTACTAGTAGAATGGTTGGAGAAGAGCTTAAATTAAAATCAAAAGGTACTTATAAAAATTAAAATGCATATTTTATTAACCAGACCATTAGATGATAGCAAAGAATTAATTTTAAAATTTACTTCGATGAAACATAAAGTTTCTCATTTACCTTTATTACAAATAAAAAAAATAGAAACTCAAGAAATAAATTATAGCCAATTCAAAGGTGTCATTTTTACGAGCGCTAATTCTTTAAAAAATTTAAATATTTCAAAAATAGATAAAAAAATAATTTGTTTTTGTGTTGGTCTTGCAACAGAAAGAAAGGCAAAAGAATTAGGCTTTCAAAATATTTTCTGCGCTGAAGGTAACGTAAATAATCTTAAAGAATTAATTTTACAAAACTTTGATCCAAAAATTGGACCAATGGCCTACATTAGTGGAGAAATTGTTTCTTATAATCTTGATAAAGACTTAATTTCAGAAAACTATGTTATCAAGAGAATTATAAATTATACTGCAATACCTAATGAAAATTTAAGTGATGATTTTTTAAGAGATATCAAATCTTCTGTGCCAGAAATTGTTTACATATATTCCGAAAATAGTGCGAAGACATTTTTTACCTTAATTAAAAAATATAATTTAGATAATATTTGGATGGAAACTAACCTAATGTGTATGGGCGAAAAAGCATCTTCAGCATTGAATGACATAAAATGGAAAAAAATTTTTCTTTTTAACCCTGGTGAAGAGGAGTTTTTACTATATAAAATTTAAAAATGGACGTTTTAAATAAACTAAATGAGTTATTTTTATCTGTTTGGAAGCAGGGAATTCTTGGGGTAGATTTCTTTCAGATAATAGTAGGTCTTGGAATATTTGTATTATTTTTAATATTTAGGGGTCTAATTAGTAAACTTGTAATAAAAAAGTTAGAATTAATTTCAAAAAGGACAACTAATAAATTAGATGATACTTTTGTAAAATCTATGGAAGGTCCTGCAAGGTTTCTTCCAATTGTTCTTGGTGTATTTTTTGCCAGTTACTATATGTCATTTGATAATGAGACTAGGGGTTTTATAGATAACATTAACAGAACTTTAATAACAATTTTAATATTTTGGATAATACATCAGATAATTGAGCCAATATCGTATATTTTAAGTGGATTAGATAAAGTACTGACAAAAGAATTAATAGGCTGGATTATAAAGTCTCTTAAAATTTTAATTTTTATTTTAGGCGCAGCGGCTGTTCTTGAGTTATGGGGAATCAAAATTGGACCAATAATTGCAGGACTAGGTTTATTTGGAGTAGCAGTAGCATTAGGTGCACAGGATTTATTTAAAAATTTAATCTCAGGAATTTTAGTTTTAGTTGAAAAAAGATTTAGAATTGGTGATTGGATTAAAGTCGAGGGAGTTATTGAAGGGGTTGTTGAGAACATTGGATTCAGATCAACTGTTATAAGAAAATTTGACAAATCACTGGCAATTATTCCTAATTTTCAATTTGCAGAAAACGCAGTGATTAATAACACAAGAAAAACTAACTGGGCTATTAGTTGGATAATAACCCTCCAATATGACACTACAATTGATCAATTAAAAACAATAAGGGATGAAATTGAAGATCACATAAATAAAGGTGATGATTATGATCAATCTGTTGGAGTCGCCGTAAGAATAGATAAGTTTTCAGATAGCTCGATTGATATGTATGTTAGATGTTTTACAAAAACAAATAGTTGGACTAATTATTTACAAGTAAAAGAAAATTTGGCACTTGAAATAAAAAAAATTGTTGAAGGTAAGGGAGCTGCTTTTGCATTTCCTAGTCAGTCCATCTATGTTGAAAAAAAATGATTGCTATATTTTATTTAGCTCTTCAAATTTTAAAACTTTATTCATATGTTGTAATCGCTAATGTCGTTATAAGTTGGTTGGTCGCTTTTAATGTACTAAATACAAGTAATCGGTTTGTATATTTAATATTAGATTTCACTTATAAAATGACAGAACCGATTTTAATGAAAATTAGAAGATTTTTACCTAACCTAGGTGCTTTTGATATTTCTCCTATCGTACTTCTTTTGTTGATATGGTTCATAGAAATGTGTATGAAACTCTACATTGCACCACTAATATTTTAACAAATGATTTTAATTGATGGAAAAAAAGCTGCTGCTGATTTAAGAAAAGAGCTCAAGAAAGAAGTCTTATCTTTAAAAGATAAGCATAATAAAGTACCAGGTTTAACAGTCATATTGATTGGTGATTTAGCACCTAGTCAAATTTATGTTAGAAATAAAGAGAAATCTGCCAATGAAGTGGGCCTTAAATCAGAGGTGATTAGATACCCTGACAGTGTTGAAGAAAGTGAAGTTTTAAAAAAAATCGATGAACTTAACAATGACGATTCTGTTTCAGGAATTTTAGTTCAGCTCCCACTTCCTAAACATATTGATAAACAAAAAGTTATAGAGGCAATTATGCCAGAGAAGGATGTAGATGGATTTCATCCCATGAATGTTGGTAATCTGTCGTCAGGTTATGAAAGTTCTATTCCATGCACTCCTTTAGGTTGTTATCTATTAATAAAAAAAATCGAACCAAACCTTAATGGGAAAAAGGCTGTAATTATTGGAAGATCAAATTTAAATGGTAAGCCAATGACACAGTTGTTGTTGAAAGAAAATTGCACAGTTACAATTACTCATTCAAAAACAAATGATCTTAAGGGTGAATGTTTAAAAGGTGACATTATAGTTGCTGCTGTTGGAATTCCTGAGCTTGTGAAAGGTGATTGGGTGAAAAAAGATGCAATTGTTATTGATGTTGGAATTAATAAAACTGAAAACGGCTTAGTTGGTGATGTTGCATTTGATGAAGTATCAAAAGTCGCAAAAGCTTTAACTCCAGTTCCAGGTGGAGTCGGACCTATGACTATTGCATGTTTACTTAAAAATACAATCGAATGTTTTAAAAGAGCGAATAAATAAATTTACTATTGATTTCTTATTAATGGATAAACTTTAGGACTTAAGTATTTAAGATTGGTTAGCATAATTAAAATCAAGGTCACAATTCCTATAGAGGCACCAAGGTAAATTAAAACTTTAAAATCAAATTGCCAAACTAATTCAAAAATATTCTCCATTATAAATTTTGATCCAATTACTGCAAAAAAAATTGCAATTAATATTACCGACATAAAAATAATTATAAATTCTATCAAAGACGAAAATATAATTTCTTTTTTTGAAAAACCTAAAATTTTAAATACAAGATTTTGGTACTCTTTTACTTTTCCTTGGACCATTATAGCACTTGAGATAACAATCAATCCAATGACAATTGTTACACCAGAAATTAGGGTTACAGCTATGAAAACTTTATTTAAAACTGATGTTACTTTATTCAGGTAATCGGCAATTTTTATCATAGATAAACTAGGTAATACTTCTAACATTTTGGTTTCGTCGAAATTATCTGGATTTTTAAACTTAGCAGTTGCTAAATATTCATGAGGAATTTTTTTTGCAAATTGTGGATTAAATAACATTGCAAAATTAATACTTAGATCACGATAATCAACTTCTCTAAAATTAACTATTTCTCCATTAATTTCTCGACCATAAATGTTTAAAGTAAAAATATCTCCCAACTCAATATTAAAATCTTTAGCCACTTTTGCATCTAGCGATATCTGAAGTTGGTTAGGTTTTGATAAATCCCACCATTCTCCTTTTAAAATTGGGTTATCTTTAGGTATATTTTCAACCCAAGAAGATCTTCTTTCACTTCCAATTACCCAATAACTATCATTATCTGGTTTAATATAGCTATTTGGATTCACACCATTAATTTTTACTATCCCAGAAGAAACCATAGGCACTATTTCGATGTTCGCATCAGGGTTCATTTTGTAAACACCTTGTTCAAATTTTTTTTTTTCACCTTTTTGAATTCCAACAAAAAAATAATCAGGTGCAATATCCGGAATAGATCTTGCAATTTCTCTTTTAAAATTTGTTCCAACTAAAGCTAAAGTTAATAATAAAGTTACACCTAAGCCTAAAGACATAATAGTGATAGGTGTGATACTTTTTGTTTGAGTTATATTTTTTATCGATACTTTTAAAGAGATATTTGAAATAAAATTAAATTTTTTCAGTAAATAAATTATAATTTTCGAAAGTAAAAAAAATACAATTAGACATATAAAAAAAGCCAGAAAATAACCCAAGCTATAAGAAGGCCTTTCAGATCCTAGTGTAAACAATAAAACTAAAAATGATAACAAGATAAAACTCAAAATAACTGACTTTTTTGAGTAATAAAATTGTAGATTTTGGAATACATTTCTAAATAGGTTTGATGCTTTAACTTGATCAATTGAACTTATTGTTGGTATTGAAAAAATTATAAGAACTAACAAACCTACAATAAATATTTTTATAAAATTAATCAAAGAGAACTTTGGATAAACATTTAATCCCAACCCATCAGATAAATATTTATCTGCAATTGGTACAATTAAAAAACTTGAGCCATAAGAAATTACAGTAATAATAAATAATAATATTAATAATTGAAGATAATAAAGTGTTTTTATATTCCCTGAATAAAATCCTACAGCTTTTCTTACAGCTATAGACATATTATTCTGGTTAATAAATGACAACAATGTATTAGCGATACCTATTCCAGCAATTAACATTGCACTAATTGAAACTAAAGAGAGAAATTGGGAAAAATTATTAATTATCCTTTTTAATCCACTTGCTGAATTTTCTGGAAATCTAAGTTTTACTTTTTGGTCATCTTTAAAAATATCTTTGATCTTACTTTCTATTTTTTCTGGATCATCACTTGGTTTAAATTTTACTTTATATTCATAATTTAAAAAACTACCTATTCCATTTAATTTTAGTATCTCCAAAGTTTGTTTTCCTGCTAATGCCCAATCTCCAAAAGCTACAAACCCACTGACATCAGGTACAGATTTTATAATTCCAACAACTATGAAAATTTGATCTTGTACCTTAACTTTGTCATTTATTTTTATCTTTAAAGTTTTTGATAAACTTTCATTAATCAAAATTGTCTTTGGTTCCTTTTGCATTCTTTCATAAGCATCTTCTGGCTCATAAATAACTTCACCGTAAAGTGGATATTTTTCATCAACTGTTTTAATTCTTGTAAATAATGATTTATTTTTTTCTCTGCCTGTCGTAGAAAGCATTGTACTGAACTCTATCATTTGTGAGACAGTTGAAAATTCCTTTACTTTATTCACTAAATTAAGATTCCCCTGATTACGGTTATAATCGATTTCGAGATCTCCACCCAAAAGAACTTTTGCATTATCATTAAGCTCTTTTTTTAAACTATCTTCGATTGTAAAGATGGCACTTAAAATAAAAAGACTGATAAACAGCGTTACAATAATGCTTGAAATTTTTTTATAATTTCTGCTTAAATCCTTTAAAGCATACTTGAATATTAAACTTAACTCCGAAGAATTATTTAATTTTTCCATCTTTAATTTTAATTTTTCGTTTTGCTTTGTCTGCTAATTTTGGATCATGTGTGACCATTATTAAAGAAGACCCTTCTTCTTTGACGTATTTAAATAAAATTTCAGAGATCATTATTGAGTTTTCGGTATCTAGATTACCAGTTGGTTCATCAGCTAAAATCAAATCTGGTTTCATTGCAATAGCTCTTGCAATCGCCACACGTTGTTGCTCTCCACCAGATAATTGACTTGGAAGATTATTGAATCTATGTTTTAGACCAAATCGATCTAATAAACTTTTTGCTTCTTTCTCTGGATTTTTAAATTCATTAAGTTCAAGTGTTAAAGCTACATTTTCAACAGCTGTATAATTTGGAATTAAATAGAAAGATTGAAATATAATTCCTATATTTTGCTTTCTAATTTCAGATACTTCGTCTTCATTAAGATTTGTTATTTCCCTGTCTTGAAATATAATTTTCCCTGAGGTTGGACGTTCTAGTCCACCAATAAGCATAATCAAGCTTGTTTTTCCTGATCCACTTTCTCCAACCACAGATACAGTTTCTTTTTTTTTTATAGTTAAATCAATATTTTTTAAAACATTGATATTGTCCTTCCCAGTTTGGTATTTGAGATTTATTTTTTTTAATTTAAGAAGTGTGTTCATGAATAAAAGTTTATTTATAAAAATATTGTTATTCTTTCTAGTGCACATAAATGCAAGTGCAATAGAAAAGGTTATATTATTCGGCGATAGTTTAATGGCGGGTTATGGTCTACCTAAAGAACAACACTTATCTTTGGTTTTAGAAAGTAATCTCGTTAGGAGTGGTTTAAATATTAAGGTAATAAATGGAAGTGTGTCAGGAAGTACTTCTTCTGGTGGATTGAATAGAGCAGAATGGAGTTTATCAGAACCCGGTATTGATCTAATCATCCTTGGTCTTGGGGCAAATGATATGCTTAGAGGAATTCAACCAGATGAAACTGAGAGAAATTTAGAAGAAATAATTAAAATCGCTAACAGTAAAAAAATAAAAATTATAATAGCTGGGATGGTTGCGCCAACAACTCATGGAACTAAATATAAGAAAAATTTTGATGCTATTTATCCTAAATTATCAAAAAAATATAATTTACCTTTAATTCCATTTTTGCTAGAGGGTGTTGCTCTTGATCCAAATCTAAATCAACAAGATGGCATACATCCTAACAAAGCTGGAACAATAGTTATAAGTAATACAATTCAAGATATTATTTCAAAAAATTATTAATCGGATATGAAAAAAAAATATCATCATTTAGCAAATGGCACATTTCGTAATCCTGAAGGATCAAAGGTGATTGATATGAATTTCAATTGGTCGTTTAAGGTCTTTAACCAAGAAAAAAAAAAATTAGATATGACTTTTCCTGAAAGTAATATCATTAAAAAAGAAAAAGTTTTATTGGACTTAAATAATTTCCAAAAAGAAGATTATGTAGCGTGGATTGGTCATGCAACATTTTTATTAAAATTAGGGGAAATAACGATAATAACAGATCCAGTTTTTTCAAAAAATGCAGGACCTTTATTTTTTGGGCCAAAGAGATTTACCGAACCAGCATTAAAACTTAATGAGATACCAAAAACAGATATTTTTCTACTAACTCACAATCACTACGATCATCAAGACATGAAAACAATAATGAGATTTCCTTATAAAGAATCTAAAGTCCTGGTACCTTTAGGACTAAAAAAATATTTTAAAATTAATAGATTTAAAGATGTAAATGAAATGGATTGGTATGATCAAATAAGAATAAATCAGAATTTAAATATTACTTTTTTGCCATCAGTCCATTGGTCAAAAAGGAGTTTAACGGATACTAACAAAACTTTATGGGGCAGCTATTTGATTGAATATAAAGGAAAAAAAATATTATTTTCATGTGATACTGGTGTTGGAAAAATATATAAAGAATTGGGAGATAAGTATGGTCCAATTGATTTAACATTTATTAACATTGGCGCATATAATTTTTATCCTATGGCTTCAATTAAAGATTCTTCTGCTTACCACACTAACCCTGAAGAAGCCCTTGGACTTGCTAAAGATTTAAAAAGTAAAAAAGTAATTGGAATGCATTGGGGAACTTTTGTCTTATCACTTGAACCAATATTAGAGCCACCTTTAAGGTTTAAGCAAAATGCAGAAAAATTTGGATTTAAAAAAGATGATGCAATTATTTTTAAAATTGGTGAATTTAAATTATTTAAAGAGCTTTTTGATACTAACTAGATTTTTTCATCAACCACAATCCATCTTGATTTAAAAAATATAGTTTACCATTTATAGGATGAATTTGTATGTCTCTGATTCTTCCAATTTTATCTTTAAATATTATTTCTTCTTTTACGTTTGATAAATCATTAAACTCTAATTTTCTTAAAGACTTATCTTTAAGAGAAGTAATTAATGCATGACCATTCCATTCTTTAAATTCATTACCTTTATAAATTGTGATTGCACTTGTGGCTATAGATGGAACCCAATATTGAATGGCTTTTGTAAAGCCAGGTTTCCATTTTGGCCCTATTGGTATACCTGAATAATTTGTGCCACCCCATCCAAGAATTTTCCAACCATAATTTTCACCTTTCTTTGCTTCACCAAACCAATCGCCTCCTTTTGCACCATGATTGCTCATATAAATTTTTCCATCAAAAGGTGATAAAGCTAAACCTTGAGGATTTCTTACACCAATTTGATATATTTCAGGTAGCCAGTCTGATTTCCCCTCAAAACGAGGATTGTCTTTTGGAATGCCACCATCTAGATAAATTCTAATTATACTTCCTGGATGTTTATTTCCATCTTGAGCAATCATTCCCCCACCTCTTTCACCTGCAGAAGCAAATAAATAATTGTCTTTAATTACCAGCCTTGAACCAAAATGATAAGGCGAGTCAATTGGTGGATTGGCTTGAAAAATATTTTTAAAATTTAATTTGTTTTTATTAAATTTTGCACGTGCAATTGAAGTACTAGTCTTCCAATTATTTCTATTTTCTGTGTATGAGATATAAATGTAATCTTCATTATACAGAATATCCAATAATCCTCCCTGTCCATATTCTATAAAATTTAAGTTATGACCAATTTCACTCATCTCTCTTGTTGAAATATTAACAAGTTTTATTTTGCCACCTTTCTCGGTAACAATCATTTCATTATCATTAACGAACGACGAACCCCAAGGTGCTTCTAATTCAATAATTTTATTAAAATTAAAATTTTTACTAAATGAATTAGTTGATAATAGTATTAATGATAAAAGAAATAATAATTTCTTCACTCTATGAAAGTTTTGATCTACCACCATCGACAGCAATAATTTGTCCTGTAACCCAAGAACTGTCTTCAGTTATTAGAAATTTTGCAAGCGAAGCTGAGTCTTTACCTTCTCCAAGTCTTTTTAATGGATGAGCTTTTGCTATACCATCAGCTAAAACTTTATTTTTTAGCATCGGCTCTGCAATTTTTGAATTAGTTAAACTTGGAGCAATGCAATTTACTCTTATATTAGGAGCAAATTCTGCTGCTAAAGAAACAGTTAATCCTTCAACAGCTGCTTTAGTTGAAGCTATAATTGCATGATTTGTAAAACCCCTTTGAGCAGCAACAGTTGAAAACAAAACAATCGACCCTTTATTTTTTTTTAAACTTTCTTGATAACCTTTAATTAAATCTACTGCAGAATATAAATTTAGTTTCATACATTTTGTAAAATCTTGTTCTGAAACCATTCTCAAAGGTTTTAAATCAATTGAACCAACACAATAAGCTATACCTTTGATATCATCTATTTCGGACTTAATCTTTTCAACAAAACCATTTTCCAAAACATCAGAGACTGTATATTTACAATTTAGTTTTTCAGACAAAGATTTTGTTCTCTCTTCATCCCTACCAATTAAATGCACTTCTTTGCCGGCTGCATATAACTGTTCGGCTAAATTAGATCCGATAGATCCTGTCGCACCTACTACTAAATATTTTTCTGACATAAATTTTTAAAGAGTTATATATAGTTAATGAAATTATTTTTTCTACTTGGAAATCAGCTTTTCTCAGAAAAATATCTAGAAAAGTACAGAAAAGACCACTTTTTCTTTATGGCTGAAGATTATCAGCTTTGTACGTACGAAAAGCATCATAAACAAAAGATATTATTGTTCTTATCTTGCATGCGATCTCACGCAGACAGACTAAAAAAAAATAAATTTAAATTAGAATATTCTTCGATCGAGGATAAATCTTTCAAGCTGGATTACACAGAAAAATTAAAAAAAATAATTAAAGTAAAAAAAATTAAAGAAATTTCAAGTTTCGAAATCGAGGATAAGTTTTTTGAAAATAAAATTACTAATTTTTTAAAAAAGGAAAAAATTAAATGGAATATTATTCAAACACCAATGTTTTTAAATTCTAGAGAAAAATTTAAAAACTATTTATTGAAATCAAAAAAACCTTTTATGGCAGTTTTTTATAAAGAGACTAGAAGAGATTTAGATATACTCATGAAAAAAGATGGTAATCCAGAAGGAGGTAAATGGAGTTTTGATGAAGAAAATCGAAATAAACTTCCAAAAAATATATCTATACCCAAATTTCCTAAAATTACCGAGACTATTCATACGAAAAAACTTAAAATTTTAATTGATAAAAATTTTAAAAGTCACCCAGGTAATACGAAAGACTTTTGGTTTGCTACGGAATATGATGATGTAATTAAATTATTAAATTTTTTTATTAAAGAGAAATCAAATTTATTTGGGGATTATGAGGATGCAGTTGATCAGAAAGACAATATATTATTTCATAGTGCTTTAAGTCCTTACATCAATTTAGGTCTTATCACTCCAGAATTTATAATTAAAAAAGTTTTAGATTTTCACAACAAAAATAAAATAAGATTAAATTCCTTAGAGGGTTATATTCGTCAAGTAATCGGGTGGAGAGAATTTATGAGGGGAATATATCAAAGCTATTCAAAAGAAATGGAAACTAGAAATTTTTTTAAACAAAATAGAAAAATGAAAAATTCATGGTATGAAGGAACAACGGGATTACCACCTCTAGATTATGCTATTAAAAATGCAGTGAATTATGGTTGGTCACATCATATTGAAAGGTTAATGATTTTATCAAACATAATGAATTTATGTGAAGTTAAGCCAACGTATGTTTACAAATGGTTTATGGAAATGTTTGTGGATTCCTCTGACTGGGTAATGGTCCCGAATGTTTATGGAATGGGGCTTTTTAGTGATGGAGGAATATTTGCAACAAAACCATATATTTGCGGCTCCGCTTATTTCATGAAAATGATGGATTTTAAAAAAGGAGAATGGTGCAATACCATGGATGGTCTTTATTGGAGATTCATAAATAGAAATAGAGCCTTCTTTTTAAAAAATCCTAGACTTTCTATGATGGTTAGAATTTTCGATAAAATGAAACCTGATAGAAAAAAATTAATTTTAGCTGAGGCAGAAAAATTTATTAAACAAAATACTGCATAGTGAGAAAAGAAAATTTACCCACAAAAATTTGCCCTGTATGTAAGAGACCTTTTACTTGGAGAAAAAAATGGAAATTAAACTGGGAAAAAGTGAAATATTGTTCTAAGAAATGTTCAAAAAATAACTAATTAACAACAAGAGCAGCTTTTCTTTTTCTCTGGTTTTTTTTCTTCAATCACTTCTTCTTTAGGGGCTGATTGTTCAAGAATTTTTGCTGCTTCAGCTTCTTTCTCTTTTAATATTTTATTTTCAATGTATGCGTAAAGAGAGTTGAAACCTAATTTTGAAGCTTTCTTTTCTTCGTAATTCCTTCTGCCTTTAAGATTTTCAATAATTTCAAGAACTTGAGGGTTATTCATACTATTGTTATCTCATAATTTTGATAATTTACAATAGTTCTTTAAAAAAATTCTTTAATTATAGTTGGTATATACTTTTTGAAATTAAAAAAACCTTTATTGCAATATTTCCAAGAACTTCGGTCTAAATTACGATAAAGAAATTTTATATTATTTATTTCTTGAGAAGTTAAAAAATCTAAGTTTTCTCCAACACAAGGATATAAAAAATAACTATTCTCAATTGTTTTAAGGTTACCAATATCAATAATTTCACAATCCAAAGATTTTTCATCCAACCTTCTTTTTTGATCCTGAATTAAATTAGTCTTAAATTTCACTGTTTTTTCACTAAGTTTAATATTTCTACTGTCGTTATTATTATTAACTAAATAAATCTTTTTAAATTTATGGTCTTTAAAATCAGTCAACTCAAAGGAAAGATTATTATCAAAAATAGTTAAATTTTGCTCATCCAAACTTACTGGATTACTAAAATCTTTTAAGACAGCCTTGTATATTTTCTCGCTAACTTTAGGTGGTGCATTTTCATTTAAATTAATGTTATTAAATCTGTTATTAGTAAATTTTTTTATATTCCATTCACTTGCCAAATAATGCTTACCTTGTGTTTGTATCCCAGCAACCCATCTCCATCCCAATGTATTAGATGCTGCATCTCCATCATAGAGATGCTTCATGAAAAATTCAGCTCCTAATTGCCAAGGTAAATTTAAAGTAAAAATCCAGATACTGGCAAACCACATTCTTGTATGATTATGAAGGTAATTAAATTCTTTTAATTCTTTAACCCATTCATTAAAACATTCTATATTTGTATTTCCATCAATGGCATTTAAATAATCTTTATTATCTTTGTATTTTTCTCTTATAATTTTTAGTTCAATTATGTAATCTGTCCATACATTAGGTCTTAATTCTAACCATCCTTTCCAATAAGTGCGCCACAAAACCTCCTGAATAAATTTTTCATTTTTAGAAAATGAAAATTTCTTTAAGGCTTTATCTATAACTTCTAACTCATTTAATATTCCATGAGATATATATGGAGAAACACAAGATATATTTGATCTTTTATCTGGACCAAAATCAAAATTTCTCAATCTTGAATATTCAGAAAGATTATTTTCAACAAAATTATCTAGTTTATTAGTGGCTTGCGCCCGACTTGGCTCAAAATTCATGATATTTTATTTTAATTTTTTCTTGTGAAAATTAATAAATCTTTCAACATTTGATTTATTAAAAGTTTTATTTTCCTCAAATGAAACTTTTTTCATAGAATAAGCTGAACTTTTAGTTATTCTTGAATGAATAATAACATTCCCTTTATATAACTTCAATTTAACTGATCCATTAACTTTACTTCTCTTACGATCTACAATTCTTTGTAATTTAAATCTCTCCTTAGAAAACCAATATCCATTGTAAATCAGTTCCGCATATCTAGGCATAATTTTTTCTTTCTTATGCATTGTATCTTTATCAAGTGTAACAGACTCTATAGCCCTATGAGCGTGCATTAATAAAGTTCCGCCTGGTGTTTCGTATACACCTCTTGATTTTATACCGATAAATCTATTTTCTACTAGATCAACTCTTCCAACAGCATTTTTTCCAGCTATGTCGTTTAATTTTCCAAGCAATTTAGATGGAGATAATTTTTTCCCATTCACTGCAATAGGATCTCCACTTTTAAAGTCTATTTTTACAATTGAAGATTTATTAGGTGCTTTTTCTGGAGATACCGTTCTTTGAAAGATAAAGTCAGGTGCAGAGTTTTTTGGATTTTCTAACAACTTTCCTTCTGTTGATGTATGAAAAATATTATCGTCTACTGAAAAAGGTGGCGCCCCTTTCTTGTCTTTAGGTATTTCAATTTTATTTTTTTTTGCATAATTAATTAGATCTGATCTAGATTTCAGCTTCCAAATTCTCCAAGGCGCAATAACTTTTATTTTAGGACCAAAATAATGATAACCTAACTCAAATCTTACTTGATCATTTCCTTTTCCTGTTGATCCATGAGACACAGCATAGGCATTAAATTTTTTAGCAATTCTAATTTGATCTTTGGCTATTAAAGGTCTAGCAATTGAGGTTCCAAGCAAATAAACACCTTCATATATTGCATGGCCCCTAATCATTGGATAAACATAATCTTTTACAAAAATATCTTTTAGATCTTGAATAATAATATTTTTTACGCCAAGTTTTTTTGCGTTTCTGAAAATTTTATTTCTATCTATTTCTTGACCAATGTCTGCAGTATAACAAATTACTTCTGCGTCATAATTTTCCTGTAACCATTTTAATATGATTGATGTGTCCAAACCTCCAGAATAGGCAAGAACTATCTTTTTCTTTGATTTCATTATTTAACTGCAGCTTTTTTTAGCCGCGTTATATGCTTTAGTGAAGCCCATCAAAGAATAATGATCAATTGTTTGAGAACCAGATTTATTATATCCAGTAACCATTAATCTTGAGGCCTTTTTCATTCTGCTAATAACTTTTTTTTCAATTTTATTACTTGAAATCCATGCAAAATTATCTTGAGCTATGTCAAATTTATATTTTGATTTACCAGAGCTAGCTGTAATTGAATTTTGACTGTTGTATTCATAGCCTGAGGTTGTGCTTACCTCGTCTTTGATTTTTTCAGATGGTCTAAAAGTTACAAATAATCTTGCATCTCTATCATTTTTTTTAGGAGATTGAAGAACAGGTTTAGATTGAGCAAAACATACTTTACTATCCCCATTAGTAACAACAATTGCATCCCAGTCTTTAAATGTTCCTATTTTATTTAATTCTTCTGAATACGAAGTTGATCCTAATAAGAGAATAAAAAAAATTATTTTAAAAATTATGGACATGGATTTGGATATTTTTTTTGGATTTCATTAATTTCATTAATTATTTCTTTATCAAGATTCACTTTTACACTTTCTATATTTGTTTTCAACTGCTCCATTGTTGTTGCACCAATAATAACGCTAGACATGAAATCCTGTATCTCACAAAATTTTATACACATTTGACTCATATCAATGTTATATTTTTTACTAATATTAAAATACTCATCAACAGCTTCGTTAGTATTTGGTTTTCGATATCTTGTCCAAAAATCCCAATCTCTTTCCATCCGAGATCCTTTTGGAAATTGCTTATTTCTATATTTACCACTTAAAAAACCACTGGCTAAAGGAGAATAAGATAAACAGCCAATATTTTCTCTTATAGACACCTCAGCTAATCCAACTTCATATGACCTATTTAATAAACTATAGGGATTTTGTATGGACATCATTCTTGGCAAACTCTTTTGCTTTGAGAGTTTGAGATAATTCATAACACCCCAAGGAGTTTCATTGGATAAACCTACATGTCTAATTTTACCTTGCTCAATATACTTTTGTAACTCAACCAACACGTCTTCGAATTTATTCCATTCATTTTCTTTATGCACATAACCAAGTCTTCCAAAATTGTTTACATTTCTTTCTGGCCAATGAAGCTGATATAAATCTATATAGTCAGTTTTAAGTCTTTTAAGACTGTTATGAAGTGCAGTTTCGAGATTCTTCCCTACAAAACTATTTTCACCATTTCTAATATAATCTCTTGCAGGACCACAAACTTTAGTTGCAAGTATCACATCTTTTCTTTTTTTTGTTTTTTCAAACCAATTTCCAATGATCGTCTCTGTATGACCAAAAGTTTCAGCTTTAGGAGGTACCGCATAAAGTTCTGCTGTATCCCAAAAATTAACCCCATTTTCTAGTGAGAAATCCATTTGTTCGAAGGCCTCTTCTTGGCTATTTTGTTCACCCCAAGTCATGGTGCCGAGACAAATTGTGCTAATATTTATATCAGTTGTTCCTAATTTTTTATAATTCATTAAATATTAAGTATTTGTTACCTATATTTTGACTGCTTGAAAAATTTTAAATTTATTACTATATATTTAATTATGGAATTCAATAGAGACAATATCTTAAATAGATCAACGACAGCAAAAAAAGCTGTTGCGATGGACGAAGGCCTTAGAGCTTACATGCTTAAAGTTTACAACTACATGGCAACTGGAGTTTTGCTAACGGGAATTATTGCATTGCTATCTTTTAAAATGTCAGTAGTTACAGATGCAAGTGGATCAATAGTTGCTTTAACTGAGTTCGGAAATGCAATTTATCTATCAGGATTGAAATGGGTGGTTATGTTAGCTCCTCTCGGAATTGTTTTTTATATGAGTTTTGGGATAAATAAAATGAGTTCTTCAAAAGCTCAAACTACTTTTTGGATTTTTGCAGCCTTGATGGGTTTGTCACTATCATCAATTTTATTAGTTTATACAGGACTTAGTGTGACGAGAGTATTTTTCATATCTTCAGCAACATTTGGAGCTATGAGTATATATGGTTACACAACTAAAAGAGACCTCACAAAATTTGGATCATTCTTAATGATGGGTTTGATCGGTATTATAATCGCATCTTTAGTAAATATTTTCTTAAAATCGTCAATGATGTACTTTGCTATTTCAATCATTGGAGTTCTTATATTCGTTGGATTAACTGCATACGATACACAAAAAATTAAGAATATGTACGTAGCTTCAGACTCAGGTGAAGTGATTGGCAAGAAAGCTGTTATGGGAGCTTTAACATTATACTTAGATTTTATAAATTTATTTATAATGCTTTTAAGATTGTTTGGTCAAAGAAGATAATCAAAAACTATAGTTTTTTCCAATTTGTTTTTTTTAGAAGTATTTCTAAATCATAAGCATTATTTAAAATTTTACCATTTCTATCAGTTATTAAATATTTCAAATTCTTACTAGAAGGTTTAAAATTTTTACTAATGTTGTATATAGCTTTTTCTGCTGCATTTTTAAAAATACTAAAACTTACTCTTTTACTTGATATTGAGAGGCCATAGTCTTTCCAAGATCCTTCAGATACCATTTTAGCATATAGGTCTAGTATAATTTTTAGTTCTTTTTTTTCAAAAAAATACCTTTGGTTTTGTTCTTTATTTGAATTATTTATTACTAATTTTAAATTACTCATTTAATTTGTGTTTATTAATCAACCCAACTTGTGATGCTGTAAAGATGAATGTAATTGGTAGCATTCCCCAAACTTTAAAGTTAACCCAAAATTCTTCTGTTTGAGTTCTCCAAACAAATTCATTTAATATAGCTAAAAAAATAAAAAAATAAGTCCATCTGTTATTCAAAATTTTCCAACCTTCATCAGACATTGGCAGTGTTTTTCCAAGTATTAATTTTAAAACTGGTTCATTGGTGAAGTATTTTCCAAAGAATAAAGCTAAGGCAAATAAAATATTTATAATAGTGGGTTTCATATAAATAAAAATTGGATTATCAAAATAAATTGTTAAACCTCCAAATAGAGTAATTAAAATTCCTCCTAACAAAGGAACCATCGGAACTTTTTTTTCCAGTATCCAAACCAAGAGAACAGAAATTATTGTTGCGACAATTAGAGGTGGTATTGCAACTTTTAAATTTTTATCACTGTTATAATAAAAGAAGAAAAAAATAGCTAAAGGCCCAACGTCTGTAATGAATTTTAGAAGTGATTTATTCACTGCTACATATTAACAGATTAATAAAACATTTATATTTTTTTTATTGATTTTTTTCATCAAATATCCATATTTAATATCGTGAGTACTCAAAAAGCTAAATTTTCAATTGGAGACGTTGTAAAGCATAGACACTTCGATTTTAGAGGTGTGATTTACGATGTTGACTTTGAATTTAATAACTCAGAGGAGTGGTATCAATCGATTCCAAAAAACGTGAGACCTAGAAAGGATCAGCCATTTTATCATTTACTAGCAGAGAATGACGAAATTACTTACGAGGCTTATGTGTCTGAGCAAAATCTATTATTTGATGACTCTGAAGAGCCTATTAAACACCCTCTAATTAATGAAATTTTTTCAGGTAAGCGTGGATCAAGCTACTTCAAGCCTTCAAATTAACTAATAGCCAATATTTAAACACAATTGTCCCAAATCTCTGTCATATCTGTTTGTTATAAAATATTTAATTCTGATCAAGAGTACTGTTTTTCCTCTATCTCCCTCTGTATTCTTGGTCAGAAAATTTTGAACAATTTTAATCTAAAATTTATGTGTTATAAAAAATTATGATTAATTATTTCAATCCAAATAATACTTTAAAGATTATTAATAAAATACAAAAGTTTGTATTTGCGCTATTTATAATTGTATTGTTACTTGGATTAGTTGAAGCTTTAGTTCTTTCTCCCGAGGATTATAAGCAGAGTGACTCAGTTAGGATTATGTATGTCCATGTTCCATCAGCTTGGATATCACTCGGAATATTTTCATTTATTTCCATTCTTTCTTTTGGAGTTTTTGTTTTTAAAAATAAAAATTTCTCTTTAATAACAAAAAGTTTAGCACCTTCTGGTTTTGTTTTTAGCATAATCGCTTTAGTTACAGGATCAATTTGGGGAAAACCAACCTGGGGAACTTGGTGGGCTTGGGATGCAAGAATAACTTCAATGCTCTTACTTTCAATTTTTTATTTATTGTTCATTACTTCTTGGAAGATTACGACAGACACTAGTAAAGCAGAAAAAGTTAGCTCAATAATAGCAATTATTGGTCTTATAAACATTCCAGTTATAAAATTTTCAGTAGAATGGTGGAATACTTTACACCAACCTGCGTCAGTAAAAATTTTGGAAGAAACAACAATTCATTCTTCAATGTTGACACCATTAGCTATAATGACTGCGGCATTTGCTCTATTTTCACTTTTGATATTTTTAATGAAATATAATACAGAACTGTTAAAGATTAAAAATAAAGGTCTTAATAGATTATGATTAGTGAACTACTAAATATGAATGGATACGGTGTATACGTTTGGTCATCATTTATATTTACTCTATTTTCTTTTAGCTTCTTGTACGCGATAGTAAAATTAAATTTAATTAAAGAGAAAAAGAAATTTGAGGAAAATTATAAATCACTAGATGAAAAGAAACTTGCATCAGTAGCTAAGCAAAAAACGTACAGAGAGATATTAGCAAACACTTCCACATCTAAAGTTTAACTAAAATTCACATGTACGGAAAAAAAGTTAAATTTAGAGCTCTTTTTATTTTTTTAATTTTAATTTCATTAGTTCTCACAATTTTTTTGGTGGTTAAATCTCTTGAGGAAAACGTAGTCTATTTTAAGTCTCCAACAGACATTAAAAATCTTAATGAAATCAAAAATGCTCAAAAAATAAGAGTTGGTGGAATGGTGAAAAAAAATTCTATTAAAATAAACGATAAAGAAATTTTTTTCGTAATTACGGATTTCAAAAATGAATTATTAGTCAACTTTAACGGATCGGTACCCAATCTGTTTGAAGAGGGTAAGGGTGTAGTTGCTGAAGGTTTCTTAAAGGATAAAAGTTTTCTAAATGCTGACAAGATTTTAGCAAAACATGATGAAAATTATATGCCTCCTGAAGTCAGCGAAGCTATGAAAAATAATTAATTTGTATGTCTAATTATTTAGGAAATTATTCTTTATATATTGCTTTAATTGCATCTGTTTATTTAATTTTTAAGTCATACTTGGATGCAAATTCAGAAAATAAATATTTAGATAAAAACTTTATTTTAATTACTTCAATACAAACTATAATGATTACAGTAAGTTTTTTTAGTCTAGTTGCAGCTTTTGTAATTTCAGATTTTAGTAATGAAACTGTTTTTAATAATTCTCATACTTTAAAACCCTTATTTTATAAAGTTTCAGGTACTTGGGGAAATCATGAGGGAAGTTTATTATTGTGGTTATTAGTTCTTTCAATTTTTCTATTTATTTTTTTATTAAATTCAAGATCACAAGATGCTAAATACAAACTTCTAACGATACTATTTCAACAAATTATTATTTCAGGTTTTCTAGTTTTTATTTTATTAACTTCCAACCCATTCAAAACGCTATATCCAATTCCTAGCGAGGGATTAGGTTTGAACCCTATTTTACAAGACCCTGCTTTAGCTATTCATCCTCCAATTTTATATTTAGGTTATGTTGGAACATCTATAATCTTTTCAGCTTCACTTGCCGCAATGATTAGCGGAAATATTGGAGATAACTGGGCAAGACATATTAAAAAGTGGGTTTTGGTATCTTGGGTATTTTTAACAATCGGTATTTTGCTAGGATCTATATGGGCATATTATGAGCTGGGCTGGGGAGGTTTTTGGTTTTGGGATCCTGTAGAAAATGTTTCATTAATGCCATGGTTTTGCTTAACAGCGCTACTGCATACTGTAATTGTATTACAGAAAAGAAATTCGTTTAAAGAGTGGACTATTATTTTGTCAATTACAACTTTCTCACTGAGTATGAGTGGCACTTTTCTTGTTAGGTCTGGAATTTTAAATTCAATTCACACTTTTGCAAACGATCCATCAAGAGGGCTATATATATTAAGTTTTCTCTTTATCCTAATTTTGATGTCTATATTAATTTTCTTTTTTAATCAGAATAAAATATCAAACACAGCAAAAGAGAATTTTATTTTAAGTAAAGAGACTGCAATATTAGTGAATAACTGGTTTATGATGTTTTTTTTATCTGTTGTTCTTGTTGGTACAATTTATCCAATTTTTCTTGAAGTTTTAAATGGTTCAAAAATTTCTGTTGGTCCACCTTTTTATCATAATCTTTTAATACCCTTCTTAATTCCTTTTTTAATATTCATGAGCTTTGGCCCAAGTTTGAAATGGATTAAAGATAAATTAAAAAAGTTTAACTATAATATTTTAATTATTTTTTTAGTTTCACTACTTATTTCATATGTCATTTTAACGAAAACCGAAAATTCGTTTCTGTTGTCTATTCCTCTGATAGTTTTGAGCATCTATCTTTTATTAGTAACAATTAAGGATTTTTTTGTTAGTAAATCCTCGATTAGCCAAAAAATTTCACATTTTGGTTTTAGTTTATTAATTACTAGTATCTTATTGAATGGCCTTTTTTCTAATGAATTCAATTCAAATATGAAAGTAGGAGATGAAAGAATATTCAATGAAAAAGTTGTAAAATTAAAAGAAGTTAATGTTACAGATGTGGACAATTATAAATCTCTTAAAGCTAGTTTTGAAGTTACAAATAAAAATTCCTCTTTTGCTTTATACCCAGAGGTTCGAATTTACCAACAGCCTTTAACTATTACGAGTGAAGCGGATATTAAGACAACATTATTTTCAGATAATTTTTTAGTATTTAATATTTTAAAAGACGATGGTTATTATAATGTAAGATATCAATATAAACCCTTAATGATTTGGATATGGATCTCAACTATATTTATTGGTTTTGGTGGTTTATTAAGTGTCATTAGAAAAAATGAGCAAAAAAATTAAATTTTTAGGATTACTACTAACATTAATAATAATTTTTATAATCTTGCTCAAGGGATTGAACGTATCGAAAGATTACTCTAACGAGAAATTAAAAAGTAAAATAGATTTTTCACTTAATGCAAAAAAACTATTTTCTGATGAAATAATTAATATTTCAGACTTATTTGGTAAAAATAGTCCTTCTGTAGTAAATATTTGGGCATCTTGGTGTGCACCATGTAGACAAGAGCATCAGTTTTTAATGAAATTAAAAGATATGAACATAAATATAATTGGAATTAATTATAAAGACAGTCCAAAAAATGCAAAAAATTTTTTAAGCTCACTTGGAAATCCTTATTCAGAAGTTATTACCGATAATGATGGAACAAAATCAATAGAATTTGGAGCTATTGGTGTTCCTGAAACTTTTATTATAAGTGGTAAAACAAATGAGATAATAAAAAAGTATATTGGTCCATTGACAAGTGAAAATTTAATAGAAATAAAAAATTTATTAGAAAAAAATGCCTAAAATTTTAAAATTAATATTGCTGCTATATTTTAGTTTTAATTTTTCCTATGCTAACGAAATAAATACCAAAGTAGATCAAATTACAAAAAACTTAAGGTGTTTGATATGCCAAGGTCAATCAGTTTATGACTCTCAGTCAGATTTTGCTTTAAGCATGAAGCTTGTTGTGAAAAATAAAATTGAGGAAGGTGAAGAACAAGAAGAGATATATAATTATTTAAAAAATAAATATGGAGAATGGATAGTTTATGATCCAGAATTAAATAAGAATACTTTTTTACTTTGGTTATTACCTTTGATTTTATTTGTTTTTGGCGGTCTTTTAATTATTAGAAAAGTATCTATAAAGTAATATAAATTAATTATGAAAAATCTACTTATAGTACTAATATTTTTTGTATTTAAAAGTCTTCTAGCCAATGCAGATGAGAAAACAAAATATTCAAAAAATTCCTTAGATAAAGAAGTTTATTATAAAATTGGTATATTCGATTATAAACATCCAACGGATATGTTGGCTGTTAATAGAAAAGTTGTACATAACAAACAAACAGATCTACCTTACATTGGGGCTGTTAATAAAATATATGATTTGATGATAATGGGTGATAAAAATAATTTTTACAGTTATAAAGACAACGGTGATGATAGAGACGAGTATGCAATATACATCTCAACTGGTTATCAAACAACTTTTGATTTATCTAACAATATTAATATTTCTCCAAGCTTTAGCGTAGGATTATATGGAGAAATGGATCAGGGTAAAAATATGGGTTTCCCATTAAATTTTAAAAGTGAACTTGAATTTAATTATTTAAGTAAAAACGATTTTATATATGGATTTACCTATAATCATATCTCAAATGCAGACATTGGATATAAAAATCCAGGTTCAGATAGTTTTCTACTTAGTGTAAGAAAACAAAAGTAAATAATTTATGAATTTAAAAGATTGTCACAATTTTTACGATTTTAGGAAACTTGCAAAAAAAAAACTTCCTTCCCCAATATTTCACTATATTGATGGTGCTGCAGATGATGAAATAACTTATGCAAGAAATAGTAGTGCATTTAATGATGTTGACTTAGTTCCAAATGTTTTAAGAGGCGTTGAAAATGTGGATTTATCGACAACTATTTTTGGAAAAAAACTAGATTTACCTTTTTATTGTTCCCCAACAGCTTTGCAGAGGCTATTTCACTACGAAGGAGAAAGAGCAGTTGGAAAAGCTGCAAAGAAGTTTAATACGATGTTTGGCGTTTCGGCATTGGCTACAGTTAGTGTTGAGGAAATTTCATCTTTAATAGACACACCAAAAATGTTTCAATTTTATTTCCATAAAGACAGAGGATTAAATGACTCTTGTTTAGAAAGAGCAAAAGCAGCAAAATTTGATGTGATGGCTTTAACTGTTGATACAATAACAGGAGGAAATCGTGAAAGAGATTTAAGAACTGGATTTACATCACCTCCAAAATTAACACTTTCGAGTTTGTTTAGTTTTGCCACAAAACCAATGTGGGGAATAAATTATTTAACCAAAGGAAAATTTGAACTACCACATCTTCAAGATTTCGTTAAAGAAGGAACTGACACAAATACTTCAATTGGTAATTATTTTTCTACTATGTTGGATCAATCTATGAACTGGGACGACGCTGAAAAATTGTGCTCTCAGTGGGGTGGCCATTTTGCGCTTAAGGGAGTTATGAGTGTTGAAGATGCTAAAAGAGCTGTTGATATTGGATGCACTGGTATAATGGTATCAAATCATGGAGGAAGACAGCTTGATGGATCTAGATCACCTTTCGATCAATTAGCTGAAATTGTTGATGCAGTTGGCGATAAGTTAGATGTTATTTGTGAAGGTGGATTTCAAAGAGGAACTCATATGTTAAAAGCTTTATCTATGGGTGCAAAAGCTTGTGCTGGTGGAAGATTATATCTTTATGCTTTAGCTGCAGCAGGTCAAGAAGGTGTTGAGAGAGCACTTAACTTATATAAAACTGAATTAGTAAGAGACATGAAATTAATGGGCTGCACAAAGATCAGTGATCTTAATCGAAATAATTTAAGATTCCGAAATGCATGAGCTTGAAAAGTTGTTACAATTTTGAGGATTTTAGAAAGTTAGCTAAAAAAAAATTACCAGCTCCTATTTTTCATTACATTGATGGTGGTGCAGACGATGAAACCACTTTAAAAAGAAATACAAATTCATTTGACGATTGTGATTTAATCCCAAATATTCTTAGAAGCGTAGGAGAACCAGATATATCAACTACAGTTTTTGGTAGAAAAATAGATATGCCAATTTTTTTATCTCCTACTGCTATGCAAAGTTTATATCATCCTGATGGAGATAAAGCTTCAGCTAGAGCTGCAGAAAAATTTGGTACAATGTATAGCATGTCGACAATGGCATCATTTTCAATTGAAGAAATTGCTAACATATCAAGTGGACCAAAATTATTTCAACTTTATATTCATAAAGATAAATCATTTACCGATGATTTGATTGATAGGTGTAAAAGAGCAAACTTTGATGGTTTATGTTTAACTGTTGATACTTTGGTTGCGGGAAATAGAGAAAGAGATCACAGAACTGGTTTTACAACTCCTCCTAAATTCACATTAGAAAGTATAATGAATTTTGCGATGAGACCAGGATGGCTATTCAGATATTTTACGAATAAGAAATTTGAACTTGCAAATATTAAACACAAAACTGACAAGGGAACTAACATTACAAAATCCGTAATAGACTATGTTAATGAACAGTATGATCCACAAATGAATTGGGAAGATGCAGAATACTGTATAAAAAAGTGGGACGGACCTTTTGCCTTGAAGGGTGTAATGTCTGTAGAGGATGCAAAGAGAGCAGTTGATATTGGTTGTACAGCAATAATAATATCAAACCATGGAGGAAGACAACTTGATGGATCTAGAACTCCTTTTGATCAACTAAAGGCTATTTCAGATGCTGTGGGTGATAAAATTGAGATAATTTTAGATGGAGGTGTTAGACGGGGAACTCATGTTCTCAAGGCTTTAGCTGCAGGTGCTACCGCTTGCAGTTTTGGTAAAGCTTTTTTGTTCAGTTTAGGAGCAGGTGGTCAGCAAGGAGTAGAGAGGCTGCTTCAAAATATGCAAGATGAAATAAGAAGAAATATGATCCTTATGGGCTGCAAAAGTGTAAAAGAGTTAGATAGATCAAAGATAATTTACCGAAATTAAATATTTTTTATAAATAATTTTTATTATTATTTTCACTTTAAATAAATAGACATGAAGTTGCTTTTCAGTTAGTTTGTCGACGAAAAATTATGATTGAATTAGCAAAAGCATTAGATCGCTTAGGAACTGAAAGTGCATTTTCTGTTCTGGCAGAAGCAAAAAAATTAGAAGCACAAGGTAAACCTATGATCCATTTAGGTCTAGGACAACCTGACTTTAAAACTCCAAAACATGTTGTTGAAGCTGCAAAAAAAGCTCTAGATGACGGTCATCATGGTTATGTTTTATCAAATGGAATTCCAGAATGTCGAGAAGCTGTCGCAAGATGGGTCAAGAGACTTTACAAAGCTGATATTGATCCAAATAGAGTTTTAATAATGCCAGGTGGTAAACCTACAATGTATTATGCAATTACTTGTTATGGTGAACCAGGTGCTGAAATAATTCATCCTACTCCAGCCTTTCCAATTTATGAGTCAATGATTAATTACTCTGGAGCAAAAGCTGTTCCTTATGATTTAACTGAGGATAAAGATTTAAAATTTGATCCAGACAAAATTCTGTCTTTAATAACTGACAAAACTAGACTTTTAATTCTAATAAATCCAAACAACCCAACTGGAAGCTTTGTTGAAAAACCTGCAATTGACTACTTAGCAAAAGAATTAGAAAAACATCCGCAGGTCACAATTTTAAGTGATGAAATTTATAGTAGACAAATTTTTGATTATAAAGAAATGCCAACTTTCTTTAACTATCCTAACTTAAGAGATAGATTAATTGTTCTTGAAGGTTGGAGTAAAGCTTATTCTATGACTGGATGGAGACTTGGTTGGAGTTACTGGCCAGAGCATTTGGTTGAACATGTAAACAAACTTTTGATTAATAGTGTATCGTGTGTAAATGCAGCAGCACAATATGCTGGTATAGCTGCATTAGATGGTCCTGAAGACTCAATTAAAGATATGTTAGATAAATTTACATTAAGAAGAAATTTAATTCATAAAGGATTAAATGATTTACCAGGAGTTGAGTGTAGTTTGCCTGGAGGAGCTTTCTATGCTTTTCCAAATATAAAAGGGACTGGTATGAATGGATCTGAGTTTTGTAAAAAAGCTATGCATGAAGCAGGTGTTGCAATTGTTCCTGGTACTGCATTCGGTAAAACTTGTAATGATTACGTTAGATTTAGTTTTGCCGCATCTAGAGATAATATAATGCAAGCCTTAGAAAATATAGGCAAGATGCTTTCTAAATAAACTGTATTTTTAATTAATATTTTTGTATTATTAAAGAATGAACGAAACTGTCCAAGCAGAATTAAAAAAGATATTTAACGGGAGATTTTCTACTTCTGAGTCTACTCGTGCAAATTATGCAAGAGGAGAAGATACTTATAATCCAATATTATCGAAGGCAGTTGTATTTCCAGAAACTAATGAAGAAGTTTCAAAAATTCTAAAAATTTGTAACGAGCATAAAATTCCTGTTGTTCCGTTTGGAACTGGCACATCTCTTGAAGGTCATGTTGTTGGAAATCAAAATGGTATTACAATTTCTCTAGAAAAAATGAATAAAGTTTTAAGTGTAAATGCTGAGGATTTTGATTGCAGAGTACAAGCAAATGTAACAAGAAAGCAATTAAATGAATATTTAAGAGAAGATGGTGTATTTTTTCCAATAGACCCTGGTGCAGATGCTGCACTCGGTGGAATGGCATCTACTTCAGCTTCAGGAACCATGGCAGTTAAATATGGAACAATGAGAACAGTTATTTCTGGTTTAACAGTTGTTTTACCAAATGGAGACATAATTAAAACCGGTGCAAGAACTAAAAAAACTTCTGCGGGATATAATTTAACTAATTTATTTATTGGATCTGAGGGAACATTAGGAATTATTACAGAAGTTCAATTAAGACTATCACCAATACCTGAAAGCATAATGAGTGCAGTTTGCTATTTTCCAGATTTAGACTCAGCAGTAAAGACAGCGCAGGAAGTTATTCAGTATGGTGTTCCAATTGCAAGAATTGAAATGTTAAACAAAGACCAAATGGAAATTAGCATTAAATATTCAAAGCTAGAAAACATCAAAGCATCACCAACTTTATTCTTTGAATTTCATGGTAGTGAGCTATCGAATAATGAGTCTATTAAAGTTGTTGAAGAATTATCAAAAAATAATGGTGGAAGTGATTTTCAATGGGCATCTTCTCCTGAAGAACAAAAAATATTATGGAAAGCAAGACATGACGTTTACTATTCAGTAAAAGCTTTAGGTCATGATATGAAAGTATATTCTACAGATGTTTGCGTACCAATTTCAAAGTTAGTTGAGTGTATTTCATGGGCAGAAAAAGAAGTTAAAAAGTTAGGTCTAACAGCACCAATGGTTGGTCATGTTGGAGATGGAAATTTTCACTCCATAATATTGTATGATCCTGATGATGAAGAAAAACAAAAAAAAATTAGACAGTATAGCGATGATCTAATTAACAAAGCTTTAGAGTTAGAGGGAACAATTACAGGAGAACATGGAATTGGTCTTCAAAAAAAACATTACTTATTAAGAGAGCACCCAGACAATTTGCCAGTAATGAAAGCTATTAAAAGAAGCATTGATGTAAACAACATCATGAATCCTGGTAAGGTTTTTGATCTAAATTAATCCAAAATAAAATGAAAAAAATTTTAATCACAAGAAGGCTTTTAAGATCTTGTGAGGATAAAGCTAAAGAATTATTTGATGCTAACTTTAATTTAAATGATGAACTCTACTCTCAAAAGAAGTTAATAGAGATGAGTACAGGCTGTGATGGTATTTTATCGGCTTTGACAGATAAGCTAGATGCAGAAACAATTAATCAATTACCTGATAGTGTTAAAATAATATCAAATTTTGCTGTAGGTTTTGGAAATATAGATTTAGAAACCGCAAAGAAAAGAGGGATCGCAGTTACAAACACGCCAGATGTGTTAACTGATGCCACTGCTGAAATTGGGGTTTTGTTGATATTAGGTGCATGCAGAAGAGCATCTGAAGGAATTGAAAAAGCAAGAGAAGGTGGCTGGGTTTGGTCAGCAGATATGTTGATTGGTAAACAATTAACAGGCACTAGACTTGGAATACTTGGCATGGGTAGAATTGGTCAAAAAATAGCTAAAATTGCTAAATCTTTAGGTATGGTAATTCATTATCACAATCGTTCAAAATTAAGCGAAGAAAAAGAACAAGGTGCAACTTACCACGACAACTTAAATGATTTGATGAAAGTCTCTGATGTCCTTTCGGTATGTTGTCCTGCATCTAAAGAGACAATAAATTTAATCAATAAAGATACACTAGAACTATTACCAAAAGGTGCAGTCGTGACCAATGTTGCAAGAGGAGATATTATTGAAGATGAAGCTTTAATAGATGCTTTGGAAAGAAGAAAAGTTTATGCAGTTGGGCTAGATGTATACAAAAATGAACCAAATTTAAATCCAGGATATCTTAAACACAAAAGTGCTTTTATTCTTCCTCATTTAGGCAGCGCAACTAAAGAAACTAGAACCGCAATGGCTAATCTAGCTATAGATAATATTGATGAGTTTTTCAAAACAGGCGGATGCAAAAATAAAGTTAATTAACAATCTCAAGTTGTAATTGGTAATTAAAATTATTCTAACTTTCTAGACATATTTTTTATTTCAATTTAAAATTTATTTATAAAAAATAAATTTAGAGAGGAAAATAATGAAAGCACAGGTTTTACATAAGTACGACCCAGAAATGAAAGCGGATGTTTGGGTCACAGGTGAAGAGTTACCAAATCCTAAAATTGAGAAAGCAAGTGATGTCATTGTTAAAATTGGAGCTGCAGGTGTTTGTAGAACTGATTTGCATATAATTGAAGGAGTTTGGAAGCACATTACAGATCAAAATAACGATCTGTTGCCGATGGTAATGGGACATGAGAACGCTGGATGGATAGAGGAAGTTGGTAAAGATGTTACGGGATTTAAAAAAGGTGATGCAGTAATTTTACACCCTAAAGTTTCTGGCACAGGAGGAACATGCTTAGATTGTAGAAGAGGAAACGATATGCATGCTGAAGATCCAATTTTTGCAGGTTTGAATGTAAAACACGGGGGATATTCTGAATTACTTCAAACTAGCGTAAGAAATCTAATAAAAATTCCAAAAGTTTTAGGTCCAATAGACGTTGCGCCATTTTCAGACGCAGGTTTAACTGCTTACAGAGTTGTAAAAAAAGCTACTAGACACCTTCTGCCAGGTGAAAATTGTGTAATCATAGGTGCTGGTGGATTAGGACATATAGCAATTCAATGTATGAAAGCAATGTGTGCCGCAAATATTATTGTTGTTGAAAAAGCAAAAGCGCCTTTAGAACATGCAATGGAATTAGGAGCTGACCATGGAGTTTTAATAGATGGTAATGAAATTGAAAAAGTAAAAGAACTTACAAAAGGAAAAGGTGCAGAGGCTGTTATAGATTTTGTTGGTGAAAAAGGTTCTACGCCAATGGGAATTAAAATGACCAAAGCAACTGGGACTTTCTATATTGTAGGTTACGGAGAAGAAATAAGAGTTTTGGCGATTGATATGATCGATCAAGAAAAAAGTATAGTTGGAAGCTTAGTAGGTACATGGGCTGAATTATATGAATTAATGGAACTAGCAGATAAAGGTTTAGTAAAACTTTCAATGAAAGAATACAAACTTGAAGAAGCTAATAAAGCACTACATGATTTAAATGATGGTAAGATTAAAGGTCGTGCAGTGTTAGTTCCATAATTAACAACAAAGAGAGGAAAAAAGATGAAGACAATAAAAACTTGCGTAACCGCTCTAATATCAGCTTTGTTGGTATTTAGTCCTGTTGCGTATGCTGATAAGTGGAGTGATCAGTTTCCACATATCAAAGCAACTGGGGATATTCCTGGTGATTGTTCTTACGAGTCTATGTCTAAGAAAAACTATAAAGGCAAGACGCTTAAGATTAATACACATGCTGTACCAGTCATGGGAGAGCCAACAGCTCTACATGCTGAGCAGTTCGCTAAACTTACTGGAGCAAAAGTTGATGTTACTCATACACCAGCAGGTGACTTATATGCGAAAGCAATGGTACCATTTCAAGCTGGACAAGCTCCATATGACATCGTTTTTGGATTTTCAAACTTCATTAACGATTGGAGAAGATACTTAGAGCCAGTTCCAAAGAAATACGTTGAGATGAAACAAATGAAAGACGTTACCCCGTCTCACATTGGTGTAGCATCTTGGGATGGTGTTATGTATCAGTTTCCAGTTGATGGAGACAGACATTATCTAAAATATAGAAAAGATGTAATTGATAATCCTGAGTACCAAAAGCAATATAAGGAAGCTACTGGTAAAGAGTTAAAGGTACCAACAACTTGGAAAGAATATGGAGAAATGGCCGCTTATTTCAATGGATGGGATTGGGATGGTGATGGCGAGAAAGAATATGGATCAGCAGAAGTTATGAAAAAAGATGACCTGATGTATGCTGCTTTCTATTCAAGATCTGCTGCTTACTCAAAAAATCCTAAAACACCTGGTGGTTTTTTCTTTGATTTAGAAACTATGAAACCACTAATTAACAATCCAGGTTTTGTTGAAGCTTTAACTGACTGGGTTGAGGCAACTAAATATGTTCCTCCAGGAGGAATAAATTTTGGTTTAGGTGATGAAATTGGATCATTTGGTGGAGGACAAACTTTGTTTAGTTTTTCATGGGATGATGCATTTGTTGCTGCTATGCAACCAGATAGTCCAATAAACAATAAAGTTGGTGCTGCACAGTTACCAGGAGCAATGAAAGTTTGGAATAGAAAAACTAACTCTTGGGATGAAGGCTTTAACCAAGCTCCTTTCTTTGTATGGGGATGGGCAGTTGGAGTAGCTAAGAAAAGTAAAGAGAAAGAAATGGCTTTCGATTACCTATGTTTCTTCGCTAACGAAGCTAACCACCAAGCAGATATTGGAATTGGTAGATTTGGTGTAAACCCATTTAGAAATGATGACTTTAAAGTTGATGTATGGACACAAATTGGTTGGGATAAAGATATTGCTCAATCATATGTTGATACTCTTGCACAAATGGAACAAAGTAAAAATAGAGTATTTCCATTAAGAGTTCCTGGAACTTTTGAGTTTAATGCTGCATTGGCTACTGCTGCTGCAAAAGCATTAGCTGGTCAATTATCTCCACAAGCTGCTTTAGACGAAGCTGCTAAACAGTGGGAAGATATACTTAACAGAGTAGGAAAAGATAACGTAAGAAAAGCCTATGCTGTTGGTGTAGCAATGGAAGATAATAAGCAATAATTTTGTAAACTTGTGGCCGTTTTTTAACGGCCACATTTTAAAATAATCCAAAAAAAAAAATTATGAATTTTAAACACAAGTTTGTTTTTTTATTCCCAGGATTGTTTGTACTTATTGGAATTTTAATTTTTCCAATTATTTTTACTATTAGATTAAGTCTTTCTGGATGGAATAGTTATACACCAGAAATGAACTTCATAGGCATTACGAATTACATAAGGTTATTTACTGATGACCCGAGGTTTTGGGAGTCTTTTTTTAGGCTAAGTTTTTTATCAGTAACTACGGTTATTCTTCAATATGTTATCGGATTTGCTTTAGCGATGATGGTTTGGAGAGAAATAAAATTTAAAAGATTTTTTAGAGTAATTTTTCTAGTACCAATGATGACAACTCCAGTAATAATGACAGTTATTTGGAGAACATTTTTTCATGAGTCACTAGGTCCTGTAAATGATTTGTTAGGTGGATTAGGAGTAAAACCTATTTTATGGTTGAGTGATCCAGTTATTGCAAAGTTTACTGTTATAATTGTTGAAGTTTGGCAATGGACACCGTTTATGTTTTTACTATTACTAGCTGGACTTTTGTCACTTCCAAAAGAACCATTTTTGGCAGCCGCTATAGATGGAGCAAGTCCATTTAGAAAATTTGTTTATGTAACTTTTCCTTTGATGGCTCCAATATCAATTGGAGCAATAATAATAAGACTTATCGAGGCTTCAAAAATAATGGATACAGTATTTGTTTTGACTTCAGGAGGACCAGGAACTGCAACTGAGACGTCAAGTTTTTATATTTATATTAAAGGATTAAGAGAATTTCAGATGGGTTATGCAGCAACCTTATCTTTCACTTATCTTGTCATAATGATTATCAGTTTAACTATAATAGCTAAAGTTTTAACCAAATTAATGATCAAAGAATAACTATGAGCAAACTTTACACTTTTCTTAAATATTTCTTTATTACATTTTGGACTGTATTTGTTGTTGCGCCGTTTCTATGGGCTGTATCAACATCTTTTAAAGACTTCCAATCTGTAAATAGTAAAGTAACTTATATACCTTGGTTAGATTTCGAACCAACACTGGAGGGTTGGAGAGTTTTAATTAAGTCTCCAGCTAAAGGTGGAGTAGATATTGTCGAGCCTTATTTTAATAGTATTTTTGTAACTTGTACTGCTAGTTTAATAAGTATTGTTCTTGGTACACTTGCTGCTTATGCTCTTTCAAGATTTACTTTTAAAGCCGGATTTGTAAGAAACAACGATATTACTTTTTTCTTCATCTCACAAAGAATCATGCCTCCAATTGTATTATCAATCCCTTTCTTTATTTTTCTTAGCACAATAGGATTGCTTGATAGTTTATTAGGTCTAGTGGTCGTATATATTGTTTTATTAATGCCGATTGCTGTTTGGATTATGGTAGATTTTTTTAATAGAGTTCCAAAAGAATTAGATGAGACTGCATTAATTGATGGGTGTAATCCTTATCAAGCTTTCTATAAAGTTGTTTTACCAAATTCAATACCTGGTTTAATTGTTGCAGGAATGTTTTGTATTATTTTTGGATGGATAGATTTCTTTTTTGCATTTATTTTAACATTTACTGAAGTACAATTGTTACCTGTAAAAGTTGTTGCACTTAATTCATCAATAACACCATGGTGGAGCCTTTCGGCATCAGCTTTAGTCTCAGTTGCACCATTAATAATCGTTGCATTTATAGTTGAGAGATATCTATCAAAAGGAAATTTATCAGGAGCATTAAAATAATGAATTTAATTGGAGAGAAAATTACTTATAAACCCGATGAGCAATTTCATTTAAACGATGTCTCGTTTAATTTTAAAAAAGGTAATTTGTATACCATTTTAGGCAGAACTTTATCTGGCAAAACGACTCTTTTAAAAACAATTGCAGGATTATTAAATCCAGATCAAGGTTCAATTTCTTTTGAGGAAAAAGACTTTATTAAAATACCAGTTTGGGAAAGAAATGTTGCTATGGTCTATCAACAATTTATTAATTACCCTCATTTAAATGTCTATGAAAACATAACTTTTCCATTAGAACAAAGAAAATTAAGTCCAGAGCAAATAAAAAAAGATGTAGATGAAGCTCTAAAAACTGTTGGATTGGTTGGATTTGAAAATAGAAAAATTCAGGAATTATCTGGCGGACAGCAACAAAGAGTTGCGCTTGCAAGATCACTTGCAAAAAAAGCAAAAATTTTGTTGCTAGATGAACCGTTAGTTAATTTAGATTATAAACTTAGAGAGCAGTTAAGAGAAGAATTTAAAAGAATTTTCTCAGAAGGACTGTCCCAAGATACAATTTTAATTTATTCAACAACAGATCCCCAAGAAGTAATGGAACTAAATGGAGAAGTAATTGTTTTAGATGAAGGGAAGGTATTACAAAAAGGGCCTGCCAAAGAAATTTTTGAAAATCCATCTAATTTAAAAGTTGCAGAAATATCAAATGATCCACCAATGAATGTTCTGAAGGGTTCAAAAAATTCAAAAAATTTAAATTTTGAGAATATTTCTTTAGAAATTCCAAATCATTTTAAGAATTTAGAAGATAAAGATTATAATTTTGGAATTAGAGCTTCAGAAATTAAACTTGATGAAAATGGTGAAGAATTTGAGATAGAATTAGCAGAAATTAGTGGGTCAGAAACATTACTCCACCTAAAAAGAGGAAACTCAAAAATAATTGCTTTAATCGAGGAAGTAATGAATTTTAAAATACATGAGAAAGTAAAAATAAATTTTAACGCAAATAAGTTTTATGCTTTTAGAGAAGATGAAAAATTAGTTTCATCACCATATGGAGGAACAAATGGCTAAAATTGATTTATCTAATATTTCTCACACTTATAATCCTCTGGATCCAAAACCAACATATGCCCTTAATCCGTTTTCAATGACTTGGGAAAATGGAAAGCGGTATGCAATTTTGGGACCTTCTGGGTGTGGAAAAACTACAATGTTAAACATTGTTTCTGGACTAGTGAGGCCATCAAAAGGTGAAATATTATTCGATGAAATGCCTGTAACCGATTTAAAAACAGAAGATAGAAATATTGCCCAGGTTTTCCAATTCCCAGTAATTTACAATACAATGACAGTTTATGATAATTTAGCGTTCCCACTAAGATGTAGGGAATTTACAAAAGAAAAAATTGAAGAAAGAGTAAAATCAGTTTCAGATACTTTAAATTTATCTTCATTTTTAAACTCACCAGCAAGAAAATTAACGGCTGATCAAAAACAACTTATCTCTTTAGGCAGAGGTCTAGTTCGAGAAGACGTTGCTGCTGTTTTAATGGACGAACCTCTTACAGTTATAGACCCAGATTTAAAATTTAGACTTCGAAGAAACTTAAAAGAAATCAATGAACAATATAAAACAACATTGGTTTATGTAACTCATGATCAAAACGAAGCTATGACTTTTGCCGAAAATATAATTGTTATGGATCAAGGTGAAATCGTGCAAGTAGGATTGCCAAAAGATTTATTTGAAAAACCTAAAACAACTTTTGTCGGTTATTTTATTGGCTCTCCTGCGATGAATATTTTTCATTCGACTGTATCCTCTGATCATGAAGTAAAAATTAATGATACCACTATTAAGACAAATTCAAATTTAGGAAATTTAAAAGATAAAAATGTTAAACTGGGAATTAGATCCGAGTTCATAGAATTGGCTGAAAAAGAAAAAAGTAATACAGTTAAAATTAAACTCACAAGAGTTGAGGACTTTGGTAATTTTAAGCTCCTTACAGGAAAAATGGGTGATGTAGTGATTAAGTCAAAAGTAGAAAGAGAAAAACCCATTCCAGACGGAGAATTAAATTTATATTTTCCACCAGAGAAATGTTGCGTTTATTCTGATGAAAAATTAGTTTAAGAGATAAATGAAACTCCTAAATTTATCAGCACAACAACTTTTAAAAAAACTTAAAAATAAACAATTAACTTCCGTTGAACTTTGTAAAGCATATATCAATCAAAAAAAAAAATATGATAAGAATATTCAAGCTTGGGAATATTTTAATGAAAAAAAACTCCTAAGTGATGCAAAAAAATCTGATAATCAGAGAAAAAAATTAAAATCTTTAGGGGTTTTGCATGGTTTACCAGTAGCACTTAAAGATATTATCTCAACAACTGAAATGCCAACAAAATATGGTGCAAGAATAAAATTAAAAAAAAAGAATAATTCAGATGCTAAAATTGTTGAGCTCTTAAAAAAGGCTGGAGCAATAATTATGGGTAAAACTGTAACTTGTGAATTAGCTTTCTTATCGCCGTCAAAAACCAAAAACCCACATGATTATTCAAGAACACCAGGAGGTTCATCTAGTGGCTCTGCAGCTGTTATTGCATCTGATATGGCACCATTATCAATTGGAACTCAAACGGGTGGATCTGTAATCAGGCCAGCCTCTTATTGTGGAGTTGTTGGTTTTAAACCTACCTATGGATTAATTTCTAGAAATGGTGTTTTGCAAACATCATATAATTTAGATCAAGTCGGAGTATTTGGAAAAACAATTAGTGATGTAGCACTATTATCGAAAGTTTTGTTTGCTAGAGACGATACAGATGAAACAACAACAAATATTAATTTTCTTAATAAAAAAATTAAAATAAAAAAATCAAAATTTGTTTTTTATAAAACCAAACGCTGGAGAAATGTTGACAGTATTTCAAAAAAATCATTTAACAAATTTATTTTAAATAATAAAAAAATAGTAAAGGTTGAGACTGCTCCTAAATATTTTGAAGATATGATTGATTGTCATACAATTATATATGAGACAGAGATGGCTCAAAATTTCCATCATTATTACAAAACTTCAAAAGGAAAACTTTCTATAGAAATTAGGAGAGCAATTATTAACGGACTAAAACATTCGGCAAAAGATTATGCTTTAGCTTTAGATGCGATGAGAACATACTCAAAAAACTTAGATAGTATATTTGAAAGGTTTGATGCAATTATAACGCCAAGTAGTTGTGGAATTGCTGACAAAGGATTTAAGACAACTGGGAGTCCAGAATTTAATAAGATTTGGTCTCTTGCACATGTGCCCTGCATTTCACTGCCAATTTTAAAAGGCGAAAAAAATTTGCCTTTAGGAGTTCAAATTATAGGCAAACAATTTGAAGATCTAAGCATGTTAAACCATGCCAAAATATTCAATAATTAAAGATAATTCATAAAAATTTACAATCATAGATTGTAATTAAGTGAAAAATCCTCACTTTTTTAAAATGACTCTAAGAAACATATATGCTTTAAATGCATAAGTTAATTAACTTAAAGAGGAGAAATAATGATTAAAGAAAAAAAACTATTGAAGGGTAAAACTCCTTCAAGACGTAAATTCTTTAAGGCTGCTGCTGCGACTGGTGTTGCTGCTGTAGCTGCATCATCTTTAGCTGCTCCAGCCGTTGCCAAAGAAAGAATTGAAGCTTCTATGGTAGCTACATGGGGAAGAGATTTCCCAGGTTTAGGAACTGGTGCGCAAAGATTTGCTCAAAGAATTACAGACATGAGTGATGGAAGAATTCAAGTCACTTACTATGCAGCAAACGAGAGGGTTAAAGCGTTTGACTCATTTGATGAAGTTGCTTCAGGTAACTCGCAAATGTATCACGCTGCTGACTACTACTGGGTTAAAAAAGATCCAGCTTGGGGTTACTTTACAGCTGTACCTTTCGGTTTCACTTACACTGAAATGAACGCATGGATTAGGTTTGCTGGTGGTCAACAATTATGGGATGAACTATCAGACAAATTCGGTCTAAAAAACTTTATGTGTGGAAGCACAGGAGTTCAAATGGGTGGATGGTTTAACAAGAAAATTAGAAGCCCTAATGACTTCAAAGGTCTTAAAATGCGTATGCCTGGATTAGGTGGACAAGTTATCGGTAAACTTGGAGGATCTCCAGTTTCACTTCCTGGTGGACAAATTTACGAAAACCTTGTTTCTGGTGCAATTGATGCAACAGAGTGGGTAGGTCCATGGAATGATGAAGCTATGAAATTCCAAGAAGCTGCTAAATACTACTACTATCCTGGAATGCACGAGCCAGGATCTATGTTAGCATGTGGTACTAACAAATCTTGGTTTACAAGCTTATCAAAATCAGATCAGCTATTAATTGAAGCTGCAGCTGCGATGGAAAATGACGTTATGATGTCAGAGTACAACGCTAAAAATGGTGCTGCGCTTGCAAGATTAATAAACGATCATGGTGTTAAACTAGAGAAGTTTAGCGACAAAGTTTATGATGGTTTTGCTAAAGCTGCTAATGAAGTATTTGAGGAAACAAGAGCAAGCAGTGGTCTCGCTGAGAGAATCCACTCTAGTTTCTTACAGGCTAGAAAAGACATTGGTTCTTGGACCAACTTGTCTGACTCACCTTACATTTCTCAAAGAAACAGAGCATTAGGAATGTAATCTAACTAAATTTAGTTATTAAAGGGCCCTTAATTGGGCCCTTTTTTTTTAAACAAAATCGAGTATTACTTAGGTATTTTAAAATACTATGGTGACAAAAAATTCAAATCTTTCTCTATATCTTAGAATAATCAGTTATTCAGTTTTAGCTTTTACTTTGGCATTTCTTATAAATAATGTTTTAACAGTTTGGAGTGATTGGCCAGGAATAAAAAAAATTTTTTCACATCATGAGATGTTTGGATATAAGAAAAAAGCTCTAGAGGGATCTGATTTAAATTATGGTTATATGCAAATTGGATTGTATTTGATTTGTATTGCTGCAGTCGTTTTTTATGTTTTTAAAACATATAGCCAAACTTTAGAGCAAGATTCAAAAATTTTATCAAGATTTTCAGCATATCTTGTTAGATCATCATTTTGGGCAGTATTTTTAGTTGGCGTAGCTGACTTTGTTATATCTTTTATGGTTGTTGAAAGATTATGGGAAGCAATCTTCAGTCCTGAAGTAAAAGCATTGATGGTTAAAGCCCCTGTCAGAATTACTTATATTCACTTTCCAATAATATTAATTTCTTTCGTGATTGGATATTTTACGAAATCAGTTGGCTTCATTTGGCTAGCAGTATTGGTTGTAGTAAGTGAATTCGTAATCGTATTATCAAGATTTATATTTTCATACGAACAAGCATTTCAAGGGGATCTAGTTAGATTCTGGTATGCTGCACTTTATCTATTTGCTAGTGCATACGCATTAATTCATGAAGGGCACGTAAGAGTTGACGTACTCTATTCTTCTTTTAGTGAAAAAAAGAAGGCATGGACTAATATGGTTGGATCAGCGGTTCTAGGAGTACCACTTACATTAATAGTTATATTTTTAGGTCTAAACGGAAAAGCAAGCATTATAAATGGTCCCGTTGTAGCTTTTGAAGTTACGCAACAAGGATCTAATGGTCTATATCTTTTATATTTGATGGCTGTTTATCTGGCTGTTTTTGCTGTTACGATGTTAATTCAATTTACTAGCTATTTTATGGAAAGTAGTCACAAAATTTTAAAAGGTGTCAAAAATTAAATTATGGAAACATTCTTTTTAGCTGTTCTAGTTGTGATAATGATAGTTGCTCTTGCATCGGGTTACCCGGTTGCTTTTGCACTACCTGGTTCAGCTATAATTGCAATTGGTTTAGCTGCATTTTTTGGCTACATATTCGAGGGAGACTCCAGTGCCTTTTTTGCTGTAGATGGACCTATAGAATGGCTCGTTGCTGGTATTACAAATTTTAGGAGTAATTACTGGGATGTAGAAACAGATACTTTGATCGCAATTCCTTTATTTATTTTCATGGGAATTATGCTTCAAAAATCAAAAATTGCTGAAGACTTATTAATAACAATGGGCCAATTATTTGGACCAATTCCTGGTGGTTTGGGAATTTCTGTTATATTTGTTGGGGCTCTATTAGCAGCAACGACTGGTATCGTTGGAGCAACTGTAATTGCGATGGGACTAATTTCGTTACCAACGATGTTAAATAACAAGTATGATAGACAACTTGCTAGTGGAATAGTTTGTTCATCAGGAACATTAGGTCAAATTATTCCTCCATCAATTGTTTTAATTATTATTGCTGACCAGTTGGCAAGTGCATCTGATGTTGCAAACAACTTAAGACAAAATGATTATAAAGCCTTAACTGGTGAATTTAATATGCCAGGTGAATTTAGAGTAGGTTCATCAAGTGCAGGTGATATGTTCTTAGGAGCACTTTTACCAGGCCTAGTCTTAGTTGCTCTTTATATGATTTATGTATTTATTTTTGCTAGAATAAAGAAAGGTGTTGCACCTCCAGTTCCATTTAAAGGAAATTTTGATTTAAAATTTTGGTTAAGGGTAGTTGTAATTATCATACCACCACTTGCATTAATATTTGCTGTATTAGGTTCAATTTTAATGGGTATTGCTACTGTAAACCAAGCAGGTTCAATTGGAGCAATTGGTGCCACTTTGATGGCTGGCTATAGATTATACGAAGGAAAGAAAAGTGCGTTCTATCCTTTAATTTTAATAATTGGATCTCTAATTCCAATTACATTCTTTGCATCAAATTATGAATTAAATGTAAAAAATTTGGAGGAAAGAGATTTAAGCGCAATCTTTATTACCGCTTTCTTTGTGGTCATACTTGTATACGGAATAGGTTGGAGTTTTTGGAGAACTTTTAAAACAGAAAATGTTTTAAAAGAAGTTGTAACAGAAACTTGTGTTACTACTTCAATGGTATTTATTATCCTATTAGGAGCAGCAATGCTTACTTCAGGATTTAGAGCTTTTGGTGGAGAAGAATTAGTAAGAGACTTTTTACAAGATTTACCGGGTGGTTTTTGGACACAATTTGTTGTTGTGATGATTGTAATTTTCTTGCTAGGATTTTTCTTAGACTTTATTGAAATTGCAGTTGTTGTTGTTCCAATAATTGCACCAATATTATTAGCTGAAACAGGGGCTAACGTCACAGCCGTTTGGTTGGGAGTTATGATTGGTGTTAACTTGCAGACTTCCTTCTTAACGCCGCCATTTGGATTTGCACTCTTTTATTTGAAAGGTGTAGCTCCCAAAATTGTTAAAACACTTGATATTTGGAAAGGTGTTGTGCCGTTTATAATTCTTCAGCTTATTGGATTGGGAATAGTCGGTGCATACCCTAGCTTAGTAAATTATCTGCCAAATAGAGTATATTTAACTTCTAATGTTGCTCCTCCACCAATGAATCCTAAACTACAGTACTGTTTGCAAGAGTACAAATTTGCAAGATTTGACTCAAACGGTGAGACAATTAAAAACGCAATATTAAAATTCCAATCTGAGGCACCAACTAATCTGCCAGACGATAAAATGGAAATTTTAGAAGATCATTTTGATAGTGCATTAGGAACTTTTGCTCTAGTTGATAAATTAAAAAAAGTTGAAGTCGAATATAACGCATATGCTGTTGATTATAGGGATCTGCATTTCACTGTTAGAAAGAAGCAAAAGAAAATACTTAAATTAAATAAAAAAATAGAAAAATATAAAGCAGAGATTAGAAATTTAGATGATGACGAATTAGATGAGAAAAACAAAATAGAATTAAGAATTGAGGATGTAAAACTTGAAATTGAGGAAATTCAAAACTCAATTCCAGAAACTTGGCAAGCTAAGAATTCAGAATTCGACAAAATAAATAAAGCTAAAAATACAACAACAAAAAGATATAGAAAGAATGTAGATCAAGCCTACGATCTACTTGATCAGTTCGCAATGTTCATAAACGATGGAGTAAAACTTCAAGAAGTATCAAAAGATATTAAACAGTTAGATTATTTTATAGCTATGGAAAGCAATACAAAAGTATATGAAAGATCAGTTACAATTATGGATGGATTGTTTGACAAGTTGAGTGAGATCTCTGGAATGGATGAATTTTTAAATAGTGTAGATGATTTATTATCAATGGTGGACTCAGACGAACTTGATCCAATGGCGATTAGAACAAAATCAAAAGAAGTTGTTGAGTTATTCAATAAAGAAGTTAGCTGGAGAGCAAATGCTAAAGAAAACTTAATGCCAAAACTTGAGGAATATAATAATGCAATCAAAGAAACAATTGGGTTAAGGTTGCAGTCTAAACTAACCAAAGAGCAAGCTATCTATGTATCTAAATGTAATTCAATACATAGAGATATTTCACTAAATTTTTAAACTGTTAATTTATCAATTAATTCTGATCTTGTATAAAGACCCAAGTCTTCTGCCTTGGACTTTAATTTTTCATTAATCTCTTTTAATTTTGGAACATTTAAATCAAGCTTATTTGCAATTTCTATAATTGAACCAATTATTGGATCTATTTCTAATGGTTTACCAGCATTTAGATCTTGAGCTGTCGAAGGTCTATGTCCTATAATTGAGACTCCGCCTTTAATTCGATCCTCAATTGATATATTGAATTTAACTCCAATTTTTTCTCCAACTTGTTGGCATTCTTGCATTAAAACTTTTATTAAATTGTAAGTCTCTGGATCATTACCCATCTCATCCATAGTTTTATTCGTTAGAGCACTTACAGGGTTGAACGAACAGTTTCCCCACAGTTTCACCCAAATTTCGTCTCTTAAATTTTTCTTCTGAGGAGCTTTTAAACCCCCTTCTATGAATAAACTTGAAATTATTTTTAGTCTTTCTGATCTGGTTCCATCTGGTTCGCCTAGAGAAAATCGTTCACCATTACCATTATGTTTAATAACACCTGGCTCTAATATCTGACAGGCTGGATAAACTACACAACCAATTGCTCTTTCAGGTCCTAGAGTTTGCCATATCTTTCCACCTGGATCCACACTTTCAACTATTTGATTGTCTAATTTGGTGCCCGTATTAGCTTTATGAAAGTACCACCAAGGTAATCCATTAATGGCGCATATAATTGAAGTTTTTTTACCCATAATTGGTTTTAAGCTTTCTGAAATTTTACTAATAGCATTAGCTTTTACAGAAATAATTATGAAATCTTGTTCATCCAAATCTTTAGGATTGTCAGTTACATCAAATTTAAAATTAACTTTATTATCATCTCTTATAAAAGTTAATCCATTTTGCTCTATTGCTTTCTTATGTTCTCCTCTAGCAATTAAAGAGACTTGTGCATTTGTTTTTTTTAGACTCGTAGCAATAAATCCACCAATAGACCCCGCTCCAAATATACAAATTTTAGTCATCAGTTCACTAATCCAAACTTTTTAGCTAAAGTATTTCTTTGTAGTTTACCTGTTGCACCTTTAGGAATTTCATTTACAAAAAATATTTTCTTCGGAATTTTAAATTTTGCGAGTTTTTCATTTGCATAAATTTTTATATCATCTTCAGTACACTTCATACCCTCTTTTATGATTATTGCGGTAGCTATATCTTCCCCAAGCATTTTATCTTCATATCCAAAGCAAACAGCTTGCTCAATATTTGGATGACCCATAAGAATGTTATCGACTTCTAAAGGTGAAATCTTTTCACCACCTTTATTAATTATTTCCTTTAATCTTCCTGAGATTTTTAGATAACCATCTTTATCAAAATATCCCTGATCTCCTGTTCTAAACCAACCATTTGAAAAGCTATTTTTATTTGCATCTGGATTATTTTCATATCCGGAAGTAACATTTTCACCCCTAATGCAAACTTCTCCCTCTTCTCCTTGATTTAAAATCTTGTTATTAGTATCCATAATACAAACTTCTGGCCCAGCAGGAATTCCTACAAATCCAGGTTTTTGGGACTTAGGCGGTAAAGGATTTGAGGTCATTTGATGAGTAGCTTCCGTCATCCCATATGCTTCTATTACTGGACAATTAAATACATCATTTAGTTTTTCAAATACAGCTGGAGGTAGAGATGCTGATGATGATCTTAAAAATCTAAGATTTAATTGTTTAGCAGTTTCTAGATTTTTATCTGCTCTCATCAATATTGCTTGATGCATTGTTGGTACTCCAGAATACCAAGTTATTTTCTCTCTTTTTGCATTATCTAAAAATTTTAATGCATTAAATCCACTACTTGCACATACAGATGCCCCTACCTTCATAGAGGCTGCAAGAACTGCAATTAAGCCATGTATATGAAATAATGGCATAATATTTAGACAATGATCTTTATCAGTTAAATAAAGACTTTTGGAGATATTATCTGCCGAAGAAAAAATATTTTTATTTGTTAATGGAACAATTTTAGGTCTTGATGTAGTGCCCGAAGTATGCAGCACAAGAGCTTCATGATCTTCGCCTGGCAAAACATAATCACTGCTTTTTTCAAAAAGATTGAAATCCCCGCTTAAAGTATTTACGTCTGATTTTATTTCGCAAACAGGAATTTTTAATTTATTTGCGACTTCTACTACTGGATTTTTAGAATTTTTCTCTACAATCACTATCTTTGGTTTTAAATCCTCTAGGTAAAATTCGAATTCTTCAGATTTATAGTTAGGGTTTAAAGGTGCAGCAGACATGTAGCTTGAAATCGCCAAAAAACTAGTTGCCATGTAAGGACCGTTTGGCAAAACTATTGCTGCACGATCTTTATTATTAATACCATTACCTGATAATTGTTTTGAAATTCTTTCTATTAATGATTTTAAATCAACAAATTTTAGTGGAGGACTACTTTCAGATGTTATTGCAATTCGATTATCATTTTGTGTTTCTATAATATTTCTAACAATTCTAGAGTTCATTTAAATTAATAACCTTTTGCGTATCCATCTTTTCTTGGATCTGAACCGCCAACTAAATTTCCTTTTTCTCTATCTATTTGAATTGCTTGTCCACCTCCATGAGTACCATCTATATACTCAACATTATGACCGACTTCTTTTAAATTATTAAAAATTTTTTCATCAATACTTTTCTCTAATTTATAAATGTTATTGAAATGGAAAGCTCTAGGAAATGAAATGGCTTGTTGAGGAGTTAAGTTATAATCAATAATGCTATTTAAAACATGAACTTGTCCAACAGGTTGATATTGTCCTCCCATTACTCCATAAGATAATTCACATTCTCCTTTGTTGTTCATAACTATTCCAGGAATTATGGTATGTAGTGGTCTTTTTAATCCTTGAATACAATTAGGATGACCTTCCTCAACTCTAAAATTAGTTCCTCTATTGTGAAGAACCACTCCAGATTTGTCACCTGTTATTCCAGATCCAAAAGCATAGCAAACAGAATTTATTATTGAAACTACATTTAAATCTCTGTCTACCACGCTTAAATAAACTGTTTCAGGATGGTTTGGAATATTTAGATCTCCTACATCTGCACAGCAATTAATAGATATATTTTTTGAAATATTATCTATGTTTTGTTCACTTAATATTTTTTTCAAATCTAAATCTACAAATTCTGGATCACCAATATTTTCTTCCTTAAGTTTATAAGCCTGCTTTGTAACTTCTGCTTCAAGATGAAATCTTTCAAATGAATTCACATCATATTTTTCAATACCTAACTTTTCTAATAATTTCATCATTACTAAAACTGTTATTCCAGGTCCGCTCGGAGGACATTGATGTATGATAATATCTCTATACCTATCTGATAAAGTGTCTGATTTAATAGTTTTTTGCTTATGGAAATCTTGAATTGTATGTAAGCCCCCAAACTCTTTTAAAGTTTTAACTAAATCTTCAGCAATTGATCCTTCATAAAATTCTTTAACTCCATTTTTTGAAATTTTTTCGAGAGTCTCTCCAAGTGCAGGATTTTTATTTACCTCATTAAATTGATAACTTTTACCATTATTTAGCATATGTTTTCTAGAATATGGGTTATCGTTTAATTTATTAAATACGTTGCTCCAGGCGTTAGCAACAACTTTAGTCACTTTAAAACCATTCTTTGCAATATCTATACCTTTGTGAAACAACTCCTCAAAATCGAGTTTTCCAAAATCATTATGAATTGAATTCCAAGCATCTAATGCACCAGGAATAGTTACTGCGTGAGGACTTGTTAAACCAATTTTATCTATATTTTTTTCCTTGAAATAATCAAAATTCGCTTTTGCTGGAGCAATACCTGATCCATTATATGAAACAGGGTCTTTGCCATTCATTTTTATTATTGCAAAACAATCTCCACCTATACTTGTGGCATTAGGCTCTGCAACAGACAGAACAACAGAAGCTGCAATAGCTGCATCAACTGCATTTCCACCTTTTTGCAATATTCTAAGAGCTTCTTCAGTAGCTATTGGATGTGATGTTGCGGCCATACCATTTGAAGAAATGGCATCTTTATCTTTTGTTGAATGATTATTCATAATAGAACTGTAATTTCATAAAAAATATAAATGATCAATAAAATAAATAAAAGTATTCTAATTTTTTCTGTATTTGCCTTTGGCTTTTTTATATCAAATTTACTGAGATCAATTACCGCAACATTAACACCTGCTCTTTCAACTGAATTCAATTTAAGTGCCGCAAATCTTGGACTTTTAGCTGGAGGATATTTTCTAGGGTTTTCGCTCATGCAAATTCCTACCGGTATGTTATTAGATAGATTTGGTCCAAAAAAAGTTATCGGATATTTATTAATCATTGCTCTTATTGGAACTATTTCATTTGCTTTTGCTAAAAGTTTTGCAGGTTTATTAATTTCTAGAATTTTCATTGGTGTAGGTGTTGCTGCTTGTTTAATGGGTCCTTTAACTGGTTATAGAGTATGGTTTGAAGAAAAATATCAACAACGTGCAAATTCATGGATGTTGATGGTTGCAAATTTTGGATTTGTTGCATCAACTCTACCAGTTCAAATTTTATTACCAATAATTGGTTGGCGATCTATTTTTTTAATTATAGCCTCTTTAATTTTGATAAGCATAATATTAATATCAATTTTAATACCTTCGTGGGAAACTAAGAGGGATGAAGACCAAAATAATAATCTTCAAAATCTTTCTCACATATGGAAAAATAAATTTTTTATTAGCTTAGTACCGCTTGCATTTTTTAATTATGGAGGCGTTCAAGCAATACAAACATTGTGGGCTGGCCCATGGATGCTAAATGTAACGGGTTATGATGCAATACAAAGTGCGACAGGTTTATTTTGGATAAATGTAACTATGCTTTTTTCTTTTTTAATATGGGGATATTTTTTGCCAAAATTATCTTCCAAGGGAATTGACAGTATGAGAATTGTAAAATTTACACTTCCTGTAAGTTATATAATTTTATTTTTAATAGTCATAATGGGAGACAAAGCTGGTGCAACCATGTTCACTTTTTATATTTTATCATCAATAGTAATTTCTTTAACCCAACCAGCAATAGCATTAAATTTTCCTACTAAACTAGCAGGAAAATCTTTAACTTCATTCAATGTATTTTTATTTTCTGGTACTTTTTTTGTACAATGGATAATTGGTTTAATAATAGATTTTTCTAGAAATTTAGGTGCTACTATTACAATGAGCTATCAAATTTCTTTTTCAATTTTTTTATTTTTATGCGTTTTAAGTTACTTATTTTTTTTAATATTAAATAAAAATGAATAAAAATTTTATCGGATATTTTCTATTATTATTTCAGCCACTTTTTATGGCTAGTAATTTAATTGTAGCAAGAGGTGGTGTTGATGATGTTCCTCCCATATCTTTATCTTTTTGGAGATGGTTTATTTTTTTCATTATTTTATTCGTCCTAAATTATAAGTATTTATTTGATAATTTTCAGACTATTAAAAAAGAGAGTAAAAGAAGTTTTTTTCTAGGTTTGATGGGATGTGGTGTTTGTGGAATATTTCCATATATGGCTGGTTCATCTACAACCATTGTTAATATGGGAATTCTTTATACTTCTTCACCAATATTTATAATTTTAATCTCATATTTTCTTTTTAAAGATAAGATAAATATTTTCCAATTTATTGGCTTACTTTTTTGTCTAGTTGGAGTGTTTGCTGTAATTTTAAAGGGCGATATCAATTTACTTCTTGAATTAAAATTTGCTTCTGGAGATTTTTGGATGTTAGGAGCAGCATTAGGCTGGGCGATTTATACAGTTATGCTTTTTCAATGGAATTCAGAACTCAATTTTTTTCCAAGACTAACAATTATATCTTTCTTTGGTTTTTTATCTATTTTGCCTTTTTATTTTATAGAGCATATTTATTTTGAAAAAACTTTATTCAATGAAGAATTTTATTATTGGATTTTGTTTGCAGCAATTTCTCCAGGTATAATCGCTTTCTCACTATACACATTAACTATTAAATACTTAGGACCATCAACAACCGGTTTCACACTATACCTCTATACAATTTATGGAGCTTTTTATGGAATAATATTTTTTTCAGAGATTTTGGAAAATTATCATTTAATAGGAACCATATTTGTGTTTTTTGGTATTTATTTGGTAAGAAGAAAAAGTAAAAATGAAATTAAAGCCTAAAATGTTATTTGCAAAAATTCTGTTTTATATTTTTATTATTTACTTTGGAGTTTCTCTAATAGTTTATTTTTATCAAAGAAAATTATTATACCATCCTGGAGAAAATAATTATTTAGATGAGGGGCCTCTATCTCACAAAATCGAAAAAGTAAGTATTCAATCTGATAATGATCTAGTTGGATGGTATTACAAAAAAAATAATAACTCTAAAACTTTGCTTTTTTTTCACGGAAATGCTGGAAAATTAGATAATAGAATTTATAAACTAAATGAGTTTGCAGATTTAGATTTAAACTATTTAATTTTTGCATATAGAGGCTTTAGTGGAAATAAAGGCAAACCAACAGAAATTGGACTTTATAAAGATGCAATTAAAGCCAAAGAATGGCTTAATCAAAACAATATAGAAGATAAAGATATTGTTCTCTATGGAGAATCTCTTGGCACTGCTGTAGCAATAGAGACCGCAAGTAACAATTTATTTGCAGGTATAATATTAGAGTCCCCATTTACATCTATGGAGATTTTGGCACAAAAATATTATCCATATCTTCCTGCAAAAATTATTTTAAAAGATAAATACAAATCTATTGAAAAAATTAATAAAATAAAGTTTCCCATGCATGTGATGCACGGGAAAAAGGATAATATTGTGCCATTTTATATGGGCGAAGAAATATTTAATAAATATGGTGGTGTTAAGTCAAATTATTTTAATGAAAACGACGACCATATGATGGAATTTAATAAAAATTTAATTCAATCAATCGACAATTTTATAAAAAGTTTAAATTAAGACATAATTTAAACAAATCCACATCACTTTTAAATTCTAATTTTAGATATGTTTAAATTCCTTTTATTACTTTTTTTATTAATATTGCCAACAAAACTTAGTTCAGAAATAAATAATGAGTACTATGATAACAATTATTTTCATATTGGAAAAATGAACTCTTACAATAGTGAGTTCACTCTATATTTTAAAACACGGAAGAAAGCTATCTTAGCAAAGGGAGAATTTTATAATTATATTAATGATTTTCCACAGGACTTATACTTATATGATAAAAATTTAAATAAAGATTACCCTCTGATTTCATATGACTGGTTTCCAAAAAAAGTTAAAAAAATATCAAAAAAATATAATTACCCACTTTTCCCAGAGGATTTTGCTTACTATTTATTAAATGACAACAACACTTTAATTTTGATAAGTGCAAAAAAAAATTTTTATGAAAATTTAAAATATGACATAAAAAATAATAAGCTAGAAATTGCTAATACCTCTGGCAAATTAAATTTTATAATCTCTTCTTATGCTGAAAACTGTGGTTATAAATCTCTAAAAAATAATTTTGAGTGCAACATTTATAAACCTTTAATTTCTAAAAATTTGCTTAATTAACTTGGGTAAATGCACTTGCAAACTTCTCAGCTTCAAATATTTGTAAGTCATCCTCTTTTTCTCCAAGCCCGAGACCAACAATAGGTACTTTATATTTCTTTGAAATCGCAATCAATATTCCACCTTTTGCAGTTCCATCAAGTTTTGTCATTATGATGCCTGTGATTGGAAGTAATTTATTAAATTCTTCGAGTTGATTAATTATATTTTGTCCCGATGTTGCATCTAAAACTAAGATAACCTCGTGAGGTGCTGTTTCATCACTTTTTTTAATTACATTTCCTATTTTTTTTAATTCATCCATTAAATTCTTTTTATTTTGTAATCTTCCTGCCGTGTCTACTATTACTTGATTTATGTTTTGACTTTGAGCTATTTCCATTGCTTTAAAAGCAACTGAAGCTGGATCTGAGCCAGGATCTGATTTTACAATTTTAGCATCAACCCTGTTAGCCCATTCTTCTAATTGATCAATAGCAGCTGCTCTAAATGTATCGCATGCTGAAAAAAGAACTTTATTATTATTTTGTATAAATATTTTTCCTAATTTTCCAATAGTAGTTGTCTTACCAACTCCATTAACACCTGAAACTAATATTATATTTGTCTTTTCTTTTTTTAAGAAAAAATCTTTCGTTTCTAGGGGTTTCATTAGTTCTAAAATATAATTATTAAGTATTTCAAAAACTTCCTTTATTGGATCATTTTTTGGATCAATCTTTTTTTGAGCAATTATAGATTTTATCTCTGATGCTGCATCTATGCCCACGTCTGAGCCGATCAAGAATTCCTCTATTTTATCAAGAGTTGTATCGTCAATTTCTTTCTTAACTATTATTTCTTTAAGACCTGATGCTATATTACTTGCACTTCTTTTAAATCCGATTTTAAATTTTTCAAAAATACCCATTATATTTTGATATTAATTTTTTCAATTTCAGATACAGGACCTCTCATTTTTATATTTAATTCATTATCAATTTGAATATTTAAAATTCCTGTTGAAAATTCTATTTTTGAATTACTATTTTGTAGTTGATTTAAATTAGCTGCGACTGCCGTTGCACATGCTGCAGTCCCGCAAGCTTTTGTTAAACCAGCGCCCCTTTCCCAAACTTTAATTTTGTAATGTTGTTCACTAATTTTTTGAGCTATTGTGACATTACATTTTTCAGGGAAAACTTCATGATTTTCTATTAATGGTCCATACTTTTTTAAATTTATTTTTTCAATATCCTCACAAAAATATATGACATGAGGGTTTCCAACATTCACTGCAATACCACCATTCATTTTATTTCCGTCAATATCAATCATACCAAGTGATAGATTTTTAGTATCAAGATCTTTACTTAAAGGAATTTTGTTCCACTCTAAATTTGGAGTTCCAATTATTGTTTCAACATCTTTATTATTAAGGACCTTAGATTTTAATATTTTTGAGGATACCGAAATTTCAATTTCTTTTTTATTTTTTTCAATACTTAGTAAATAAGCAACGCATCTAGTTCCATTTCCACATGCATCTGAGCGGCTTCCATCCGAGTTAAAAAAAGCAACATCAGCATCAGCTTTTTGACTTTTTTTTATGTAGATCAACTGATCGCACCCTATGAAATCTCTGTCACAAATTTTTAAGATTTGGTCATTTGATAAGTTTAAATTATTTATTCTCTGATCAATAATAACAAAGTCGTTACCTAATCCATCCATTTTAAATGCTTCAAATTCCATATAAATAATACTTAACTTATTTATTGACTTTTTGAACCTCTAATATAGTTTACGCGCACTTCCGCAAAATACAGCAATTTGCGGTGTCTTTGGAAACAAAGAGATCGACACCAGTCAGCGAGGGTTCGCCCACTGGTGCGATACTTGCTGTGCGAAATTATGTTTGAAAATTTAACTAATAAATTTGAAGAAATTTTTTCTTCATTAAAAAAAGCTCCTTCTCTTGATGAAAAGCAAGTTGATGAGGGTTTAAAAGGTATAAGGTTGGCCTTATTAGAAGCCGATGTTTCTTTAGACGTAGTTAAGGAGTTTATTAGTAGAGTTAAGCCTAAAGCGCTAGGTCAAGAAATTATAAGATCAACTTCTCCCGGGGATATGGTTGTAAAAATCGTTTATGACGAAATAGTATCTTTTTTAGGTGATAAGAATTCTGAAATCTCCCTTAATGCTGTCCCTCCAGTTCCAATCATGTTAGTTGGGCTGCAAGGTTCAGGAAAAACTACAACAACCTCAAAATTAGCGAAATTTTTAGAAAAAAATAACAAAAAAAAAGTTATGATGGCTAGTTTGGACGTTTACAGACCTGCCGCGCAAGAGCAATTGAGACTTTTGGGTGAACAAAATAATATTGAAACTTTGCCAATTATAGAGGGCCAGCTTCCTGCTGATATTTGTAGAAGAGCTTTAAGTGCTGCAAATTTAAATGGTTGTGAAGTAGTTTTATTTGATACCGCTGGAAGAACACAAATAGATTTTCAAATGATGAATGAAATCAAACAAATTGAAACTATTATTAATCCTGCAGAAACTATACTAGTAGCAGATTCTCTAACAGGTCAAGTTGCTGCTAATGTAGCCAAGGAATTTAAAAATACAGTAAATTTAAGCGGTATTATACTTACAAGAGCAGATGGAGATGGAAGAGGTGGAGCAGCATTGAGTATGAAATATGTTGCTGAAGTACCCATAAAGTTTCTTGGTGTTGGAGAAAAAATTGAGAATTTTGAAGTTTTCCATCCTGATCGAATTGCAAATAGAATTTTGGGAATGGGAGATATCGTTTCCTTAGTTGAAAAAGCTTCAGAAGATTTAGATCAAGAAAATTTAAAGAAAACAGAAGAGAAACTTAAAAAAGGTCAATTCTCGATGGAAGATTATCTTTCTCAATTACGTCAAATGAAAAAGATGGGTGGAATAGAAGGCATAATGTCATTTCTCCCTGGAGTTTCAAAAATTAAATCACAAATGGACCAATCAGGAATAGATGAAAAAATTATAACTCAAAATGAAGCTGTTATTTTATCAATGACAAAGCAAGAAAGAGAAAATCCTAAAATTATAAATGGATCAAGAAAAAAAAGAATTGCTAATGGCTCAGGTACAGACATTGCCACTATCAATAAGTTGTTAAAACAATTTAAGATGATGTCAGAAATGATGAAAAAAATGTCTAAAGGAAACATGAAAGGAATGGCGGATAAAGGGATCCCGCCTGAACTATTTAATCAATTAAAATAAAGGAGATATAAGTAATGTTAAAAATGAGACTATCAATGGGAGGTACTAAAAAAAGGCCAGTATATAAAATTGTTGTGGCTGATAGTAGATTTCCAAGAGACGGAAGGTTTATAGAAAAATTAGGTTTTTATAATCCATTATTACCGAAGGATAAAAAGGAAAGAATTGGCTTAGATTCTGAGCGAATTAAATATTGGTTAGGTCAAGGAGCTCAACCAACAACAAGAGTTGCAAGGTTATTGGGAGAAAACGATATAATGCCAATGCCTGAAAAAGGAAACAATCCTCAAAAAGCAATTCCTAAAAAAGATAGAAAAAAAGCTGACGAAGGTGGAGAAGCGAAACCAGAAGGAGATGCATCTAAACCAGCAGAAGCACCTAAGGAAGAAGCTAAGCCAGCAGAAGCACCTAAGGAAGAAGCTAAGCCAGCAGAAGCACCTAAGGAAGAAGAAAAAAAATAATGTTAGAAGCTCGTATATTCACACTCTATCCAGATTTTTTTCCAGGTTATTTAGGTCAAGGTATTTTTGGTAAAGCACTATCAGAGAATAAATGGAAAATAGATACTGTGGATATAAGAGAGTATGCATTTGATAAACATAAAACTGTTGATGACACTCCCTATGGAGGAGGTGAAGGTATGTTAATGAAAGCAGATGTATTAGCAAAATCAATAGATATGAATGTTAAAGATGGCGAAAAGATTATTTATCTAAGTCCGAAGGGTAAGTTGTTCAATCATCAATTAGCAAAACAACTATCTCAAGAAAAAACAATAAATATAATTTGTGGACACTTTGAAGGAGTTGATGAAAGATTATTAAAAACAAGAAATATTGAGGAAGTAAGTATAGGAGACTTTGTTTTATCTGGAGGTGAAGGAGCTTCATTTGTAATTCTTGATGCAATTTTAAGATTTATTCCTGGTATTCTTGGCAATACAAATTCAGCTAAGGAAGAAAGTTTTGAAAACGGACTTTTAGAGTATCCTCAATTTACAAAACCTCAAATATGGGAGGAAAAAAGTGTTCCAGATGTGCTATTATCAGGGGATCACGCCAAAATTAAAGACTGGCGTTTATCTCAATCTGAGGCTATAACACGCGACCGAAGACCAGATTTGTGGCAATTATATAAAAAGACTAAAGAGAATTAAAATGAAGACAATTGAAGAAATTAATCAATCTAAAGTAAAAAAAATTATTTCTGAGAGAAAGCATCCAGAATTTTTCCCAGGGGACATTGTTAAAGTTGGAGTTAGAATAACTGAGGGAAAAAGAGATCGTATTCAATATTTTGAAGGTGTGTGTATTGCAAAAAAAAATAGAGATATCAATTCTTCTTTTACTGTAAGAAAAATTTCTTTTGGTGAGGGTGTGGAAAGAACATTTGCTTTATATAGTCCGATTGTAGATACAATTAAAGTTGTAAGGTCAGGAAAAGTTAGAAGAGCCAAGTTATATTATTTGAGAGATAGAACAGGTAAATCTGCAAGAATTGCAGAAAAAATTAAAAAGAAAATAGGTATAGATGTTGAAACTAAAATTCACGAAGTAACAGAAGAAAATGTTATGCCTGATACAGAACAGAAAACAGCAGATAGCCAACAAGATTCCAATAAAGATGCTCCAAAAGTAGAAGCAAAAAAACCAGAAGAAAAAAAAGAAACTAAAGAAGAAACCCCATCAGTGGAAAAAAAAACTGATGAAAAAAAAGAAAATCCTGAAGTAAAAAAATAATTTTTTACAATGCCTCAAACTATATACGATAAAATATGGAATGATCATCTTGTTCATCAACAAGAGGATGGGACTTCACTTTTATTTGTTGATAGACATTTAATTCATGAAGTTACTAGTCCACAAGCATTTGAAGGTTTAAGAAATTCTAATAGAAAAGTTAGACAACCTTCTTTAACTTTAGCAGTAGCAGATCATAATGTTCCAACAACGGATAGATCAGTGCCTATTACTGACGAAGATTCAAAAATACAAATTGAGACACTAGAAAAAAACTGTGCAGAATTTGGAATAAATCTTTTTGGAATGAATGATAAAAGACAAGGAATAGTTCATATTATTGGTCCAGAACAGGGATTTACACAACCAGGAACGATTATTGTTTGTGGTGATAGTCACACTGCTACGCACGGAGCATTTGGTGCATTAGCATTCGGAATTGGAACTTCGGAAGTGGAACATGTCTTGGCAACACAGACTTTAGTTCAAAAAAAATCAAAAAATTTTAGAATAAACGTTAATGGATCTCTTCCTGTTGGAGTAACATCTAAGGATGTAATATTACAAATAATCGGAAAAATTGGTACAGCTGGTGGAACTGGTTATGTAATTGAATATGCTGGAAACTTAATTTCGAATTTAAGTGTCGAACAAAGAATGACTATTTGCAATATGACAATTGAAGGTGGAGCAAGGGCTGGACTTATAGAACCAGATGAAAAAGTTTTTAATTATTTAAAAGGTAAACCAATGTCTCCAAAGAATTCAAATTGGGACAAAGCATTAGAATATTGGAGTAAATTAAAGTCTGATGGTGATGCAGTATTTGACAAAGAAATCAGTCTTGAGGGCAAAGATATTAAACCAATGGTAACTTGGGGAACTTCGCCTCAGGATGTAGTAGATATTGATGGAATTGTTCCCGATCCTGAGAATGAGCAAAACGAAGACAGAAAAAATTCTATTAACAGGTCATTAAAATATATGGGTTTAAAGCCGAAAACTAAAATAAAAGATATTAAAATTGATAAAGTTTTTATTGGAAGTTGCACAAATGGAAGAATTGAAGATTTAAGAGAAGCTGCAAAAATATTAAAAGATAAAAAAATTGCTTCTCATGTAAATGCAATGATAGTTCCTGGTTCAGGATTAGTAAAACAACAAGCAGAGCAAGAAGGTTTAGATGTAATATTTAAAAATTCTGGATTTGAATGGCGTGAGCCAGGTTGCTCAATGTGTTTAGCTATGAATGCAGATAAGTTGAAGCCAGAAGAAAGATGTGCATCAACATCAAATAGAAATTTCGAAGGAAGACAAGGACGAGGTGGAAGAACTCATTTAGTTAGTCCAGCTATGGCTGCTGCAGCTGCTATATCTGGAAATTTAGATGATGTTAGAAAATACAATAGTTAAATGAACAAATTCTCAACATTAAAAAGTATTCCTGCATATTTACCAATTGTAAATATCGATACAGATATGATTATTCCAAAGCAATTTTTAAAAACAATAAAAAGAACAGGACTTGGAAAAAATTTATTTTATGAAATGAGATATGACGAAGAAGGTAAAGTAATAGATGACTTTATCTTAAATAAATCTCCATATGATAATTCTAAGATTTTAATTGCAGGGAATAATTTTGGATGTGGATCATCTAGAGAACACGCGCCATGGGCACTTTTAGACTTTGGTATCACTTGCGTTATAAGTACTAGTTACGCAGATATATTTTATAATAATTGTTTTAAAAATGGAATATTGCCTATTAAAGTTAATGATGAACAGATAAAAGAACTTTCTGAATATTCTAAGAGACAAGAAGAAATTGCAATAAATTTACCAGATCAAAAAATAATTTTTGGGAATAAAGAAATCAAATTTGAATTAGATGAATTTAAAAAAAAATGTTTAATTGAGGGACTAGATGATATTGCACTGTCTTTGGAAAAGTCTAATAAAATAATTTCATTTGAAGAAAAATTAAAATCCACAAAGCCTTGGATATTTAATGATTAAAGTCAAAAAAAGAAAATTCTTATTATTACCAGGTGATGGTATCGGTCCCGAGGTTATTGGTGAAGTTAAAAAAATTATAACTTGGTTTAATGTAAATAAATCTCTTGATTTTGATATGGAAGAGGCCTTAGTTGGAGGAGCATCTTACGACAAGCACGGAACACCGATTACAGATGAAGTATTTTATAAATCATTAGAATGTGAAGCAGTCATTTTAGGAGCTGTGGGTGGACCAAAATATGATAATTTAGATTTTTCCAAAAGACCTGAGAGAGCTCTTCTTAAGCTAAGAAAAGAATTAAAATTATTTGCAAATTTGAGGCCTGCAATTTGTTTTAAACAATTAGTTGAGGCATCTACCCTAAAACCTGAAATCGTATCAGGTCTAGACATCATGATTGTTAGAGAATTGACAGGTGGCATTTATTTTGGTGAGCCGAGAGGCATTAAGCCAATTGATAATGGTGAACGTAAAGGAATAAACACTCATACTTATACTTCATCAGAAATTAAAAGAGTTGCTAGAGTTGCATTCGATCTAGCAAAGAAGAGAAACAATAAAGTTACTTCCTGTGAAAAATCGAATGTTATGGAAGCAGGTCAATTATGGAAAGAGGAAGTTCAAAATCTTCACGATAAAGAATTTAAAGATGTTGAATTAAATCATATGCTTGCAGATAATTGTGCAATGCAACTTTTGAGAAATCCAAAGCAATTTGATGTAATTGTGACAGATAATTTGTTTGGTGATATGTTGTCAGATGAAGCATCTATGCTGACGGGATCTTTAGGTTTATTACCTTCAGCTTCTTTGGGTGCAAAAAATAAAGATGGTGAAATGAGAGCAATGTATGAGCCTGTTCATGGATCTGCTCCAGATATTGCTGGAAAAGGAATTGCAAATCCAATTGCAACCATCTTGAGTTTTGCAATGGCCCTGAGGTACTCTCTTGACTTAGATAAAGAGGCTGATGACTTAGAAAAAGCAGTGCAAAATGTACTAGATGATGGGTTAAGAACTAGAGATATTATGTCAAAAGGAACAAAAGAAATTTCAACTTCTGGTATGGGAGATGCGATTATTGCATATTTGCAAAAATAAAAAAATTAACTTAATTTGATACTATTAAATTTATGACTGTTTATTCCGCACCTGTGAAAGATATGATGTTCTTATTTGAACATCTAAAAGATAATAAAAATTATAACGAAATTGAAAAATATAAAGAAGTCACTTCTGATTTAGTAAAAGATATCTTAGAGGAAGCTGCAAAAATTAATGAAGAAATGCTTCTTCCTTTAGCAAAAGCTGGAGACGAAAATCCTTGTGTCTATGAAAATGGAGTAGTTAGAACCCCTCCAGGTTATAAAGAGGCATATTCAAAATTTATAGAAGATGGATGGGTATCTTTAACTTGTGATCAAAAATATGGTGGTCAAGGAATGCCAAAAACTGTAAGTGCTTTTTTTGATGAAATGCTTTCATCATCAAGTTTATCTTTTAAATTATATAGTGAATTAAGTATAGGTGCATACAATTGTATTTTGAGTCATGCAACTGAAGAAATCAAAAACACATATCTTCCTAAAATTGTTGAGGGTAAATGGAGTGGGACAATGTGTTTAACAGAGCCTCAATGTGGAACAGATTTAGGATTAATAAAAACAAAGGCAATTAAAAATGAAAATGGTACTTATAATATAAGTGGACAAAAAATCTTTATTACTTCTGGTGACCACGATTTAACTGAAAATATTATACACCTTGTTTTAGCAAGAACGCAGGACGCACCAAAAGGAACGAAGGGAATAAGTTTATTTTTAGTACCAAAATATGAAATTAATGATGATGGATCAATTGGTCCAAGAAACGGCGTCAATACTGTTTCAATTGAATCAAAAATGGGTATTAAAGGTTCACCCGCATGTGTATTAAGTTTTGATGATGCCAAAGGGTATATGATCGGACCAGAGAACAAAGGCTTAAATTCTATGTTTACAATGATGAACTTAGAAAGAATCGTTGTCGGTATACAAGGATTAGGTCTATCTGAAACAGCTTATCAAACTGCTTTAAGTTATTCTAAAGAGAGAAAACAAGGTAAATCAAATAATAATTCTAATGGAGAAACAGATTTAATTATTAAGCACGCAGATATTCGAAGAAGTTTATTAAATATGAAGTCTATAATTGAGGGAGAAAGATCCTTATCTTTTTGGATGGCTCAGCAGGTAGATGTAAGCTTAAGTCATAGTTCAGAGGAAGTAAAAAAAGATGCATCGGATATTGTAGGTCTTATGACCCCAGTAATTAAGTCATTTTTTACAGATATGGGTATGGAAATAACCAATGAAGCAATTCAGGTTTTTGGTGGCTACGGTTATACCAAAGACCAAGGGATAGAACAATTATTTAGAGATAATAGAATTACACCTATTTACGAAGGAACTAATTCTGTGCAGGCAATTGATTTTGTATTTAGAAAAATTAGTCAGAAAAAAGTTTTTGAAAATTTTATGAAATATGTAGATACAGAAATTCAAAATTGTTCAAAAGTAGACAATTTAAATGAACATGTAAAAAAAATATCTGAATTAAAAAATATATTGTCAGATTTCACGGACTGGATATCTCCTAATGGCAATACGCCAAAAGACGATATAAGCGCATCATGTAACGATTATTTAAGATTTTTTGGTTATTTTTGTCTTTCATTTATATGGCTAAAAACAATGAGAAAAAGCTATGAAAATTTGGAAAACAATAAAGAGTTTTATGAAGATAAATTAAATACAGGAAATTATTATTTTGACAAAATTTTGCCTAGAGCTGAGAGCCATTATAAATCTGCTATTTCTGGTAGTAAATATACTATGAGCGCAAAATTTAACTGATGAATAAATATAATCAGAACTTAGATAAAAATCCTTCAAATTATGTCCCGTTAACACCGCTTAGCTTTCTAGAAAGAGCAAAAGACATTTATCCAAATTATGAGGCTTTAGTATATGAAACAAAATCTTTCACATGGACTGAAGTATTTAACAGGTGTATCAAATTTGCAAGTGCACTAGAGAAAATTGGTATTGTTGAAGGAGACACAGTTTCAGTTATGACCTTTAATACTCCAGAGATTTTTGAAGCACATTATTCTGTTCCTATGACAGGAGCCGTTTTAAATACAATTAATTCAAGACTTGATGCAAAAACTGTTGCTTATATTTTAGAACACAGTGAAGCAAAAGTATTAATAATAGATAGACAATTGCATGCAGTTGCAGAAAAGGCTTTATCAACTTTAAAAGAAAAACCAATCGTAATTGATGTTCAAGATGATTTTGCTGACCAATCCTTGTTAAAAAAAATTGGAGATAGAGAATATGAGGAATTTTTAAGCACTGGTGATGAAAATTATATTTGGAAAAAACCAAAGGATGAATGGCAAGCAATTTCTTTAAGTTATACGTCTGGAACAACTGGAAATCCAAAAGGTGTTGTTTATCATCATAGAGGTTCTTATTTAATGTCAACAGGTAGTGCTGTTGCTTGGAATATGCCAAATAGATTAAATTTTTTAACAGTTGTACCAATGTTCCACTGTAATGGATGGGGGTACCCGTGGACAATACCAATGTTAAATGGAAAAACAGTTTGTTTAAGAGCTATTGATGTAAAAAAAATATTTGAATTAATTGAAAAGCACGACATTACCCATTTTGGAGGTGCACCTATTGTACTTAATATGATAACAGGTGCATCACAAAATGATATCAAAGAATTAAAAAACAAAGTTTATGTTTTAACTGCTGGAGCACCACCTCCAAGTATTATTTTCAAAAAAATGAAAGCATTAGGATTTGAGGTAATGCATGTCTATGGTTTAACAGAAACATATGGACATGTTTTACAATGTGCTTGGAATGATGAATGGAATAGTTTTGAAGAAGACAAAATTAATGAAATTAAAGCAAGACAAGGTGTGAGATTTCCAAACACAGAAGGAGTGGTTGTTTTAGATCCAGAAACTATGAAACCCGTGCCTATGGATGGAGAAACCATTGGCGAGATAATGATCAAAGGTAATGTTGTTATGAAAGGGTATTTTAAAGACAAAGAGGCCACTGAAAAGGCTATGAAAGATGGATGGTTTCACTCTGGTGATTTGGCAGTTATTTATCCAGATGGATACATCAAGGTTAAAGATAGGTCGAAAGATATTATTATTTCAGGTGGAGAGAATATTTCTTCTATCGAAATCGAAAACACACTTTCTAAGCACCCAGCTGTTTCAATTGTCGCTGTAGTAGCAAAACCAGATGAGAAATGGGGAGAAGTTCCATGCGCATTTATAGAGAAAGTGGCAGATAAAGAGACAAATGAAAAAGAATTAATCGATTTTTGTAGAGAAACTTTAGCAGGGTTCAAAATTCCAAAAAAAATAGACTTCTGTGAACTTCCAAAAACATCAACAGGTAAAATCCAAAAATTTGAATTAAGAAAAAGAGCTAAGGAACTTACTTAGATTTCTTTCAAATAAACAACTTACTTTCTTTACAAATAGATAAAAAGATGACACTAAGCTAAAAAATGAAAAACTTTTCTATTGCAAAATCAAGAAGACTTAGAGGTACGCCTTATACATCAAGAATTGAAAAACAAGGTGTTACAGCTTACACAATATACAATCATATGTTGCTTCCTGCTGCATTTGGTTCTTTAGAAGACTCATATCATCATTTAAAAGAGCATGTTCAAGTTTGGGATGTGGCTGCTGAAAGACAAGTAGAGATTACTGGAAAAGATGCTGCAAAATTGGTTCAACTTATGACTTGTAGAGATCTTTCGAAATCAAAAGATGGAAGATGTTATTATTGTCCAATCATAGATGATAATGCTGGATTAATTAATGATCCAGTTGTTCTAAGATTTAATGAGAATAAATGGTGGGTTTCTATTGCAGATACGGATGTAATCTTATTTGCAAAAGGATTGGCAATTGGAAATAAATTTGATGTAAATATTATCGAACCCGAAGTTGACATTATGGCTGTGCAAGGGCCTAAATCTTTTAAATTGATGGAAAAAGTTTTTGGAGAAAAGATAACAAAATTAAAATTTTTTGGTTTTGATTATTTTGATTTTGTTGGAGCCAAACATTTAATTGCTCAATCAGGATGGTCTAAACAAGGTGGATATGAAATTTATGTAGAGAATAATGAGGCGGGTTTAAAACTATACGATCATTTATTTGAAATTGGAGATGAGTTTAATATTAGAGCAGGATGTCCTAATTTAATTGAACGTATCGAAAGTGGATTACTTTCTCAAGGAAACGATATGGACAATGGAGACAACCCATACGAATGTGGCTTTGATAAATATATTAATATTGATAGTGATGTTGAATTTTTAGGAAAAGAGCAATTAAAAAAAATAAAGTCTGAAGGAATTAAAAGAAAACTAATGGGCGTTAAAATTGATACTGATAAAATAAGCGTAACTGGTTCAATGAATTTAACAGATGAAAAAAATAATATAATCGGAGAACTACGATCAGGTTGTTACAATCCAACTTTTAAACAGGTAATTGGTATAGCTATGATAAAAAAACCATATTTTGAAGCAAAGCAAACATTCAAAATTGATATAAATGGTAATAGTTTTAACGGAACAGTTTGCGATTTACCTTTCATTTAGTATAAATCTTTAAAATGACTAATATAGCTATCATCGGTGCAACCGGTAATGTTGGAAGAAAGACACTAGAAGTTATAGAAAAAAAGGATATTAAATTTAATAACCTTTTTTTAGTAGCTTCTTCTAATAGTGCTGGAAAAAAAATAAGTTTTAAGGGCAAAGATTATGAAGTCCATGATCTTGAAAAATACGATTTTTCAAATGCAAATATAACTTTTTTTGCAGCAGGTGGTAAAATTGCAGAACAATATGCAGAAAGTGCAGCAAAATTAACAACTGTAATTGATAATTCTAGTTTTTTTAGAATGGATCCTGACGTTCCACTTATTGTACCTCAAGTGAATGCAGAAAAAATTAATGAAATGAAAAAAAATATTGTGGCAAATCCTAACTGCTCAACAGCTCAGTTAGTATTAGCTCTTAAACCATTACATGATTTATATAAAATAAAAAGAGTAATAGTTTCCACCTATCAATCTGTTTCTGGAGGCGGAAAAGCACCTATGGATGAATTGATTGAACAAACTAAATCTTATCTTGATGGAAATTCTGTTGAATCTAAAAATTTTACTAAACAAATAGCTTTCAATATCATTCCTCACATTGATGTTTTTTCGGATGATGGATACACAAAAGAAGAATTGAAAATGACTAATGAAACAAAAAAAATACTGGACAATAATATAGAGCTAACAGCTACGTGCGTTAGAATTCCTGTTCTTGTATCACATTCAGAATCAGTAAATATAGAGTTTGAAAATCCTTATTCTCTAGAACAAATCAGAGAAGCATTAAATAATGCTGATGGTTGTAGCGTTATAGATAAAAGAGAAAATGGAGGATATAGTACACCAATAGAAGCAACTGGTAGTGATGAAACATTTATCTCAAGAATTAGAGATGATAAAACAAAAGAGAATTCAATTAATTTATGGATCGTTTCAGATAACCTATTAAGAGGCGCCGCATTAAATTCTGTTGAAATTGCAGAAACAATAATGAAAGCAAATCAAAATGGAAAGTAATCCTTTATCTCCTCATATTCAAATTTATAGATGGCATGTATCATCTTTAGTTTCAATATCTCATAGAATTACAGGAATAATAAATATATTAGCAATAACTTTAATTTGTATCTTTTTTATTTTTTTTTCATTTAGCGAAGGAAGTCATGAATTTATAAAATTATTCCTCCAATCTTTTTTTGGGAAATTTTTCATCTTGGGTATTACATGGTCTTTTAGTTTTCAAATCTTAAGTGAGATAAGACATTTAATTATGGATTTTGGTTATGGATTTGAGTTAAAAACCACAAAAATTACTGGCTTAATTGTAATATTTGGATCTTTTATATTAACCGTTTCAATTTATTTAATAGGACGAAATTTATTTTAATGAGAGCAGTAACAAAAAAATGGGTATTTTTAAAAGTGAGTTCTCTCATATTAGTACCTTTGATGTTATGGTTTGCTTTAAATTTGGTTAGTATTTATGACAAAAGCTACTTAGAGATATTAACTTTTCTAACTTCTCAACCTTCAAAGTTTATATTTAGTCTTTTTCTTATTTTTGCTTACTTTTTCTCGGCATTAAGCATCAGCGAGGTTTTTGAAGACTATATTAAAGATGAAAAAATCAAAAATGCCGCAAACAAAGCTTTAAATTTTTTTGCTATAACAATTCCTTTAATTACAATATTTGCGGTATTTAAAATAACTATATGAAATCTTATAATATTATAGATCATGAATACGATGTCGTTGTCCTTGGTGCTGGAGGTTCTGGCCTAAGAGCTGCGGTTGGCTTAAGTGAAGCTGGATTAAAAACTGCATGCATTTCTAAAGTCTTTCCAACCAGAAGTCATACATCAGCTGCCCAAGGTGGAATTTCAGCAGCCCTTGGAAACATGGGAGAAGACGATTGGCGTTGGCATATGTACGATACTGTAAAAGGAGCAGATTGGTTAGGCGATCAAGATAGTATTGAATATTTGTGTAAGGAAGCTCCAAAAGCAGTACTAGAATTAGAAAAGTATGGTGTTCCTTTTAGTAGAACAGAAGATGGAAAAATTTATCAAAGACCATTTGGTGGAATGACAAAAAATTATGGAAATGGAATTGTACAAAGAACTTGTGCTGCAGCAGACAGAACTGGTCATGCAATTCTCCATACATTATATGGTCAAGCACTTAAACATAATACAGAATTTTTTATTGAATATTTTGCATTAGACTTAATTATGAAAGATGGACAATGCAAAGGTTTAATTGCTTGGAATTTAAATGATGGAACAATTCATCGTTTTAGATCTCACATAACAATTATAGCCACAGGGGGATATGGGAAGGTGTATTACTCAGCAACATCTGCACATACTTGTACTGGTGATGGTAATGCAATGGTATTAAGAGCTGGATTACCTCTTCAAGATATGGAGTTTGTACAATTTCACCCAACAGGAATATATGGACACGGAACACTTATTTCTGAAGGTGTAAGAGGTGAAGGTGGATATTTGGTAAACTCTAAAGGTGAAAGATTTATGGAGAGATATGCTCCCAACGCTAAAGATCTTGCATCGAGAGATGTAGTTAGCAGATCAATGTCTATTGAAATCAATGAGGGAAGAGGTGTTGGTAAAGATCAAGATCATGTTCATTTATATTTAAGTCATTTAGATAAAAAAGTTATTGAAGATAGATTGCCAGGCATTACTGAGGCAGCAAGATTATTTGCAAATGTAGATGTAACCAAAGAACCGATACCAGTTGTTCCAACAGTTCATTATAATATGGGTGGTATACCAACAAATTATAAAGCTGAAGTTTTAACTGTAAATGGATCTCAAAAAACAGTCACAGGTTTGATGGCGATCGGTGAGGCTGCGTGCGTATCTGTTCATGGAGCAAATAGATTAGGTTCAAATTCACTTATTGACTTGGTTGTTTTTGGAAGAGCAGCAGCAAAGAGAGCAGCGGAATTGGTAAAACCTGGAACGCCTCACGAAGAAGTTAGTGAAAGCGAAACTGAAAAATGTCTAAATAGATTTGATAAACTAAGGTATGCAGAGGGAGATAATGGAACTGCTGAACTTAGACTGGCGATGCAAAAAACAATGCAGTCTAAATGTGCTGTATTTAGAACTGAAAAGAATCTTAAAGAGGGTGTAGATGAGATCAGAAAAACATATGACGGTATGGAATCGATTTCTGTTAAAGATAAATCGTTGGTATTCAATACTGATTTAGTTGAGACTTTAGAATTTGATAATTTAATTAGACAAGCGATAACAACTGTAGATTCTGCATATCACAGAAAAGAAAGCAGAGGAGCTCATGCTCGTGAAGATTATCCGAAAAGAAATGATGAAAAATTTATGAAACATACATTATCTTGGTGTGATGGAAAAAATACTAAAATTGAATACAGAGATGTACATACTTCAACATTAACAAATGAAGTCCAATATTTTCCTCCACAAGAAAGAGTGTATTAATGGTTCAATTAAATTTACCACAAAACTCAAAAGTTAATAAAGGTAAATATTTTAAAGACAAAACCGGTTCAAAGAATATCAGAAAAGTAAATGTTTACAGATGGGATCCATCAACTGGAGAGAACCCAAGAATAGACACATATGAAGTAGACATGGATAATTGTCCATCTAAAGTTTTAGACATACTAAATAAAATTAAAAACGAAATTGATCCAACACTTGCATATAGAAGATCTTGTGCGCATGGAGTTTGTGGTTCTTGTGCAATGAATATGGGCGGAAAAAATGGTCTTGCATGTACTAAGCCACATGCAGAAATTAAAGGAGATATAGATATATACCCTTTGCCTCACTTAAAAGTAAAAAAAGATTTAATAGGAGACTTAAGTGGATTATATAAACAATACCAATCCATTGAACCTTGGTTAAAAAATAATTCAAAAAGTGAAACAACAGAAATTCATCAATCTCCAGAAGATAGAGCTAAACTTGATGGAGCTTATGAATGTATAATGTGTGCTTGTTGTTCTACTTCATGTCCTAGTTATTGGTGGAATGGCGATAAGTATTTAGGTCCTGCAGTTTTATTACAAGCTTATAGATGGATAATGGATAGCAGAGACGAAGATAGAAAGGAAAGACTTCAAAAGGTTGCAGATGAACTTAAACTTTATAGATGCCACACGATTTTGAACTGCACTAACGCATGTCCAAAAGGATTAAATCCAGCAAAAGCTATTGCTGAGATAAAGAAAATGCTTGCAACCACATAATTACTTATTTAAATACATCCATGAATTTAATTGAGCATTTTATCGATGGTAAAATTGTTTCTGGTACATCTGATAGAAAAGGAAAAGTATTTAATCCTGCTATAGGCAAACAAGAGTCTGAGGTTAGACTTGGTACAAAACAAGATCTTGATTTAGCAGTACAAAAAGCAAAAAAAGCATTTGAAACATGGTCAAATGTAACTCCAATACAAAGAGCTAGAATAATATTTAAATACAAAGAAATAATTGAAAAAAATTCTGACTTGCTAGCTAAGATGATTGTATCAGAGCATGGAAAAGTTTATGAAGATGCCAAAGGTTCTCTCACAAGAGGTTTAGAGGTAGTTGAATTTGCATGTGGAATTCCACAAATGCTAAAAGGTGACTTTACAGAAAATGTAGGCACAAACATTGATAGCTGGTCAGTGAGACAGCCATTAGGTGTATGTGCGGGTATTACACCATTTAATTTTCCTGCAATGGTTCCAATGTGGATGTTTCCAATGGCAATAGCTTGCGGAAATACATTTGTATTAAAACCTTCTGAAAAAGATCCATCTTGTCCATTAAAACTTGCAGAGCTATTTAGTGAAGCTGGTTTACCAGATGGGGTTTTGAATGTTGTTAATGGAGATAAAGAAGTTGTAGATGCAATTTTGGAACATAAAGATATATCCGCAGTTAGTTTTGTTGGATCAACACCTATTGCTAAATACATTTATGAAAATGCAGCCAAAAATGAAAAACGTGTTCAAGCTCTTGGAGGAGCTAAAAATCATTGTGTTGTCATGCCAGATTGTGATTTAGATCAAGCAGTAAACGGTCTAATGGGTGCAGCATATGGGTCTGCAGGAGAAAGATGTATGGCTCAATCTGTTGCTGTTGCTGTTGGTAATGTAGGTGACAAACTAGTCGATGAATTATCTAAAAAAGTGGAAGCTTTAAAAATTGGACCAGGCATGGATAAGAATTCTGAAATGGGTCCTTTAGTAACAAAAGAGCATCTTGAAAGAGTAAGAGGTTATGTTGATTTAGGTATTAAAGAGGGAGCAGACCTTGTGGTTGATGGAAGAGATATCAAACTTCAAGGTTATGAAGACGGTTATTATATTGGTGGTTGCTTATTCGATAATGTTAAAAAAGATATGAGAATTTATAAAGAGGAGATATTTGGACCTGTATTATCTGTTGTCAGAGCTAAAGATTTTAACGAAGCATTAAATTTAATTAATGACCATGAGTTTGGTAATGGAACAAGTATTTATACAAGAGATGGAGATGCAGGAAGAACATTTGCAAATCAAATTAAAGTAGGAATGGTTGGAATTAATATCCCTATCCCTGTGCCAGTTGCTTTTCATAGTTTTGGTGGATGGAAGAGATCATTATTTGGAGATCAACATATGCACGGGCCAGAAGGAGTTAGATTTTATACTAAATTAAAAACGATCACTTCAAGATGGCCTTCAGGTGTTAGATCAGATCCTGAATTTATAATGCCAACAATGAAATAGTAAAATGTCAAAAATATCATTAATAGGAGCTGGACAAATAGGTGGAACTTTAGCACATTTAATTGGACTAAAGGAGCTTGTTGATGAAGTAGTATTATTTGATGTAGCAAGTGGAATTGCTAAAGGTAAAGCATTAGATATTGCACAGTCTTCATCCGTAGATGGATTTAATGTAAAATTTTCAGGTACTGATAATTATGAAGATATAAAAAATTCAGATGTAATCATTATTACAGCTGGTGTTCCAAGAAAACCAGGAATGAGTAGAGATGATTTATTAGGAATAAATTTAAAAATTATAAAACAGGTTGCTGAAGGTATAAAGCAGCATGCACCAAATGCCTTTGTTATATGTATTACAAATCCATTAGATGTAATGGTTATGGCTTTTCAAAAATTTTCTGGACTATCGCCTAACAAAGTTGTTGGAATGGCCGGAATATTAGACACATCGAGATTTAAACTGTTTTTATCTTTAGAGTTAAATGTGCCTGTTAGAGAAATTGAGGCAATGGTAATGGGAGGACATGGAGATACTATGGTTCCTCTACCAAGATTTACAAAAGTTTCAGGAAAACCATTATTAGATTTAGTCAAAGAAGGAAAAATATCAAAAGATAAATTAGAAAGTATAAATCAAAGAACTAGAGATGGAGGTGCTGAAATTGTTAAATATTTAGAAAAAGGTTCAGCATTTTATGCACCAGCTGCGTCAGGTGTTGAAATGGCAGAAGCATACTTAAAAGATAGCAAAAAAATGCTCCCTTGTGCTGCACATTTAAATGGACAATACGGAATAAGCAATATTTATGCTGGAGTGCCAGTAATTGTTGGAAAGAACGGTATAGAAAAAATCGAAGAAATTGAGCTAGATGAAAATGAAAAATCTGAGTTTAATAACTCAGTAGATGCTGTAAAAAAATTATGGGAAGCTGCATCCAAAATTGATCCTAGTTTAAATAACTAGTTAATGAATATTCACGAACACCAAGCAAAGAATATACTTAGAAAATATGGAGCTAAAGTTCCGGATGGAGTTTATGCTCTAGATGTAAATGAATTATTGGAAAAAGCTAAAAATCTTAAAACTGATAAATATGTGTTGAAAGCACAAATTCATGCTGGAGGCAGAGGTAAAGCTGGTGGAGTTAAAATAGTAAATGATTTAAAAAGTCTTGAAACAGAGGCAAAATCCTTGCTTGGAAAAAAATTAATCACTCATCAGACAGGAACTAGCGGAAGAATTGTTAAAAGATTATATGTCGAAGTTTCATCTAACATTGATAAAGAATTTTATTTGTCTTGTGTTGTAGATCGTGCGAGCTCAAAGATAGCTTTTATCTCAAGTGATCAAGGGGGTATGGATATAGAAGAAGTCGCAATCAAATCTCCTGAGAAAATTTTAACAACAAAAGTAGATTTAGATAACGAAATATCTGATGAAAATTGTAATAAAATAATAAGTATTTTTAATCTAGATGAAGAAACAAAAGAACAAGGAATTAGTCTAATCAAGTCCATATACAAATTATTTATAGAAACCGATGCTAATTTAATCGAAATTAATCCTTTAATTTTAACAAAAGAAAAAGAGTTGATTTGTTTAGATGCAAAAATGAATTTTGATGGAAATGCTTTATTCAGACATCCAGAGCTAATTGAGTTGAGAGATCTCAATGAAGAAGAAGAAACAGAGATAGAAGCTAGCAAGCATGATTTAGCATATATTAAACTTGATGGAACAATTGGATGCATGGTTAATGGAGCTGGGCTTGCAATGGCAACTATGGACATAATTAAATTATATGGAAAGGAACCAGCAAATTTTTTAGATGTTGGTGGTGGGGCTTCTAAAGAAAAAGTGGCAGCTGCTTTTAAAATAATTTTATCAGATAAAAATGTTAAAGGAATATTGATTAATATTTTTGGCGGAATAATGAGATGTGATGTTCTTGCCCAAGGTGTTGTGGATGCAGCAAAAGAAATTAAAATGAATGTTCCTTTAGTTGTAAGATTGGCCGGAACAAATTTTGAAGAGGGAAAAAAAATACTTGATAATTCAGGTCTTGAGTTAATTTCTGCTTCTGATTTATCAGATGCTGCTAAAAAAATTGTAGAGGCTATTAAATAAATGTCAGTTTTAGTTAATAAAAACACAAAGTTAATTTGCCAAGGTTTTACGGGTAGTCACGGAACTTTTCATTCAGAGCAAGCAATTAAATATGGAACAAATTTAGTCGGAGGAGTTACACCAAAAAAAGGTGGTCAAACTCACCTAGATAGACCAGTATTTAATACAGTAAAGGAAGCAGTCGATGAAACTGGTGCCAACGCAACTATGATTTATGTTCCTGCGAAATTTGCATCCACAGCAATCATAGAGGCCATTGAAGCTAACTTAGAATTAATCGTTTGTATCACTGAGGGTATACCAGTTCTTGATATGATTAAGGTCAAAAAAAAGTTACTTAATTCAAAATCAAGATTAATCGGTCCCAATTGTCCAGGGATAATTACGCCTGATGAATGCAAGATCGGAATAATGCCAGGAAATATACATAAAAAGGGTTCTGTTGGTATTGTATCAAGATCTGGAACTTTGACCTATGAGGCTGTCGCACAAACTACAGAGAATGATTTGGGACAATCAACATGTATAGGTATAGGTGGTGATCCAATAAATGGTACGAACTTCATTGATTGTTTAGATTTATTTTTAAAGGATGAGGAAACTAAATCAATTTTAATGATTGGTGAAATAGGAGGATCAGCTGAAGAAGAAGCAGCTGAATTTGTAAAAAATCATGAAATAAAAAAACCCATGGTTGGTTTTATTGCAGGTGTTACAGCACCACCGGGTAGAAGAATGGGACATGCAGGCGCCATAATATCAGGTGGCAAAGGCGGGGCCAAAGATAAGATCAAAAAAATGGAAGATTGTGGTATAGAAGTCGCCACATCCCCTTCAGAAATTGGAAAAACATTGTTAAATAAATTGTCCAATTGAAAACAAAATTTAGTATTATATTAAAATAAAATGAGCTCTCCTAAAAATCTGGAATATAAAAAAACATCATTTCTAAATAAGGCCAATAGTGCATTTATTGAGGAAATGTATGTAAAATTTATAAATAAAGATCCATCTCTATCTGAAAGTTGGATTGAATATTTCTCAGGTGTAGATGAGGATATGAAGATATTAGTCGATGAGATAAATGGACCGTCGTGGAAACCTTTCTCAAAAAAAATTAATATAGAAGATGTTGAGAAAACAGCTAAAGAAAATGAAAAAAACAAAGATAATTCTAGCAAGTTTAATTTTCAAGTAATTGCAAATTCAAATAAAAATTCAATAAGTGCCGTAGCCTTGATAAGAGCTTATCGCTTAAGGGGACATCTATTATCAAAATTAGATCCTTTAGAATTGATGAAGTCAGAATATTTAGACGAATTACATCCTGAGTACTATGGTTTTAAAAAAGAAGATTATGACAAAGAAATTTTTCTAAACGGAATAATAAATAAAAAAAGTGCAAATATTAGAGAAATACTGAAGTTTTTAAAAAAAACTTATTGTGGTCCCATAGGTTATGAATACATGCATATTTCAAATCCAACTGAGAGAATGTGGTTTAGAGATAGAGTTGAAAAAGACGAGAATGCACTCAAGTTTACAAAAAATGGAAAGCAAGCAATTTTAAATAAATTAATACAAGCAGAGGGATTTGAAAAATTTTTAAACACAAAATATGTCGGTACTAAAAGATTTGGTTTAGATGGTGGAGAAAGTTTAATACCTGCTCTTGAGCAAATTATAAAAATCGGAGGACAATCCAAAATAAAAGAAGTTAAAATAGGAATGTCACATAGAGGAAGACTAAATGTCTTAGCAAACGTTTTACAAAAGTCTTATAAAAGAATTTTTAATGAATTTGCTGGTGAAATGGATGGTTCAGAAGATGGTGCTGGAGATGTCAAATACCATTTAGGAGCCTCATCTGATAGAGAATTTGATGGAAATCCTGTACACGTTAGTTTAACAGATAATCCTTCACATTTAGAGGCAGTTAATCCTGTTGTTCTTGGCCAAACTAGAGCTAAACAATTTTTTCACCAAGATAAACAAAGAAATAAAGTTATACCAATATTAATTCACGGCGATGCTGCATTTGCAGGACAAGGAATAGTAGCAGAGTGTTTTGCGATGTCCGGACTTCCTGGTCATAACACTGGAGGGACAATCCATATTATTGTTAACAACCAAATTGGATTTACAACAAGTCCTAGATTTGCGCGATCTTCCCCTTATCCTTCTGACGTAGGTAAAATGGTTGATGCACCAATCATCCATGTTAATGGAGATGATCCTGAGGCAGTTGTTTACGCAACTAGAATAGCAACTGAGTTTAGATTAAAATTTAATAGAGATGTTGTAATTGATTTAATATGTTACAGAAGATTTGGACATAATGAGGGAGATGAGCCATCTTTCACCCAACCACTTATGTACAAAAAAATTAGATCTCATCCATCTACAATTAAAATTTATGGTGAAAAGCTCGTAAATGAAGGACTTTTTACGAAACAAGATTTAGATCAACAAATTATTGATTTTAAAAATTTATTAGATGATCAATTTAAAAATGCGAAAGATTATAAACCTAAAATTAGGTGGTTTGAGGGAACTTGGTCGAGATATAAACCCGAAAGAGGTAAAGATAAAAGAGGTGTAACTGGATCAGATTTGAAAATTTTAAATAATATTTCTGACAGAATACATGTTTTTCCAACTGATAAAAATATTCACAAAACCATAACAAAAATTATGGAAAATAGAAAAAAAACTATTAATGAAGGCTCAGGAATTGATTGGGCAACAGCTGAGTCTTTAGCATTTGGTTCATTATTAGTTGAAGGTTATCCAGTAAGGTTAGTAGGTCAGGACTCAGGTAGAGGTACCTTTAGTCAAAGACACTCAGTTTTAAGAAATCAAATTGATAATTCAAGGTACATACCTTTAAACAATATATCTAGTAACCAAAAAAATTTTGAAATTGTAGATAGTTTTTTATCTGAACTTGCAGTTTTAGGATTTGAATATGGATACAGTTTAGTAGAACCGAATACATTGACAATTTGGGAAGCTCAATTTGGAGATTTTGCAAATGGTGCACAAGTAATTATTGATCAATTTATATCATCTGGTGAAAGAAAGTGGAAAAGAGCATCAGGACTGGTTATGTTATTACCCCATGGTTATGAAGGACAAGGTCCAGAGCACTCCTCTGCGAGATTAGAGAGATTTTTACAATTATGTGCAAATGATAATTTACAAGTTATGAATTGTACTACACCTGCAAATTATTTTCATGCTTTAAGAAGACAGATGCACCGTGATTTTAGAAAACCTTTAATTATAATGACACCTAAGTCACTTTTAAGAAATAAATATTGTGTATCAAATTTAGAAGATTTTAGTAAAAAAAATTCTTTTCATAGAGTGCTATGGGATCATGCTAGAGATACTAAGCAAAAAGGTTTTATTAAGTTAAAAGAAGATAAAAAAATTAGAAAAGTAATATTATGCTCTGGAAAAATTTATTTTGATCTTCTCGCAGCAAGAGAGAAACTAAAAATCAATGATGTGATTTTGTATAGAATTGAACAACTATATCCTTTCCCTGCAAAAAGTTTGGTTAAAGAGCTAAAACCATTTGCAAAAAATTCAAAATTTTATTGGTGCCAAGAGGAGCCCAAAAATATGGGTGCTTGGTTTGCTGTTAGAGATTATATACAATGGACATTAGAGACTATTAAGGCTAAAAACAATGCAATTTCTTACATTGGAAGAAGTCCAGATGCTACACCTGCTACAGGTTATGCAAGAAGACATAATTCTGAACAACAAGAAATTATAAATAAAGTATTTGAATAAATGAGTGAAAAAATATTAGTTCCAGTTTTGGGAGAAAGTATTACAGAGGCTACGGTCACGAAATGGTTAAAGAAAAAGGGTGATAACGTAGTTGCTGATGAAGCTGTAGTAGAATTAGAAACTGACAAAGTAAACTTAGAAGTTCCTGCACCTGCGAGTGGTGTTATATCAGAGATCAACTCAAAAGATGGTGATACAGTCGAAGTTGGAACTGTATTAGGAATGATTTCAGAAGGTGGTGCTCTTAAAGAAGAAAAGGAAGCTGAGCCAGTTAAAGGAAACGTTGAAAAAAATAATGTAATAAATTTAGAAATCGAAAAGAAAAAAGATACAAAAAAAACTCAAGAACCTTTATTGCTTGACGAAGAACCATTGGTATTAACTGATGAAGTTAAAGAAACCAAGCCTATTAAACAAAATAAAACACTTTCTCCTGCTGTAAGAAAAATGGTTGTTGAAAATAAAATTAATTTAGATGAAGTAAAAGGGACAGGTAAAGATGGTAGAATTTTAAAAGGTGATTTAATAAGTTTAATGGGAGCTAACCCTCAACCTAACGAAAGAAAAATTCAATACGGCGAAGAAGAACGAATTAAAATGTCAAGACTAAGACAAACGATTGCTAAACGTTTAAAAGAGGCTCAAAATAATGCAGCTATGCTTACAACGTTTAATGAGGTTGATATGTCAAATATAATTTCAATGAGAAAAGATAACCAGGAAGATTTCCAAAATAGTTATGGAATTAAACTTGGCTTCATGTCCTTTTTTGTGAAAGCTTGTATAGTAGGATTAAAATTATTTCCTGCAATAAATGCTGAAGTTGAAAATGATGAAATGGTTTACAAAAATTATTATAATGTGAGCTTTGCAGTAGGAACTGAAAAAGGATTAGTAGTTCCAGTATTAAAAAATGCAGATGAAATGTCTTTTGCTGACATTGAAAAAAACATAAAAGATCTGTCAGACAAAGCAAAAAATGGAAGTCTTACCATAGAGGATCTTCAAGGGGGAACGTTTACAATTAGCAACGGAGGTGTTTATGGATCAATGTTATCTACTCCTATTTTAAACCCTCCACAATCAGCAGTTCTTGGGATGCATAATATTGTTGAAAGACCTGTTGTTGTCGATGGTGAGATAAAAGCTAGACCTGTAATGTTTTTAGCATTGTCTTATGATCATAGAATAATTGATGGAAAAGAATCTGTGAGTTTTTTAAAAACTGTTAAAGAAAACTTAGAAGATCCAAGAAGGTTATTTTTAAATTTATAATATGTCAGAAAAATTTGATGTTACAGTAATTGGTGGTGGTCCTGGTGGTTATGTTTGTGCAATTAGATTGTCTCAACTTGGACTTAAAACAGCATGCATAGAGTCTAGAGGATCTCTAGGAGGGACATGTTTAAATATTGGATGCATCCCATCAAAAAGTTTACTTAATTTATCTGAAAAATTTCACAGTGCTAAAAATTTTGAAAAAATTGGAATCGAGACTGGAGAAATAAAACTCAATTTAGATAAAATGATGAAAAATAAAGACAAAGCTGTAACAGTTTTGACTAAAGGAGTTGAATTTTTATTCAAAAAAAACAAGGTCACTTATTTTAAAGGCAAAGGTTCATTTGAGAACGAAAATTCAATAAAAATTGAAGGCTTGGAAGGCACTAAAATAATTCAAACTGATAAAACAATAATCAGTACAGGATCAGAGCCAGTTTCATTGCCTGGAGTAGATTTTGATGAAGAGAGAATTCTTTCTTCAACTGGAGCCCTATCTATTCCCAAACTCCCAAATAAAATGATTGTTGTTGGTGGAGGATATATAGGGTTGGAAATGGGATCAGTTTGGTCAAGACTTGGCACTGAAGTCACAGTCGTTGAATTTTTAGATCATATCACGCCTGGAATGGATCGAGATATTTCAAATGAATTTATGAAAATATTAAAGAAACAAGGTATAAAATTCAACCTTAATACTAAAGTTGATAAAATAACTAAAAACTCTAACGGTGTGACGGTTGAGACTTCACAAAATGATGGCCAAAAAGTTAAACATGATGTTGATGTTGTTTTAATTTCTGTAGGAAGAAGACCTTATACTAAAAACTTAAATTTAGATAAAGTTGGTGTAAAGTTAGATGAAAAAGGAAGAGTTAAAGTAAATAAAAATTTTGAAACGAATGTTAAAAATATTTATGCAATAGGTGATGTTATTGATGGCCCAATGTTAGCCCATAAAGCTGAAGAGGAAGGAATTGCTGTTGCAGAATTAATAGCAGGCCAATCAGGTCATGTTAATTATGATATTATTCCTGGAGTTGTTTATACATCTCCCGAAGTCGCTTATGTTGGCAAAAGCGAAGAGCAATTAAAAATAGAAAACATAGGGTACAAAATTGGTAAATTTCCTTTTATGGCAAATTCAAGAGCCAAAGCAATTGATGAGCCAGAGGGTTTTGTAAAAATTTTGGCAGACCAATCAACTGATAAAGTGCTTGGTGTACATATTATTGGTCCTCATGCAGGAGAAATGATAGCTGAGATGGCTGTCGCAATGGAATTTGGAGCTAGTTCCGAAGATATTGCAAGAACATGTCACGCACACCCAACATTTTCTGAAGCTATAAAAGAAGCAGCATTATCAGTAGATAAAAGACAAATTCACTCTTAATAATTATTTTTCTACATTCAATAAAGCAAATCTTTTAAATTTTTCTTCAAGTTTTATTTTATTATTATTTGCAAAGTCTTTTATTGCTTTTTCAACACTTTCAATTTTTGTAATACCTGCAAAATCATCACAAACAATTCTAGAATTATTTTTCATGTTGTCATAAAGTTTCTGTAAATCACTTAAAACTGTATCGTAACTATGGCCTCCGTCTAAAAATACGAAATCAATTTCACTTAAAGGAACTTTTTCTAAAGTCACCCTTGTGTCTCCTTCTATTAGCTCAATATTTTGCGAAAATTTTTTTAAAAAATTTTGAACAGATATCTTTGAATTTAAATTTTCTTTTTTTATGAAATTATAATAGATAGTTTTAAGTGGATTCGAAAACTTTTGATTTTCAAGAAATTTAGGTTCGATCTCATCTACACTTGATGTTTTAGTAGATCCAAATAAATCTAATCCGTAATATCTAAAATCACTACCAAAATTTGTCTTTAATAATTCACATATATTTCTTGATGTAACACCACAAAAAACACCGATTTCTAATACATTTTTTGGCTTATATTCCTCAACTAAACTCAAAAAATTATCCCCATAAGGTTTTTTTAAACCTGATTTTCTCCAGTAATAATTATATTTCATTTGATCTATTTATATATTTTTAAGATATAAAAAAACTAAAATTAAATATTTATGAAATATCCAGTTTTGTTGCCAAATATATTTGATTATCCTTTTACCTATGAAAGTAATATTAAATTAAAAGCAGGAGATTATGTAAAAGTTCCATTTGGTAAGAAAAATATTATTGGTGTAATTTGGGATTTTTTTGAAGAAAAGAATAATAAAGAATTTAAATTAAAATCTATAATTGAAAAAATTCAAATTGAACCACTAAGTAAAAAGACAATGAATTTTCTAAAGTGGTTTTCTAATTACAATCTTGTACCCCTAGGAATGTGTTTAAAACTACATTTGATTAATGACGAAAATTTAAAAATAAAAAATGACAGCGATCTATTAAAATATGCTCTATCAAGCAAAAAAGAAAGTTATCAACTTTCTGAAGAGCAAGATAAGGCTTATAAAGAGTTATCTAAAAATGATAGCAGTTTTAGAGTTCATTTACTGCAAGGTACAACCGGTTCAGGAAAAACAATAGTTTATTTTAAAGCTATTGAAAAAATTATAAATATAGGATTGCAAGCTCTAATTTTATTACCAGAAATAGGACTAACAAATGAATTTGAAAAAAAATTTAAATCTTATTTTGGATTTGAAGCTGCAGTTTGGCATTCAAAAGTCAGCCCAAAAAAAAGAAAAATTATATGGAATGGATTATCAGGAGGAAAAATTAAAGTAGTACTTGGAGCAAGATCATCCTTATTTCTGCCATTCAAAAAATTAGGTTTGATAACTGTAGATGAAGAGCACGATCAATCTTATAAACAAGATGAAGGAATTATCTATAATGCTAGAGATATGGCAATATCAAGAGCTAAACACGAAAATATTCCAATAAATTTAGTAACTGCAGTTCCATCAATCGAAACTTATGAAAATATTAAAATTAAAAAATATAATTACTCAAGATTGCTTAATCGATATAAAGGTGCAAATTTACCTAAACACCATGTTATCGATCTTTATCAAAATCAACTAGCAACCAAAAGTTCTATTTCTCTCAAAACTCTTGAAAAAGTAAAAGAACATTTAAATAAAAAAGATCAAGTTCTCTTTTTCATAAATAGAAGAGGTTTTGCACCCTATGTTTTATGTAAAAAATGTTTAAATGTTTTTACATGCCCAAGGTGTTCTATAAATTTAGTATTTCACAAAAATAAAAAAATTCTTTTGTGTCATTACTGTGGATATAATTCAAAATTAAATAGAGATTGTAAAAAAGGAAATGTTTGTGAGTTTGTATTTAGTGGACCTGGGGTAGAAAAAATTGCAGAGGAAGTTAAAAACCTTTTTCCTAATAAAAAAACAATAATTTTTTCTAGCGACACAATGAATAAAGCATCTGGCAAAGATAAATTGAATAAAATTATATCTGGTGAAATAGATATTCTTGTAGGCACTCAGTTAATATCAAAAGGATTTCACTTTCCAAAATTGAATTGTATTGTTGTATTAGATATTGATTTAACTTCTCAAGGACACGATCTTAGGAGCACTGAAAAAAATTTACAACTTTACCATCAGTTATCAGGAAGAGCAGGTAGAACCGGCAAACCGGCTAATATTTATTTCCAAACATACAATTTAAAACCAGAAGTTATAAATCAAATTACAAATGAAGATCCTTTTAAATTTCTAGAAAATGAATTAAATTTAAGAAAGAGGAATAATCTACCACCCTACGAAAGATTTATCGCTTTAATCTTATCTTCATCAAATGAAAAAAAACTTGATATAGATGCCGTAAAACTTAAAAATATTTTATCAAAATCTATAGATGCAAAAATTTTAGGACCAGTAAATGCTCCAATATATAGAATTAATCAAAAATTCAGAAATAGACTATTAATAAGGGCAAAAAAAACATCTAATGTTCAGAAAAAATTGAAAGATGTATTGAAAGATTTTCAACTCTCCAAAGGAATGAAACTTTCAGTTGATGTTGACCCTATCAGCTTCAATTAGCCCATTATATCTTACCATTTTTCACAATCTGAGCCTTGAAGACTGATAATTCGTATGTTATCTAAGCGAAATTTTAAACATCTTCACAATTGAGAGTATAAATTGAGCGAAAACAAAATATCAATAACTTCTAATAACAGTTATGCCCAAGCACTATTTGAGCTGGCTAACGAAGATAAATCTCTAGCAAAAGTAGAGGAACAGGTCGTTGCAATAATTAAACTCATAAATGAAAGTGAAGAATTTAGATATTTAATCAAAAACCCTACGACTAGTATTGAGGATTTAACTAAAGTTATTGAAACAATTTCTGAAAAAAACAATTTTGATAATCTTTTAAAAAGATTTCTAGTTTTTTTAATTCAAAAAAGAAGATTTTTTTATTTAGAAAAAATTTTAAGTGACTTTATAGAGGTATGTTCGAAAGCTAGAGGTGAAATAAAAGCAGAGCTTTTTTCAGCTAAAGAACTTAATGAAACAGATATTTCTAAAATTAAAGAAGAGCTATCTCAAAACTTTGGAGCAAAGATACAGTTAAATTATAAATTTGACCCAAGTTTAATTGGTGGCTTAGTATTAAAAGTGGGAAGTACAATGGTAGATAATTCTATTAAAAATAAACTGCAACAAATTCAAAAACAAATGATAGAGGCATAAATGGAAATAAATCCTTCAGAAGTAACAAAAATATTAAAAGAACAGATAAAAAAACTTGGCGATAGAGCTGAAGTTTCAGAGGTTGGACAAGTGTTGTCGGTTGGAGATGGAATTGCAAGAATTTATGGCTTGGATAATGTTCAAGCAGGAGAAATGGTTGAGTTTTCTGATGGCTCTAAAGGAATGGCATTAAACTTAGAGATTGACAACGTTGGTGTTGTTATATTTGGCGATGATAGAGAAATTAAAGAGGGTGATACTGTAAAAAGAACTGGTGCGATTGTTGATGTACCAGTTGGAAAACAACTTTTAGGAAGAGTTGTTGATGGATTAGGAAATCCAATTGATGGAAAAGGAGCTTTAGATAAAAGTTTAGAAAGAAAAAGAGTTGAAGTTAAAGCTCCAGGAATTATTCCACGACAATCAGTTGGAGAGCCAATGCAAACAGGTTTAAAAGCAATTGATAGCTTAATTCCCGTTGGAAGAGGGCAAAGGGAACTTATAATTGGAGATCGTCAAACAGGTAAAACTGCAGTAGCTATCGATACAATTATAAATCAAAAGAAAATTAATGAGTCAGACGATGAAAGTAAAAAACTTTATTGTATATATGTTGCAATTGGACAAAAAAGATCAACGGTTGCTCAGATTGTAAAAACTTTAGAAGATGCTGGTGCAATGGAATATACGACTATAGTTTCCGCAACAGCCTCAGACTCTGCGCCTCTTCAGTTTTTAGCTCCTTATACAGGATGTACTATGGGAGAATATTTTAGAGATAATGGAATGCATGCTTTAATTATTTACGATGATTTATCTAAGCAAGCAGTTGCATATAGACAAATGTCATTATTATTAAGAAGACCACCAGGACGTGAAGCATACCCAGGAGATGTGTTTTATTTACATAGTAGATTATTAGAAAGAGCTGCTAAATTAAGTGATGAAAATGGCGGTGGTTCTTTAACTGCGCTACCAATTATTGAAACACAAGCAGGTGATGTTTCTGCATATATTCCAACAAATGTAATATCTATTACAGATGGGCAAATATTTTTAGAAACTGAACTATTCAATCAAGGAATTAGACCAGCAGTAAACGTTGGATTATCCGTATCTAGAGTAGGATCAGCTGCACAAACTAAAGCTATGAAATCTGTGGCTGGATCAATTAAATTAGAGTTAGCTCAATACAGAGAAATGGCAGCTTTCGCTCAATTTGGATCTGATTTAGATGCATCTACACAGAAACTTTTAAATAGAGGTTCGAAGTTAACTGAACTTTTAAAACAAGGACAATATTCTCCCATGACAGTTGCAGAACAAGTTATATCAATTTTCTGTGGTGTAAAAGGTTATTTGGATGATATTGAACTTAAAGATGTAGCCGACTTTGAAAATAAAGTTCTACAAAAGTGTAAATCTGATAAGCCTGAGATTATGGAGTCTATTGCCAAAACTGGAAAGATTGAGGAAGACATTGAAAAACAATTAGTAGAATTAATTAAAGGAATTAAATAATTATAAATGCCAAGTTTAGACGATCTCAGAAAAAGAATTACGAGTGTTAAATCAACTCAGAAAATAACAAAAGCTATGAAAATGGTGGCTGCAGCTAAGTTGAGAAAAGCTCAAGAGAATGCTGAAAAAGGCAGACCTTATTCTGAAAAAATGAATAATGTAATTTTAAATCTTTCAAAAAGTATAACAGATAAAGAAAATGCCCCCAAATTACTGGTTGGGACAGGTGAAGAGAAAGTTCATTTATGTATTGTACTCACTGCTGATAGAGGTTTATGTGGAGGTTTTAATACTAACATTATTAAAAAAGCAAAAAGTTATTTCGAAAAAATAATATCTGAAAATAAAACTTTAAAGATTATTACTGTTGGATCTAAAGGATATGATCAACTTAAAAGACAGTATAAAAGTTATATTGTAGAGAACATTTCTTTCAAAGAGTCAAAAAATATAAATTACTTTGATGCAGATAAAGTAGGAAAAATTATAATTGAAAAATTTGAAAAAAATGAATTTGATATTTGCGCAATATTTTACAATAAATTTAAAAATGTAATTACACAAATTCCACAAGAACAACAAATAGTTCCACTTAATGAAGATAAAGATGATAAAGATGGCTCTGGTAATGATAATGACTATGAGTTTGAACCAGATGAAGATGAGATTTTAAGTAATTTATTGCCGAAAAATATTTCAACGCAAATATTTAAAGCAATGTTAGAGAATTCTGCCAGTGAGCAAGGTTCGAGGATGACAGCAATGGATAATGCAACCAGAAACGCAGGCGAATTGGTTGATAGGCTTACAATTGAGTATAATAGAAGCCGTCAAGCAGCAATAACAAAAGAGTTAATTGAAATTATATCAGGAGCAGAAAGTTTATAATTATGAGCAAAAAAGGAAACATAACACAAGTAATTGGTGCAGTCGTTGACGTAAAATTCGATGGAGAACTGCCAGAAATATTAACAGCCTTAGAGTGTGATAATGGAGGTAATAGACTAGTTTTAGAAGTTGCGCAGCACCTTGGAGAGTCAAGTGTTAGAACCATTGCTATGGATAGTACAGAGGGACTTAAAAGGGGTGATGAAGTAAAAGATACAGGCGCTCCCATTCAAGTTCCAGTAGGTCCAGAAACATTAGGACGAATTGTAAACGTAATAGGTGAACCAATCGATGAGAAAGGACAAATTTCTACTAAAGAAAATTGGCCTATACACCGACAAGCTCCTTCTTTTAATGATCAGTCTACAGAAACAGAAATTTTAGTAACTGGAATAAAGGTAATCGACCTATTAGCACCTTATGCTAAAGGTGGAAAAATTGGATTGTTCGGTGGAGCAGGAGTTGGAAAAACTGTAATTATAATGGAACTTATAAATAATATAGCTAAGGCACACGGTGGATTTTCAGTATTCGCTGGAGTGGGAGAGAGAACTAGAGAAGGGAACGATTTATATCACGAAATGATCGAGTCAGGAGTAATCAAGCCAGAGGGAACTGGGTCTAAAGCAGCATTAGTTTATGGACAAATGAATGAACCTCCAGGAGCTAGAGCTAGAGTAGCTTTAACTGGTCTTACTGTGGCAGAGTATTTTAGGGATCAAGAGGGTCAAGATGTTTTGTTCTTTGTTGATAACATTTTTAGATTTACACAGGCAGGTTCAGAAGTATCAGCTCTTCTAGGAAGAATCCCTTCTGCGGTTGGTTATCAGCCTACTCTTGCAACAGATATGGGAAACTTGCAAGAAAGAATTACAACAACTAATAAAGGATCAATTACATCTGTTCAGGCAATTTATGTACCTGCAGATGATTTAACAGATCCAGCTCCAGCAACTTCTTTTTCACACTTAGACGCAACGACTGTACTTTCAAGACAAATTGCTGAATTAGGTATTTATCCAGCTGTTGACCCTTTGGATTCTACTTCTAGAATTTTAGATCCAAGAGTTGTTGGTGATGAACACTATCGAGTAGCAAGATCTGTTCAGAAAATTTTACAAACATATAAATCTTTGCAAGATATTATTGCAATTCTAGGAATGGATGAGCTATCAGAGGATGATAAACTTACCGTTGCTAGAGCTAGAAAAATTCAAAGATTTTTATCACAACCTTTCTTTGTGGCTGAAGTATTTACAGGATCTCCAGGTAAACTAGTAGATTTAGAGTCAACAATTAAAGGGTTTGATGCAATATGCAAAGGAGAATATGACCATCTCCCTGAAGCTGCTTTTTATATGGTTGGCACAATAGAAGAAGCAATAGAAAAAGCTGAAAAAATGGCAAAAGATGCTGCTGCTTAATGAGTAATCTTTTTAATATAGATATTGTTAATCCAGAACAATCTTTTCTTTCTAAAGACAATGTATTTGAGGTTGTAATACCTGCTGTAGAAGGAGAGATTGGTATTCTTAAAGACCATATTCCAATTATCTCTTTTTTAAAACCAGGTATAATTAGAGTATTCTCTGAGTCTGAGGAACAAAGCTTCTATGTTGAAGATGGTATTGTCGAATTTAAAGACAATACATTATCTGTATTAACTAGTTCAATTTTTGATTTAAAGGATGCTGATAAAAATTTTGTATCTGAATCGATAAGCAGCGCTGAAGCAGAATTATCAAAAGATAATATCGATGATCAAAAAAGATTTCTTTTAAACCACAAAGTCGAAGTTCTAAAATCTATAAGTATTAATTAACTACTTTTTCTAATTCTTTTTGAATTTCTTGGTAAACATGAAGTTTAAAATCTACAACTTTAGTTGTTAAATCTTTAATATCTATCCATTTCCAATCTAAAAATTCAGGATGTTTAGTTTTAATATTAATTTCATTTTCCTCTCCATTAAACTTTACAATAAACCACTTTTGCTTTTGGCCTTTATATTTTCCTTTCCAAATAATTCCTAAGAGGCGATCAGGAAGATCGTAAGTTGTGTATTTGCTTATTTCTTTAATTAGCTTTACTGACTTTATGCTTGTTTCCTCTTCAAGTTCTCTCAACGCTGCATCAAAATAATTTTCACCCTCATCAATACCGCCTTGAGGCATTTGCCAAAAATCAGCAGGATTATCAATTCTTTTTGCAACAAATAACTTGTTTTCTTTATTTAAGACTGCGATACCAACACCATTTCTTAATGGAAGTTTTTGAAATTTTTCTTTCATTCTTAACCATTTAATAATTTAAGAGCAAATTCCAACTGGTTATCAGTATCTGTATTTATTCTAAATTCATCTGAACCTTCAGCAATAACTATATCTGGATTTACACCTACTCTTGATATTGATTTACCTGATGGGAGATAATATTTAGAAACAGTAAGTCTTATGGCACCTTCATTATCTAAAGGAATAATTGACTGAACTGACCCTTTTCCATATGTACTCTCTCCTACTAATATTGCTCTTTTGTGATCTTGTAGTGCTCCTGCAACAATTTCAGATGCTGATGCAGACCCATAATTAATCAAAATAACCATTGTTTCTCCATCAATAATATCTCCTTTTTTTGCAAACCATTTTCTATTTTCATACTTTCTTTTACTTTTTGTTGAAACTATTTCTCCATTTTCTAAAAAATAATCTGAAATTTTTATTGCTTGAGATAACAATCCACCAGGATTATTTCTTAAATCTAATATGTAATTTTTAATTTTCTTATTTTTCTTAAATTCTTTAATTTTATTTTTTATTTGTTTACTACTATTTTCATTGAATGATGTTAATCTTATATAAGCTGTCTGATCATCTTTTATTTCAGACTTTACAGATGCAACTTGTATAATTTCTCTTGTAATTGTAAATATAAGTGCTTTTCTTTCTCCCCTTCTTCTAACAGTAATTTTGATATCAGATCCAACTGGGCCTCTCATTAATTCTACAGCCTCAGAAAGAGTTTTTCCTTGAACTTGAACATCATCGATTTTAACAATGTAATCTCCAGCTTTAACACCAACCTCCTCAGCTGGTGAGTTATCAATTGGAGAAATTACTTTTACGACACCAGCCTCCATACTGACTTCAATTCCCAATCCTCCAAATTCGCCGCTAGTCTCAGTTTGCATATTTTTAAACGAGTCTGGTGACATATATGCTGAATAGGGATCCAAAGATTGCAAAACACCGTTTATAGCAGCATCCATTGCTTCACTCTGATTTACTTCATCAACATATTCTTTATTAATTTTATCTAAGACTTCACTGAATAAATCAATTTTTTTATAAATATCGTTTTCATTACTCAAAATTGGATTTGTAAATATGAAAAAAAATAAAGAAGTTATTAAGTATACTTTTTTCATATGATCAGTTTTTCTTTAGGAATTAATTCTGACCACATTTTTTCTAATTCGTAAAATTTTCTTTTTTCAGGATTAAAAATATGAACTATTAAGTCTATTCCATCTACAAGCTTCCAATCATTGCTATCTTTTCCTTCAATCTTACAATTATTCACACCATTAATTTTTAATTTTTCAAAAACTTGTTCAGATAATGCTTGAATATGTCTTGATGATGTACCACTAGCTATAATCATGAAGTCTGCAACTGATGATTTTCCTTCGAGATCTATTGAAACTATGTCTAAGGCTTTATTAATATCAAGCGTTTTGATTATTTCATCTTTAAGAGCTGATATTTTTTCCATTAATTAAATAAAGAGTATCAAATTTTTCTTAATTGAGAAGATGAAATATTGACTTTATTAAACTTTATAAATTCAACTGCTTTTTTATTATATTTCTTAAATGATTTAGATCTAAAAGCCTTTGATTTGTATCCATTTCGATCAAACACCAATATTTTGCACATTTTAGTTATTGAATTGTACCCTTTCCATTTATGAAAATTTATTAGGTTATCGGCCCCCATTAAAAAAAATATTTCTGAATGTTTAAATTTTTTTTTTAAATATTTAATTAAATCTACTGTACGATTAGATTTTATTATTTCTTCAAAACATTTAACTTTTATAAATTTATTATTTTTATTAATTTTTTTTGCATAAGCTGTTCTTTTATATAGATCATTTGGATTATTTTTTTTAAATGGATTTTGTTTTGTTATAGCCCATATAACTTGGCTCAAATCATAATTTTTTTTTGCTAATTTAGAAATTCTTACATGACCGACATGCGCTGGATCAAACGATCCACCGAGTACACCAATCTTTTTATTTTCTAATTTGCCCTGTACCATAAACTTCATATTTATAACTTACTAACTGATTTAGACCGACAGGACCTCTTGGTGGCAAGGTGTTTGTTGAAATTCCAACCTCTCCACCAAAACCAAATTCTCCTCCGTCAGCAAATTGTGTTGATGAATTTTGAATAGCAATAGAGCTTTTTACATTCTTAATAAAAAATTTTGCTGTATTTTTGTTTTTGGTTACTATTGCATCTGTATGCATAGTTCCATATTTGTTGATATGGGCAACTGCTTCTTTGACATTATTCACTAATTTAACTGAAACAATCGGCGAAAGATGTTCTTTTGACCAAGTATTATTATTTGCAGGATATGTTTTGCCTTTAAATAATTTACTTATTTTTTTATCAGCTAAAATTTTACAACCGCTTTTAGCTAGTGAATTTAAAATTAAATTCACTGATTTCGATTTACTTTTATGTATTAAGAGAGTTTCAGTTGCACCACATATACTAGTATTTCTCAACTTAGCATTTAATACTATTTTGTTTGCCATATTATCTTCTGCCTCTTTATCAATATATGTATGACAAATTCCTTCCAAATGACCAATAACTGGAACCTTTGAAAGTTGTTTAACTTTTTTTACTAAATTTTTTCCACCTCGTGGTATTACAACATCAATGGAGTTTTCCATTTTTGATAATAAATAATCGACGAGTTTTCTGCTCTTGTTATTTATAAACTGGACATAATTTTCGTTTACTTTATTTTTTTTTAGAGCTTTCCTAAATAAATTTACTAAAATTTTATTACTATTGTAGGCTTCGGAACCACCTCTTAATATAACAGCATTTCCAGATTTAAAACATAGCGCTGATACATCCGAAGTAACATTGGGTCTACTTTCAAATATTACACCTATAACTCCTATTGGTATTGTAACTCTTCTAATTTCAAGTCCATTTGGCCTTTTCCATTTGGAAGTTACTTGATTAACTGGATCTTTAAAAGAAGTAATAGTTTTAACAGAGTCAATTATACTTTTTAATTTATTATTACTAAGAGTGAGTCTTTGAATTAAGTTTTCTTTTAATTTTTTTCCTCTTGCATAAAAAATATCTTTCTTATTTTCGCTAATAATTTTATTCTTATTAATCTCAATTAATTTTACAAAATCTTTTAAAACTTTATTCTTTTTTTTTGGACTAATACTTGAATTCAAAGCTTTTCTAGAATTCAATCCAATTTTTTTAAGTAGTTTACTCATTAAATTTTAACCATATCATCTTTATGTATAACTTCAGACTTTGTAACATAGCCTAAAAGATTACTAATTTTGTTAGAATGTTCCCCCTTTATTTTGGATATTTCATCAGATGTAAAACTACTCAATCCTCTAGCAAATTCTTTGTTTTTTTTATCTAAAATTCTAACATGATCACCTTTAACAAATTTTCCCGAAACTTTTCTAATACCTGCAGCTAATAAACTTTTTCCATTTTTTAAAGCACTTAAAGCGCCATCATCTATAATAATTTCTCCTTTTGGAGATATAGAGCTAATTATCCATTTTTTTCTTGCATCTAGTTTAGAAACTTTTGGCAAAAACCATGTCCCAGAATTATGTTCAAGTATATTTTTAATTGGTCTTTTAATTAAACCATTTGCAATAGCCATATAGCAACCAGAGACTTGACATATTTTTGCAGCATCAATTTTTGTTTTCATTCCACCAGTACCGTACTCACTTGTGCTTTTACTTGAAAAATTTTCAATTTTAGAATCAATATTTTTTATTTCTTTAATCAATTTAGCATTTTTATGAATTTTTGGATTTTTAGAATACAATCCATCAACATCAGAAAGTAATATTAAGCAATCTGCACCTGATATTTGAGCAACTCTTGATGCTAATCTGTCATTGTCTCCGTATTTAATTTCAGAAGTTGCAATACTATCATTTTCATTAACAACAGGTACAAAATTAAGCTCAAATAAGTTTTCAAAAGTTCTTTTAGCATTTATAGCTCTTCTTCTTTGTTCAGTATCTTCTAAAGTAATTAGAATTTGAGAAATATTTATTTTATTTGAGCTAAATATCTTTTTAAAAAGATTCATTAATTCTATTTGTCCAATTGATGCAACAGCTTGGCTTTTATCAAGCTTCAAAGTTTTTTTATTTAATTGTAATTTTTTACACCCTAAAGCAATTGCTCCAGAACTCACTATAACAATGTTCTTTTTAAGTTTTTGTAACTCTTTAATATCTTTAGCAAATTCCAAAAGCCATTTTTCTCTAATAATTTTATCGTCATTTATTAATAAAGATGAACCTATTTTTATTACTACAGTTTTGGAGTCCTTAAGATACATAGTTTACCAACTTTGACTTTATATCTGATACTGATTTTTTATCCATTGTTGACATTAAAAAGATATTTTTTTTTAATTTATTCTTGAGTTTTTTTATTTTTTCTTTTTTTTCCTCTTCATCTATTAAGTCGGTTTTATTTAAAACTACTATTTCTTTTTTTTTAACTAAATCTTTACTGTATTTTGATAATTCTTTTCTGACTTGATTGTAAGAAATAAATAAATCATCCTCAGTTATATCTATTAAATGTAGCAAAGTTTTACACCTTTCTATATGTTTTAAAAATTTTATCCCAAGACCAGTTCCGGTATGAGCGCCCTCAATTAAGCCTGGTATATCTGCTAAAGTAACTTCTTTGTCATCATAACTAGCAACCCCAAGATTTGGATTAATTGTAGTAAATTTATAGTTTGCTATTTTTGGATTAGCACTCGTCATTGATGCAAGCAAGCTGGATTTCCCAGCGTTGGGCAATCCTATAATACCGATATCAGCAATTGTTTTTAGTTGAAGCCAAATCCAAAATTCTTCTCCTTGACCCCCTTTTGTAAATTTCTTTGGGGCTCTATTGGTTGAGGACTTAAACCTTGTATTTCCAAATCCTCCTTTACCTCCGATTGCGACTAAAAATTCCTCTTTCTGACTTTTAAAATCATAAATAAGTGTTTTATTATCTTCTTCAAATACTTGTGTTCCTAAAGGCACTTTTAAATATAAATCTTCACCACCTTTCCCAGTTTTGTTTTTTCCGCTGCCATCCTTTCCTCTTTCAGCTTTAAAGTGTTGTTGATACCTGTAATCAATCAAAGTGTTAAGATTTCTTTCACTTATAAGAATTACAGATCCTCCTTTCCCTCCATCACCGCCGTCAGGGCCACCAAACTCTACAAATTTTTCTCTACGAAAACTTGGAGATCCTGATCCTCCATTGCCAGCTTTTACATATATCTTAACTTGATCTAGAAATTTCATATAACAACTATGTGAGTGTTGTATCTATTAATTGGGCTTTACAGAAACGTAGGTTCTATCAGATTTTGATTTTTTAAACTCTACTTTACCTTTAACAACTGAAAAAATTGAATGGTCTTTACCCATGCCAACATTTTCTCCAGGAAATATTTTAGTTCCCCTTTGTCTTACAATAATGTTACCAGGCACAACCATCTCGCCACCATATTTTTTCACACCTAGTCTACGACCTGCACTATCTCTTCCGTTTCTTGATGATCCACCTGCTTTTTTCGTTGCCATAAATTACTTTTTATTTAGCTGCTTCCTTAGTTTCAACTGTTTCTTTTGATGGTATTTCTTTTCTTTTTTCTGCTTCAGAAATAACTTTACCATCTTTTGAGTAGATTTTACTTATTCTTAACATTGTAAATTTTTGTCTATGACCATTTTTTCTTCTCGAATTTTGCCTTCTTCTTTTTTTAAAAACAAGAACTGTTCTATTTTTTCCATTTTTTATTAATTCAGCTTCAACTTTAGCCCCACTAATTGTCGGCTCTCCTAACTCTAAATTTTTATCATCTCCGTAAGCTAGTATTTCATTAAATTCTATTTTTGAATTTTCTTTTGAATCTTCAAGTTTTTCAACTTTTAGAATCTCTCCAGCTTTAACTTTATATTGTTTACCACCTGTTTGAATTACTGCGAATGACATAGTTAACCCTAATTTTATAGAGAGCAATATAGTCCGGGTTGTATTATAGTCAAGTTTAATAACTTAAAAATTATCCTTTAAATCCCGCAATTTTTTGAAATTTTCTAGATCGTTTGACTTAAGAAAAATGTTACAATTAAGTTCCTCACCAATCGTCGATGGCATACTAGTTTTACCTTGTTTAATTTTTTCTTTAATTTCTTTAATTTTGTTTAGTAATTCATTGTTATTGGAATCTTGTGCTAAACAAAATTCAGAATTCTTTAAAGTATACTCATGTCCGCAATAAATTTTTGTATCTTTATCTAAATTTTTTAACACTTGTAATGAGTTATACATTTGCTCATAACTTCCTTCAAAAATTCTTCCACATCCCAAGGAGAATAAAGTATCTCCTGTAAAAATTAATTTATTTTTAAAAAAATGAAAACAGATGTGACCTATTGTATGACCTGGGACATGATATATTTTTGCTTCAAAAATATCTTCTTTCCAAATTTCACCGTCATTTAAGCAAATATCAATTTGAGGTATTCTACTTTTATCTCCAATATAACCTACTACTTCTGCACCAAATTTTTTTTTTAATTCCTCATTCCCACCAACATGGTCATTATGATGATGTGTATTTAATATATATTTTAAATTTAATTTATTTCTCTCTAAATAATTTATAATTGGTTCTGCTTCACCAGGATCAATGACACAACAATTTCTATTAGCTTTATTAATTAAAATGTAAGAAAAATTATCTTCCAGACACTCAATAATTTCTATTTTCATTTAACTTTCTATTAAAAATATACCTAAGTGAGAGTCAAGATTTTTATAATTTAAATTTGATTTATTTATTTCTGAAATTCGACTTTTTTTTAAAGCAATAGACTTATATATTTTAATATTTTTAGTACTGCAAAAATTATAAAAATCTTTAATTGTGCACATATGTAAATTTGGTGTGTTGTACCACTCATGAGGTAAATTTTCCGTTACAGGCATTGTGCCTTTGAACAATAATTGTAGTCTAACTCTCCAGTAACCAAAATTAGGTATGGTAACAATTACTTTTTTTCCTACTTTAAGTAATTCATTAATTACTAATTCAGGATTTAGAAATGCTTGTAATGTTTGGCTTAAAATAACGTAATCAAAAGACGATTTAGGAAATTGTTTTAAATCGCTTTCAGCATTTCCTTCTATAACAGTTAATCCTTTTGATAAACAATTTTGAACTTTTTCTTTAGAAATTTCTAATCCACGAATATCTTTAGTTTTGTTTTCTTGTAAAAATTTCATTAAGTCTCCATTGCCACAACCAACATCGAGAACTCTAGTATTTTCCTCTATGAAATTAGATATAATATTAAATTCTTCTTTCATTTAAAATTTTTGTAGGTTGAATTAATATAATCGCCAAGTGTCTTTAGGAAACTTGGAACATCAAGCAAAAATGAGTCATGTCCCTTATCAGATTCTATTTCAACAAATCCGACATCTGCACCAATAGAATTTAATGCTATAACTATTTCTCTATTCTCCGATGTTGGATACAACCAATCTGATGTAAATGATATTACAAAAAATTTTGTTTTAGTTTTTTTGAATGCATCAGATAAATTTCCTTTGTACTGTTTGGATAAGTCAAAATAATCCATTGCACGAGTTATATATAGATAACTATTAGCGTCAAATCTATCAACAAATACAGATCCTTGGTATCTAAGATAACTTTCAATTTGAAAATCTGCCTCAAATCCATATCTTAAGCTATCCCTATCTTGCAATTTTCTTCCAAATTTTTCCTGCAATCCTTTTTCAGAAAGATAAGTAATATGTGCTGCCATTCTTGCTACTGCTAAACCTTTGTCAGGATTTAATTTGTAATTACTATAAAATCCATTTTCCCACTTACTGTCAGCCATAATTGCTTGTCTTCCTAATTCATTAAATGCTATGTTTTGTGCCGAGTGACTAGATGTACAAGCAATCGGTATTGCGAGTTTTGCTTTATCTGGGAAATTGGCAACAAATTGTAGCACTTGCATTCCACCCATTGAACCACCTACTACAGCAAAAAGTTTTTCAATTTCTAAATATTTAATTAGTTCGTATTGAGCATTAACCATGTCGTTAATAGTTATAATGGGAAAATCAGTTCCTATTTGTTTGCCAGTGGTCTCATTTATAGTACTAGGTCCATAAGATCCCATGCAGCCTCCAATAACGTTTGCACAAATTACAAAAAATTTATTCGTATCTATTGGCTTATTTTCTCCAACAACATAACTCCACCAACCATCTTTATTAGTTATTGGGTTTTTTCCAGAAACATATTGATCTCCCGTTAAAGCATGGAAAACTAATATCGCATTACTTTTTTCACTGTTTAATTCCCCATATGTTTCATATGCTATTGGAAAGTTATTAATTTCCTTACCACAATCCAATTTAAGGGGATTTGATATAATTATTTTTTTTGTATCAATATTCTTATTCATAATAATTGTACTGATTGAATTGTGAGGAAAAAAACATTTTAGCGGTTTTTTTATAGCGCTCGCAATTCAGTATAAATCAGCGCAAGCAGCTTTTACTTCAAAGCAATTTATATGTCAAATATTGTTGAATTAATTATTGTTTTATCCAGTTAAAAGACTATTTATAGTGAAATATTTACTATGACATTGCTAAGATTTAAAAACATAAAATTACAGAGTTATAAACCAGGAAAATCCTTATTGGCTGGTAATAAAAATATTATTAAGTTATCCGCAAATGAGTCTGCCTTAGGAGTTAGTAAAAATGTCGAAAAAATTGTTAAGTCTAAATTTGATATATCAAAATATCCAGATAGTAAATTTTCAGAGCTTACACAAAAAATATCAAAAAAGTATAATTGTGACAAATCCAAGATAATTTGTGGCTCAGGTTCTGACGAAGTAATTCAAATGCTTTGTCAATTGTTCCTTAGAGAAAATGATGAAGTTGTTGTTCCTCAGTACAGTTTCCTCATGTATAGGATATACTCCAAAATCGTTGGAGCAAATGTAAAATTAGCTAAAGAAATTAATTTTAAAGTTTCAGTTAAAGAAATTCTTAAAAAGACATCAAAAAAAACAAAAATTGTTTTTATTGCAAATCCAAATAATCCAACAGGCACTTATTTAACAAAAAACGAGCTATTAGACTTAAGGAGAAGATTAAATAAAAATATTTTATTGGTTGTTGATGATGCATATTTTGAATATATGCAGAATAAGGATTACAAATCTGGAATTGAGTTATTTAAAAACTCTAAAAATGTATTTATTTTAAGAACATTTTCAAAAATCTATGGTCTAGCTTCATTAAGGATAGGCTGGGGATACGGTGATAAATCTATAATTAAAGAATTATATAAAATTAAACCACCTTTTAACGTAAATAAATTTGCTCAAATTTGTGCTGTTGAATCACTTAAAGACAATAAATTTGTTAAAAAGTCAGTAATACATAATCTTAAATGGTGCAAAAAAATTAAAAATGAGATGTTAAAATATAATATTGGTACAAACAAAATATCTGGAAATTTCTTTTTATTAGATTTCAAAAAAGCAAAATTTACCGCAGATACAACTTTAAAAAAATTACAGAAATATGGAATTATACTAAGAGAAATGAATTCATATGGCATAAAAAATTGTCTAAGACTTACAATTGGCAACACAAAAGAAAACCAAATATTCCTTAAAAGAATGAATACTATTTTTAAAAATGTTTAATAATATTCTTATTATTGGTTGTGGTTTGATAGGCTCATCAATATTAAAGGCTTCAATACAAAGAAAAATTTCTAAAAATTTTTTTGTATTTGAAAAATCTAAAAAATATAAATCTATTATTAAAAAATTTAACAATAAAATTAATTTTTTAACAAGGTTAGATAAAAATTTAAATAAAATTGATCTTGTGATTTTAAGCACTCCTATGAGTGAATATCCTAAATTTTTTTCGTCATTAAATAAAAATCTCAATCATAATTCAATTATAACTGACGTTGGTTCGACAAAAAAAAATCTTATTTCTTTAAAAAAAAAAAAATTATCAAAAAATCTTGATTGGGTTATGAGCCATCCTATCTCAGGATCTGAAGTCAGTGGGCCCGAATATGGTAATGCCAATTTGTTCAAAAACAAATGGTGCATAATAATAAAAGATAAAAATGTTCTAAAACAAAAAAAAGTAGAGAGATTTTGGAAATCTTTAGGATCTAAAATAATTATTATGAACCCTGATGAACATGATAAAATTTTTTCAGTCACTAGCCATCTACCTCACTTGATTGCTTACAATTTAATAAAAACTGCTCAGGATTTTCAGAAAAAAAAGAATAAAAATTTGATTAAATTTAGTGCAGGTGGATTAAGAGATTTCTCAAGAATCGCTGCATCCAACGAAATAATGTGGAGAGATATATTTTTTGAGAATAAAACTAATATGATTGAAGCAATAAATCTTTTTTTGAAAAATTTAAAAGATTTTAAGAAGAATATAAGCAAGAAAGAAAATTCAAAGATAATAAAAAAATTAATCAATTCGAAAGTAGTAAGAAAACAAATAATTTCTCAAAAGCAAGACATTTCTAAACCTGATTTTGGTCGAGAATAACTTAGATTCTTGTTATTTTTTTTACGTCTAATTTTGCAGTTTCTCTAATTAGTTTTATAGTTTTTTTTATTGACATTATAATCACTCTTTTTTTTGGACCATAAGCATGAATAAGTTCATTTGTATTGATGCATATAGCAACATGTCCTTTCCAAAAAATAATATCGCCTTTTTTGAATTTTTTTTTGGATTCTACACCTTTTTTTAATTTAACTTGATCAATTGTATCTCTTGGAAAAAAATTATTATTAAATTTATAAAATATCTGCAATAGAGCTGAACAATCAATTCCTTCGAATGTTTTTCCTCCCCATTTATATTTACAATTTAGAAAACTTTTAAATATCTTTACAAAATCAGAATTTTTTTTTTGGATTGGAAATATGTCTTTTGATCTTAGCCATTTATCTTTTTTATACATAATAAAATTTTGATCTCTTTTTAAAATTTGAATCTTGCTCGTAAAAGGTAAAAACTTTTTTGATTTCTCTTTTTTATTACCTAAATAAATTCTAGCTTTTAAAATTCCAACTTTGTGAGTTGGATTGAATTTTTTGTAGCTATCAATTTTTTTTATAAAGCCTGAGTATTTGTCATATGAAGTCTTTATTTTAAAATAATTATTTTTTTTACTAATTATTTTAAAACTCTCACCGTAGATAAGTTGAGAGCTAATATTAGAGTTCTTCCTTGGTTCCTCTAATATATCAACAATAGGCTCTTTTAAAAAAAAACTATTTTGCACCAATTTTAATTTTATTCCTTATAAACCATAAACAAATTAAAGATGGGATAACCATTAAAGTGGTAATTATAAAAAAGGTTCCCCAGTCTCCATTTAGCCAATCAACTAAAGCACCCGATGAAGAAGCAAGTGTCGTTCTTCCTGCAGTTCCAATTGAAGCTAAAAGTGCATACTGAGTAGCGGTATACGTCCTATCAACTAAAAGAGAGATAAAGGCAACGAAAGCAACAGTTGCAAATGCTGCGGATATATCATCAGCAATAACCGCTAAAGCAAACAACCATTCAGATTTTCCTGACCACGCGAGAGCAGCAAATAATAAATTTGTTGCTGCCATAAATCCACCGGCAACAAACATTGTTTTTATTGTGCCAGCTCTCATAGCAAATATTCCACCTAATAATGTAAATACAACTGTAGTTATCCAGCCTAGAGTTTTAGAGTATATCGCTATTTCACCTTTTGAAAATCCAACCTCTTTATAAAAAACTATGGACATTCTTCCAAGAAAGGCTTCTCCAATTTTAAAAAGAAAAACAAAGCCTAGGATTCCAACTGCAATTGAGAAACCATTTTTTTTGAAGAAACTAATTATTGGACCTCCTATTGTACCAGTAATATAAGCAATAAATTTTGTTATTACATTATTTGATCCAAGTTTTGATTGTATTATTTCGTCTGTTTCTTTTTGTTTGTTTTGCCTATCTGTTGTTACAGGCTCGTGTATGAACATTAAACCTATATTCATCAGGATTACTACAATACCAAGAACTAAAAAAGTAGTTTGCCAGTAATCTTCAATTCCAATGTTTTGAAAAAATTCGGCAGTAAACAATGCTATAACACCACCTAACTTATATCCGGTCCACCAACCAACTACAGCCATAGCAGCACCTGCTGCCATAGATTTTCCTTCATCAGCATTGATTTGTTCAATTCTCAACGCATCAACTGTAATATCTTGTGTAGCCGAAGCAATTGCTATAACTAATCCAACACTAATTAGTAACGCCAAATTTTCTGTAGGGTTAATAAAACTCCAAACAATTAAACTAAATAAAATTATAATTTGCATAAGGACAATCCAGCCTCGTCGATGCCCTAATCTTTTTGTTAAAAATGGAATTTGTATTCTATCAATTATTGGTGCCCACAAATAATTAAAGGCGTACACCCCAAATATTAAACCTGCCCATCCAATAGTTGACCTACTTAAACCTTCTTCTTTTAGCCAAAGGCTTAAACTGCTGGCAATTAAAACCCAAGGAAATCCACTAATTGCACCAAGAAGTAATATTCTTAACATTCGAATATCCTTGTAAACTAAAATAGATTCCGACCAGGTTTGTTTTTTTTCAAACATTAATATTTTCTCCAAAAAGATGGAATAAATAATACTAGAATTGCAAATAATTCCAACCTTCCAAGTATCATTGCAGCACTGAGAACCCATTTAGAAAAATCAGACAGGCTTGAAAAACTTCCGTTAGGACCAATAATATCACCTAAACCTGGCCCAACATTTGAAATTGACGTGGCAGCTGCTGAAATTGCTGTAATAAAATTTAATCCAGCAAGCGATAAAAGCGCTGTCACTACAAAAAATATTAATATGTAAAGGAATATAAAAGAAATAATTGAGTCCATAAATTTTTCATCCACATTATTATTTTGATATTTAATTTTGAAAATTCCTCGAGGATAAATTACTTTTTTCAGCTGGTTTGATATAAATTGATACAAAATTTGAACTCTAAAAATCTTTATTCCACAAGTTGTAGAGCCCGCACACCCCCCAATGAACATTAAAATTATGAAATATACTAATGGAAATTGACCCCAATTACTAAAATTTTCTGTAGCATATCCTGTTCCAGTTAAAATAGAAATTATATTAAAGCTAACAGATAAAAAACTTATCTCGGTTAAGCTTTTATTTATAACAGATAAATAAAAAAACATTAAAAGAATTGAAATAATAACCAAAATTATAAAAGTTTTTATTTGTGTGTCTTTGAAAAATATTTTCTTATCTCCAGCTAAGTATTTGATGTAACTAATAAAAGGTATACTTCCAAGAATAATAAATATTATTGCATTAATTTCTATTAACGAACTGTTAAAATAACCTATAGATTCATTATAATTTGCAAAACCTCCGGTCGCTATTGTTGTCATAGCATGCACGATGCTATCAAAAAAACTCATCCCAAATATAAAATAAAAAAAAGCACAAGTTAAAGTTAATAAGGAATATATAGACAATAATCTCAAAGAAACTTCTTTAGTTTTAGGAAAAATTTTTTCAGAAGTATCATTAGATGAAATATTGAAAAGTTGCATACCCCCTATATTCATTAAAGGCATTAAAGTGATTGCCATTACGATAATTCCAATACCACCAAACCACTGTAACATTCCTCTCCAAAGTAATATCGCTTTAGATGTTTCATTTAGATTCGTGATAATTGTAGATCCTGTTGTTGTAATACCAGACATGCTCTCAAAAAACGCATCCGTAAAACTCAAATCCGTACTAGAAAAAATTAAAGGTAAAGAACCAAATATAGCAATACTTAACCACGAAAGTGCTGTGAGCAAAAAGGCTTGAGGTAAACTTATTTTTTTATCGTGATCATAATTAGAAATAAAAAATAAAAATCCAAAAACAATAGTAACAATCATTGATCCGATAAATCCTGCATCAATTTGATCAAATATTAATTGAACCAAAATAGGTACAATCATTGAAAGACCTAAAATAATTTGTAAAACCCCTAATGTAAAAAAGACAGTTTTATAATTGGACATTTTGAATGGACATTATTTTATGGTAAATAAATTTCAACTCTATATGAATTATTAAAAAGGCTGATATTAAGGATATTTAAGTAGTTGTGATAGACAAAACAAATTTTGACAAAACAAACGCCTGGCCATTTGTTGAGGCTAAAAAGCTATTAAGAGAGAGAAAATCGAACATAGAAAAAAAAAATAAAATAGTATTACAAACTGGTTATGGCCCTAGTGGTCTACCTCATATAGGTACATTTGGAGAAGTTGCAAGGACGACAATGATTGTCAACGCTCTTGATCATTTAACAGATATTCCTAAGGAAATTATTACATTTTCTGATGATATGGATGGTCTTAGAAAAGTACCTGAAAATGTTCCAAATCAAGAAAAGCTCAAAAATAATCTTCACAAACCTTTAACGGATGTTCCTGATCCATTTGAAAAGTTTAGTAGTTTTGGAGAACATAATAATAATATGTTGAAACAATTTCTTGATAATTTTAAATTTAAATATTCATTTAAAAGTTCTACAGAACTCTACAAGTCTGGTTATTTTAATGACACCCTAAAATTAGTTCTAGAAAATTATGAAAAAATTATGGAAATAATTCTTCCAACTTTAGGTAAAGAAAGACAGAAAACCTATTCCCCCTTTTTACCAATATGCCCAGAAACTGGACAAGTTCTTGAAATACCTGTTTTAGAAATTGATTCTAAACATTCTAAAATCATATTTGACAATAATGGATCAAAATTGGAAAAAAGTATTTTAGATGGGAACTGCAAATTGCAATGGAAAGTTGACTGGGCAATGAGATGGTACGCTTTAGATGTTGATTTTGAAATGTATGGAAAGGATTTAATTGAGAGTGCAATTCTTTCAACTAAGATTATTAAAACATTGGGTAAATCTAACCCATCTGGTTTTGCTTATGAACTTTTTTTGGACGAAAAAGGTGAAAAAATATCTAAATCAAAAGGTAATGGAGTAACTATAGATGAATGGCTGAATTATGCATCTCCTCAAAGTCTATCTCTTTACATGTATCAAAATCCAAAAAGAGCAAAAAAATTGTACAGAGAAGTTGTTCCAAAAGCTGTTGATGAATATCTAGATTTTATAGAAAAAGGAAAAACTCAAAATGATTTACAGAAGTTAATGAATCCAGTTTGGCATGTACATAATGGATCAATGCCAGAGGAAAATACAATTATGACTTTTTCAATGCTTTTAAATTTAGTTGAAACAAGTAATGCGGACAGCAAACAATTACTTTGGAAATTTGTAAAAAAATACAAGTCAGAAATTAACGAAAATGATCATCCAATTTTTGATAATTTAATTGAATATGCAATAAAATATTTCAATGATGTTATAAAAACAAAAAAAATTTACAAAACTCCAAATGAAAAAGAGATAGTTGCACTGAAAGCATTAATTAAGTCTTTAGATAATTGTAATGATAAAATGGCTCCTGAAGATATTCAGACAAATATTTTTACCGTAGGAAAAGAAAATGGTTATAAAGAAAATTTAAGAGAATGGTTTAAGCTTATCTATGAGGTTGTATTTGGTGACGAAAATGGACCCAGAATGGGCTTCTTCATTAGTTTTTTTGGAGTAAATGAAACCAAAGAATTGATAAGAAAAAAGGTTGAAAATGTTTAATCTTATAAGACCTTTTATATTTAAATTTAGCCCTGAAGTTGCACACTCACTAGCAATAAAGGCTTTAAAGTTAAATCAGATACCAGCTATAGATAAAACAACCAGAGTTACTATCCAAACAAAATTTTTAAACAAAACCTTAAGTTCTCCTCTAGGTGTTGCTGCTGGATTTGATAAAAATGCAGAAGTTTACAATCCTCTATACAAACTAGGATTTGGTTTTGTTGAGGTAGGTACAATTACACCTAAACCACAAATAGGAAATCCGAAGCCAAGAGTGTTCAGATTGGAAGAAGATGAGGCTTTAATTAATAGACTTGGATTTAACAATATTGGATCAGAAGAAAGTAAAAAAAATATTGAAAATAATTCACCTAATGGATTACTGGGTATTAATATAGGACCTAATAAAGATACTGAAAACAGAGTTGAGGATTATTTAATTTGTTTCAGAAAATTTCATAATTTAGCAGACTATATTACAATTAATATCTCTTCTCCTAACACAGAAAATTTAAGAAACTTTCACAAAAATGAAGAGTTAGATAATCTTTTAAAATGCATAAATGAAGAAAAGAAAAATTTAAATTCAAATGTACCAATAGCAGTCAAAGTATCTCCTGATATTGATAAAAAAAGTATTGATGAAATCTCAGAACTTTTTTTAAAATATAATGTTCAAATAGTTATAGTTTCAAATACGACAGATAGAAATAGAGAAAATATATTTAATATAAATAAATTAGAGAAAGGCGGTTTGTCTGGAAAACCACTTGAAAATATCTCTAATGAATTAATTAATAAATTTTTTAAATTAGTTGGAAAAAAAATCTTAATAATTGGAGTTGGAGGCGTTGACTCTGCTGATGGCGTTTTTAATAAAATTGTAAGCGGCGCAACTCTTGTGCAATTGTATACAGGTATGGTTTATAAAGGACCAACTATTGCTTCAAAGATTAATAAAGATCTCGACGAAATTGTAAAAAGAGAAGGTTTTAAAAATATTTCTGAAGCTATTGGAACAAAAAATTAATCTTGACTGGTATTCTTTAAGACCATATACATTTTGAAAATTTATGTCTAAAAAATGCGAACTTACCGGTAAAATCCCTCTAAAAGGCCATAATGTTAGTCACGCTAACAATAAAACTAAGAGAAGATTTCTTCCAAACTTAAAGAAAGTAAAATTTAAAAGTGAACTTTTAAAAAAATCTCTGAGATTAACAGTTTCAAATGCAGGTGTTAGATCTGTAGATAAAAAAGGTAGCTTTGATAATTTCTTAAAATCTGCCAAATCAAGAGATTTATCGTTAAGATTAAAAAAGCTTAAAAAATCAATAATTGCAAAAACAGCATAATGAATAAAGTTTTCCTTACTCTCTCATTTTTAATGGGATTGGTTGTGCTAGCATCTAATTATTTAGTTCAATTTCCTATAAAATATTACGGTTTAGAGGAGATTTTAACTTACGGTGCTTTTAGTTATCCAATTGCATTTTTAATTACAGATTTAGCCAACAGATCCTTTGGAAAATTAGTAGCTAGAAAAATTGTCTATATAGGCTTCACAATTGGAATTTTGTTTACTTTAATATTTTCAACTAATTTTACTGATCTTATTTCCATAAGAATAGCAATTGGTTCTGGAACAGCTTTTATAATTGCTCAACTTTTAGATGTTCAGATATTTGATCAATTAAGACAAAAAAAGTGGTTTATAGCACCTTTAACGTCTTCTTTGATAGGTTCAACTGTTGATACTTTTTTATTTTTCTCAATATCATTCTATGGAACGGGAATTCCTTGGGTAACTTTATCTTTAGGAGATCTTGCGGTAAAAATATTTGTAGCTCTTGTAATGTTGATACCTTTTAGATTATTACTCGGCACACTAAAAGCAGCATAACTAAATTTTAGGTTCTTGTTGGGTCATACAATGTATTGCACCAAATCCCCATATCAATTTGCTACAGTCAACGGTTTCGATTTTTCTATTTCTAAAGTAATTTTTGAAAATTTTAATTGCAATATTGTCTTCTTTTACTTTGAATATTGGAAGAATTATTTTTTTATTGCAAATATAAAAATTCATATAACTTGCAGGAACTCTTGTATTCTCAATATAAATTGGTGAAGGCATAGGAACTTTTATAATTTTGAATTTCTTTCCTTTCTCACATTTACTTTCTTTCAATATATTTAAATTCTTATTTAAGTTTTTGTAATTTATATCTTTTTTATTATTTTCAACCGCAGTCATAATCGTATTTCTTGAAACAAATCTTGATATGTCATCAACATGTCCATGCGTGTCATCGCCAGCAATTCCTTTTTTAAGCCATATAAAGTTTTTTATATTTAAGTATTTATTAAACATTTTTTCGTAATCTTTTTTTTTAAAATTTTTATTTCTTTCTTGAATTTTGCTTAACAAACATTCTTCAGTTAATAAAATTGTACCTGAGCCATTTACATCAAATGCCCCTCCTTCCATGATTATTTTTCTAATTCTGCCTTTTTTTTTGATTATTGGATCAATCTTTTTAAAATTAGCAATTTTACTAATACTATTATTGATTTTGTTGTCATTTTTATAATTTTTATACTTTGACCATCCGTTAAAACCAAAATTTAGTATTACTTTTTTCTTTTCGACCTTGTTTGTTATAAATATGGGTCCAGAATCTCTTAACCATATTCTATCAGTTTTAATATAATGGAAGTTGATATTTTTAATTTTATTAAGTTTTATTAATTTTTTTATATTTTTTACATTTTTGCTAACGATTAAGTTAATTTTTTGATTTTTTGAAATTTTTTTTATAATCTTTAAAATTACTCCAGGAATAAATTGATATAATCCAGGCCAATCATTTTTATTATAAGGCCAAGCAATCCAAACTGAATTTTGAGGCTCCCATTCAGCCGGCATTCCAAATCCATTAAAGTTTTCATTCATCTGCAGGATTTTTTAGTATGCCTTTATAAAAATCGATTCTTCTATCTCTTAAAAAAGGCCAATGCTCTCTGGCTGAATCAATTTTTTTATAGTTTATTTCACGAATTAAAATTTCTTCTTTTTTATTCCCAAGTTTTCCAATTATTTGCCCACTAGGATCTATGATCATTGAGTTTCCCCAGAATTCTATTTTCTTCTTACCTTTTTTTTCTGTTCCAACTCTATTTATAGCAACCACATAAGTACCATTTGCGATTGCGTGAGATTTTTGCATTGTTATCCAAGAGTCTAGTTGAGATTTTCCAAATTTTTTTTTCTCTTTAGGATGCCATCCAATAGCAGTAGGGTAAAAAATTATTTGTGCACCTTTAAGTGCAGTCAATCTTGCAGCTTCCGGAAACCATTGATCCCAACAAATTAAAGGTCCAATTTTACCAAATTTTGTTTTAACAGATTTAAAACCTAAATCTCCAGGAGTAAAATAAAATTTTTCATAATAACCAGGATCATCTGGTATATGCATTTTTCTATATTTCGATAAAATTTTACCTTTCTCGCTAATAACGATACTAGTATTATGATAGAAGCCATGTGTTTTTTTTTCAAATAATGAAATCATTAATACTATTTGTAAATCTTTGGCTAATTCACAAAATATTTTTGTAGTTCTGCCGGGTATTTTTTCCGCTAGCTTAAAGTTGGAATGACTTTCTGTTTGACAAAAATAATTTGATAAAAATAGTTCTGGTACACAAATTATTTTAGCTTTTTTTGATGCTGCTTTTTTTATATTTTTAATAGCTGAATTTATATTTTGTTGAATATTATCTGAAATTTTACTTTGAATAATTCCAATTTTTACTTTTTTGATCATCTATCAAAATATTTTGGAAAAGTTTTTTCTGTCTCTATTTTTCCATTCTCCAGTATGATAGGCGTCACTTGCTATTAATGGTAAAACACTGGTAGCTTCAGCAAATACCATTTGTTCTTTGGTAGTATCAACCTTACCCCATGAACTTGCTTCTTTTAATGTCGAACTACTGCAAGCTCCATCTCTTGAGTCAGCAACAGTAATTTGTATTGCATATTTGTGCATATCTACATTTTTTCCCAAAAGTTCAGCACAAATTACCGTGTCTTGTATAAAGTTTTTAGGAACTCCACCACCAATCATGAATAATCCCGAACCTTTAGATTTAATTTTAATCTCTGTTAATTCTCTAAATTCTCTAATTGAGTCTATTGTAATATGATTTTTTGGATTTCTCTCTTGATGCATGACTAATCCAAAACCTGCACTTGAGTCTGTAAATGCAGGACAGAATATAGGTACATCGTTATCAAAAGCTGTTTCAATTAAAGAACCTTTCTTTTTAGAATTAGTTTTTAGATATTTACCAATCTCTTTAATGAATTCTCTCGATGTGTAAGACTTCGGCTCAAGTTTGTCAGCTATTTCTCCTATTGTTTTATCACAAACCTGGAGCTCCTCTTCATCGATGTAAGTATCATAAATCCTATCTATATAATTGTCTCTAAGTTCATTATCATTTTGATATTGTGATCCTTGGTAATGTTTAAATCCAAGCGCTTCAAAAAAATCCATATCTATTATAGATGCTCCAGTTGCTACAATTGCATCTACCATGTTGTATTTAACCATATCTCTATAAATATGCATACATCCAGCTGCAGAAGTAGATCCTGCAAGAGTTAAGAATATTGTACAATCTTTATCTTTAAGCATTTCATTATATATCTTGGATGCATTAGCAGTTTCTCTTGAAACAAAAGACATTTTTTCCATAGAAGATATAATTTTTCTAGAGTCAAAAGATGTAATATCAATATGCTCAACTTCTTTACTTAAAAAGTCTTTTTTTCTGTTATGATTAAGATTTTTTGTATCTGACATTATGCAACAAGAAACTCTTTATTTGTTTCTTTGTCATACATCGTCATTATTGGATTATCACATACTTCGTAAATACTATCAGAATAATATCCATTAAATTGAGTTCTAAATGTCAATCCGTATGCTCCTAATTGACCTAATTCAATGTAATCACCTTCTTTAATATTATTAGGTAGAATAAAAGGTCCCTTCATATAATCCATGCTATCACATGTTGGTCCATAAAAATCAAATGAAGTCAATTTTTTTGATATAATTCTTCCACTTGTAATTATCCTTGATGGATAAACTATATTAGGCACACCTGCATCAAATAAAGTTCCGTATGTTCCATCATTGATATATAGCTTTTGTTTTTTTCTTAAGTTTACTCTCACAATTGTCGAACCACTTTCTGCAACAATTGCTCGACCTGGCTCACATATAATTTCTGGTTTTTTTTCTAATTTTAATTTATTTAATGAATTTTTTATTTCCTCAAAATAAGAGTCTAATGATTGAGGAACTAAGTCAGGATAGATTGTTGGAAATCCTCCACCTATATTTATAACATCTGGAACTATTTTTGTTTTTTTTATTATATATTTAATTTCATTAATCCCTTTTGAATAGGATATTGGATGCATACATTGCGAACCCACATGAAAACTTAATCCTATTTTTTTTGCATACTGTTTTGTTAATCTATAAAGCCCTATTGCTTCTGAAGTTTGTGCACCAAATTTTTTAGATAAATCTATTTCTGCGTGTTCATTAGAAACTGCAACTCTCACAAATAACTCTAAATCCTTAGCTTGATTAGTACTATTAAGAATTTTTATTAATTCATCTTTTGTATCGATTGAAAAAGTCTTAATATTATATTTGAAATATGCTTCGTTTATACTTTCCTTGCTTTTTACAGTATGCATGTAGGAGCATTTTGCATCTGGGCTAACACTTCTAATTGCCTCAACTTCTTTAATTGAAGCGATATCAAAATCATTAATTCCACTTTCCACGATAGTTTTTAATACTAATGGATGCGGGTTAGTTTTAACTGCATATAGGATTTTACCAGGAAATTTATTCTGAAAAAATTTAGAAGCTATGTTTATAGAATCTCTTCTAATACAATAAACAGGTTCTGTTGGTTTCAGTTGATTTACTAATTTATCAACTGATTTAAATTTTTGCATTTAAAGCTCCAAAAAAAATTTAACAAAAAAAACCGGCATAACTGCTATGCAAGTTTATATAAAACGAGCATTTATGCAGAAAATGAGCCAATGTAAAGTAAAAATGTACCCTTGAAATAATTTAGAATGTTTCCATATAAGGTCCATGCCTGAAGCAGAAGTGTTAAAAAAAATAACAGAATTTAAGGATAAATCTCTACTTATAGTAGATGATGACAACCCTTTTAGAGAAAGACTAGCTCGAGCAATGGAGAAAAAGGGCTTTTCTGTTTCACAAGCAGAGGGTGTAAAAATTGGAATAGAGTCTGTGAAATCAAAAAAACCTGCTTTCGCAGTTGTTGATTTAAGACTAAACGATGGAAACGGACTAGAAGTTGTAAAAGAAATCCAGAAAAATAACTCAGAAAGTAGAATAGTGATGCTTACTGGTTATGGAAATATACCAACTGCAGTTGCAGCTATTAAAGAGGGTGCAATTGATTATCTAGCTAAACCAGCAGATGCAGATGACGTAGAAAAAGCACTTTTAGCTGATCCAAATAAAAAAGCTGCTCCACCAGAAAATCCAATGTCCGCAGATAGAGTAAAATGGGAACATATTCACAGAGTCTTTGAGCTATGTAACAGAAATGTATCTGAGACTGCAAGAAGACTTAAAATGCATCGAAGAACTCTTCAAAGAATTCTATCAAAAAGATCTCCAAGATAATACTAAATATATTTTCTAAGTTTAATAATTTTATTAACTAAAGCTGTTAGTAATAACATCTTAAATAATTCAGCATAAAGAAATGGGTAAACGCCAAATTCTAATATTGGTTTATCCCAACCGATTAAATTTCCAAGCCACAAAATACCCAAAATATATATTACCGATGTTGCTATTATAATTTTTAAAAAATTTAATATATGGTTTTTATCGTATGTAAATATGCCTGCTATCAGACATGCAAATATAAAACCTATTAAATATCCCATTGTGGGACCAACAAAATAAGCTAATCCTATTCCTTTCTCTGGTGAGTTAGAAAATACCGGTAATCCCATAATTCCTTCTATCAAATAAAAAACTACCGAAAGTACCCCGACTTTATATCCAAAGGAAATTCCTAAAAACAAAACTATAAATGTTTGCATAGTCATAGGAACTGGATAAAAAGGTATTTTAATTTTTGCAGATATTGTCAATAAAATAGAACCTATTAATGCAAATATTATGATTTTAATTATTTTATTATTAGAAATTGAATTTACTAATTCCATTAGCTTTAAATTACTATTTTAATAAAGTTTAATCCACTAATATTTATTAACAGGATGTTTTATTCTTACTATAATACGTCAATTTATTATAAATTAAATTATGGGTAAAATTAAAAAAACAGATCATTTCTATCTTATTGATGGGTCCGGATACATATTTAGAGCCTATTATGCATTGCCACCATTAACACGAAAAAGTGATGGTTTGCCAGTAGGAGCAGTAAGTGGATTTTGTAACATGCTGTTTAAATTATTAGAGGACTCTAAATCTAGCGAAAATTTAGAAAAACCAACTCATTTCGCAGTAATCTTTGACTCTGCAAGAAAGAATTTTCGAAACGAAATATATTCAGATTATAAAGGAAATAGGTCTGATGCTCCCGATGATCTAATTCCACAATTCGATTATATTAGAAAGTCAGTATTAGCATTCAATTTACCCTCTATAGAAATGTTAAATTACGAGGCTGATGATTTGATAGCCACCTATGTAGAGCAAATACTAGACGAAGGTGCAAAGGTTACAATTGTATCATCTGATAAAGATTTAATGCAACTTTTCAAAAAAAAGGTTCGTATATACGATCCAATGAAGAATAAATTTATATCTAATGACGATGTAATAAATAAATTTGGGGTTGGTCCGGATAAAGTAATTGATGTTCAATCACTAGCAGGGGATAGTACAGATAATGTACCTGGCGTTCCAGGTATTGGAGTAAAAACAGCAGCAGAATTAATTAAGGAATATGGAAATTTAGAAAACCTTCTTAAAAACGCAAATAAAATAAAACAGAATAAAAGAAGAGAAACACTTTTAGAAAATAAAGATAAGGCTCTGGTAAGTAAAAAACTAGTCACATTAAAAAATGATGTTCCGGTGAAAGACAAATTAACTGACTTTGTTCTAAAAAAAGTAGACGTAGACAAGTTATACAATTTTTTGAGAGAAATGGAATTTAATAGGTTATTGAGTTCAGCAATTTCGACGTATGGTCAATCCAAATTTAGTGATGAAATAGAAGTCAAAAAAGAAACATCTAAAATATCAAAAGATAAATATGTTTTGATAAAAAATTTATCTGAAATAAAAGATTGGATGCAAGAAGCCGAAGAAGCTGGTGAATTTTCTATTGATACTGAAACAGATTCTCTTGACCCACATCAGGCAAATTTAGTTGGTATATCAATTTCTAGCAAAATAGGTAAAGCTTGTTACATTCCAACAGGTCATATTGATAAAAATAATCTAAATGAAAAAGATGTTTTGAGAATTTTAAAACCATATTTAGAGGATAAAAGTTTAAAAAAAATTGGGCAAAATATTAAATTCGATTACATAATATTTCGTAAAAGGGATATAGATATTCAAAGCATGGAAGATACAATGTTGATGTCATACGTTTTAGATGCTGGGAAAAATAGACATAATATGGATACTCTTTCAGATATTCATCTTGGTCACAAAACAATTAAATATAAAGATCTTGTTGGATCTGGAAAAAAAGAAATTAAATTCAGCCAAGTAGAGTTAAATATTGCAAAAGATTATGCGGCAGAAGATGCTGATATAACTTACCGTTTATATAAAATATTTTTGAAATCGCTTAAATCAGAAAAATTACTAAATATTTATGAAATTTTCGAAAAACCTTTAATTAAAATTTTAGCATCAATGGAAATCAATGGCATAAAATTGGATAATAATTTTCTTAAAAAATTATCTGTTAAATTTGAAAAAAAACTTCAAGATTTAGAAAAACAAATTTTTAAAATTTCAAAAAAAAAATTTAATATTGCATCGACTAAACAGTTGGGTGAAATAATGTATAATGACCTCAAAATTGCATCGCTAAAAAAGACTAAAAAAGGTAGTTTTGCAACTGGTGCAGCAGTTCTAGAGGATTTAGCTTACAAAGGGAATGAATTTCCTAAATTGGTTTTAGAATGGAGGCAATCTAGTAAATTGAAAAATACATATTCAGATTCTTTGCCAGAGCATTTAAATCCCAATACAAAAAGAGTGCATACATCTTTTCTGTTAGCAGCAACTACAACGGGTAGACTTGCATCCAGTGATCCAAATTTACAAAATATTCCTATTAAAACTGAGGAGGGCAAAGATATTCGTAAAGCCTTTATATCAGAAAAAAATAAAAAACTTATATCAGCAGACTATAATCAGATCGAAATGAGAATTTTGGCTGATCTAGCTGATGTAAAAGAACTAAAAAAAGCTTTTAAAAATAATGAGGATATTCACTCATTAACCGCTAGCCAGGTTTTTGGTGCAGACATAAAAAAAATTGATGCTGATATGAGGAGAAAAGCGAAAGCTATTAATTTTGGAATAATTTATGGAATATCTCAATATGGTTTGGCCAAACAAATTGGTGTATCAAACAATGAAGCCGAAGAATTTCTAAATTCATATTTTATTAAATTTCCAGAAATTAAAGAATACATGAATAACACAATTAAATTCTGTAGAAAAAGTGGATATGTAAGAAATATTTTTGGTCGAAAAACTCATATTCCAGGAATCAATGACAAAAATTTTAATGTTAGAAATTTTCAAGAAAGGGCAGCTATAAATGCACCTATCCAAGGATCTGCATCAGAAATAATGCGACTTGCTATGATTAGAATCAACGATGAGCTAGATACTAAAAAAACAAATGAATTTAATATGTTACTTCAAATTCACGATGAATTGATTTTTGAGGTAATTGATAATGGTACTAAATCTGCTTCTAAAAAGATTAAAGATATTATGACAAGTGTGAAAGATAGTGATTTGCATTCATTTTCAATACCATTATCGGTAGATGTAAACATAGGTGATAACTGGGGAGAGCTTCATTAATAAACATTTAATTGCCCAATTTTAAACATTTTAGTATTTTTATAGTTAAACATGAAACAAACAATTGCCCTTGTTGATGATGATAGAAATATATTAACTAGTTTAAGTATTGCTCTAGAGAAAGAGGGTTTTAATATTCAAACTTATTTGGATGGAGAAAGTGCTTTAATAGGTTTGTCAAGAAATCCCCCAGACCTTGCAGTTATAGATATTAAAATGCCAAGAATGGATGGAGAAGAATTGTTAAAAAAATTGAGAAAAAAAACATCTATGCCCGTTATCTTTTTAACTTCAAAAGATGAAGAGGTGGATGAGCTCTTAGGACTAAAACTAGGGGCTGATGATTTTGTAAAAAAATCAGGTGGCTTTTCAACTAAAGTTCTTATTGAAAGAATTCGTGTCCAACTTAGAAAAAAAGATAATAATTTAGAGGATAATAGAAATATAATTTCACATGGAAAATTAAAACTTGACCCTTCACAGCTAGAGTGTGAATGGGATGGCAAGCAATTACCAGATAAATTAACAACAACAGAATTCTTAATTGTAAAGGAATTAGCAAAAAGACCTGGAATTATTAAAGAAAGATCTCAATTAATGGATGTTGCTTACAGAGAAGACACAGATATTGAAGATAGAACAATAGATAGTCACGTAAAAAGGATTAGAAAAAAGTTTAAAAAAGTAGATAATAACTTTTCAGCGATAGAAACCAGATATGGCAGTGGTTATCGTTGGAATGTTAAATAATGGCTACTTCAAAATCTAATAATCAATCTATTTTAAAAAAATTCTTAGTTATCAACTTTATTGTTTTTTTAGTGAT
>CACCFT010000002.1 GCA_902545405.1 uncultured Pelagibacteraceae bacterium
TTTGGATTTAAATTATGAAAGAAAAAAAGTTTCTAAACAAAAAGTTATAGATATGGAGATTAAAAAGACTGGAAAATTATTTTCATTCAGCTGTTTGTCTCCAGTTATCTTGACAAATAAAAAAGATCAAATAAAAAAATTTTCAATTATTGGTGAAAAAATTGGTTTACTTTTTCAAATTGCAGATGATTTAATTGATTATAGCAGTACATCAAAAACTGCAGGAAAAAAAACAAATAAAGATTCAAAAAGGGGAAAAGCAACATTAATAAGTTTACTAGGATATAAAAATGCTATTAAATATGCTTCAAAACTAAAAAAAGAAATATTTAATAGTTTAGTTAGCTATGGAAATAATGCTAGTGATTTAAAAGAGACAATTGAATTTATATTAAGTAGAAATAAATAAATGCAAAATTATAAATATTTAAGTAATATTAATTTTCCTTCAGATATAAAAAAACTAAATAATGAAGAATTAAAAGTTCTATCAGAAGAAGTAAGAAGCGAAATGATTGATGCTGTTTCAAAAACAGGTGGTCATCTAGGTGCAGGCTTAGGTGTTGTAGAATTAACAGTAGCACTTCACCATGTTTTTGACACCCCAAAGGATAAATTGATATGGGATGTTGGTCATCAATCATACCCTCATAAAATTTTAACAGGAAGAAAAGATAAAATACGAACTCTACGACAAGGAAGTGGATTATCTGGTTTCACAAAGCGATCAGAAAGTGAATTTGATCCCTTTGGTGCAGCTCATAGTTCTACTTCTATTTCTGCTGGACTTGGCATTGCAACAGCAAATAAATTATCAAATAAATCAGATCAGGTTATAGCAGTTATTGGTGACGGTGCAATGAGCGCAGGAATGGCATATGAAGCTATGAATAATGCTGGAGACTCAAAAACAAAAATGATCGTAATATTGAATGACAATGATATGTCAATTGCAAAACCAGTTGGAGCAATGAAATCTTATCTTGCTAAAATTTTTTCAGGTAAGATTTATTTTAGTTTCAGAGAAACAGTTAAAATGATTATTTCATCCTTTTCAAAAAGATTTAGCAAAAAGGCTGGAAAGGCTGAAGATTTTTTGAGATCGGCTGTCACAGGTGGTACATTATTTAATTCATTAGGTTTTTATTATGTTGGTCCAATTGATGGTCATGATTTAGATGTTCTATTGCCAATTTTAAAAAACGCAAAAGAAAGTAATCATAATGGTCCAATACTAATTCATATAAAAACTCAAAAAGGCAAAGGATATAGTTTTGCTGAAAAATCTGATGACAAGTATCACGGAGTTACAAAATTTGATGTTCAAACTGGAGTTCAACAAAAATCAACAACTAAAGCTCCTGCTTTTACAAAGGTATTTGCAAATACATTAATAGAGCATGCAAAGAAAGACAGTAAAATTGTAGGTATAACTGCTGCTATGCCGTCTGGGACAGGAATGGATGCATTTAGTAAAGTTTTCCCTGATAGAACTTTTGATGTTGGAATTGCTGAACAACATGCAGTTACTTTTGCTGCAGGTTTAGCCACAGAAGGTTATAAGCCTTATGCAGCAATTTATTCAACATTTTTACAAAGAGCTTATGATCAGGTAGTTCATGATGTTGCAATTCAAAGTTTACCAGTAAGATTTGCAATTGATAGAGCTGGTTTAGTTGGTGCCGATGGAGCCACTCATGCAGGTGCATTTGATATCACATATTTATCAACTTTACCTAATTTTATTGTTATGGCAGCAAGTGATGAAGCAGAATTGGTAAGAATGGTTAATACCTCAGTAGATATTAATAATAAACCATGCGCATTTAGATATCCAAGGGGAAACGGAGTAGGTTTAGAATTACCCGACATCAACGAAAAAATAGATATTGGAAAAGGAAGAGTTATAAGAGAAGGAAAGAAAGTTGCTCTAGTAAGTTTTGGCAACAGATTAAAAGAATGTTTATTTGCTGAAGAATGTTTAAAAAAAATGGGAATTAATCCAACAATTATTGATGCTAGATTTGCAAAACCTCTGGATGAAAATCTCATGTGGCAAGTTGCAACAAATCATGAAGTGCTAATTACATTGGAAGAGGGTTCTATTGGAGGGTTTGGAGCGCATGTAAATCATTTCTTAAATGAAAAGAATTTATTGGATAATAATTTAAAATTTAGATCAATGATTTTGCCTGATAAATTTTTGGACCAAGACAAACCTGAGCAAATGTATAAAGAGGCCGGTTTAGATGCTAAATCTATTGAAGAGAAAGTTTTAGAAACTCTAAATTCTAAAATTGTGATTAAAAAAACGAATTAATTACCACATTGAGCTTTATTCATTAAGTAATGATCAAGAATTACACAATGCATCATTGCTTCACCAATAGGAACTGCTCTAATACCTACACAAGGATCATGTCTACCTGTGACAGAAATTGAAGTATTTTTTCCAAATTTATTAATTGTTTTTCTTTGAGAAAGAATTGATGAAGTTGGTTTTACTGCAAATGAAACTACTATTTCTTGACCACTGGAAATTCCTCCAAGAATTCCCCCAGCATTATTTGATTTAAATTTTAATTTCTTTCCTGTTTGAGACATTTCATCAGAATTTTGTTCACCAGAAAGTTGAGCAGAGTTCATTCCAGATCCAATGTTAACCCCTTTTACAGCATTAATACTCATCATAGCTGATGCCAAATCCATATCTAACTTAGAATAAATTGGAGCTCCTAATCCAATAGGTACACCTCTTGCTCTTACTTCAATAATAGCTCCACAAGATGATCCAGCTTTTCTTATCCCAAGTAAATATTTTTCCCATAATTTTAAAACTGTTTTATCAGGACAAAATAGGGGGTTTTTTGCAATGAATTTGTCATTCCATTTTTCTGCGTCACATCCTAGTATTCCTAATTGTGTTACTGCTCCAATTACACTGTATTTTTTCCCAATAATATTTTGCAAAACTTGTTTTGCTATTGCCCCTGCTGCCACTCTTGATGCAGTCTCTCTTGCTGACTGTCTGCCTCCACCTCTATAATCTCTAATTCCATATTTTTTAAAATATGTGTAATCAGCATGACCAGGTCTAAATTTATCTTTAATATTTTTATAATCCTTAGAACGCATATCTTTATTGAAGATAATCATTGAGATAGGCGTACCAGTTGTTTTGCCCTCAAATGTTCCTGATAAAATTTCCACTTTATCATCCTCTTTTCTTTGAGTAGTGAATTTAGACTGACCAGGCTTTCTTTTATTTAATTCTAACTGAATGTCTTTGATATTAAGCTTAATATTTGGAGGACATCCATCAACAACACATCCAATTGCTGGACCGTGAGACTCACCCCATGTAGTAAATCGAAAAAATTTTCCAAATGTATTAAAAGACATTATATTATTATATAAATTATTTTGGTTAAATTATGAACGAAAAAAATTCTTTAGGATTAGATAAATGCTTTCTTGAACTTGATAATCCAATATTATTATTCACTGAATGGTATAAAGAGGCAAAGAAAACTGAAATAAATGATCCAAATGCATTAGCTCTAGGCACTATTGACGAAAAAGGTTATCCGAATGTAAGAATGGTATTACTCAAAGATTATGGAGAAGACGGATTTGTCTTTTACACTAACTTTAATAGTAATAAAGGAAACTCTATAAAGCATAATCCAAAAATTTCAATGTGCTTTCATTGGAAAAGTTTACTCAGACAAATCCGTATAGTTGGTACCGCTGAAAAAGTTTCAGATGATGAAGCGGATAATTATTATAATTCCAGAAGTTATGGAAGTAGAATAGGTGCTTGGGCCTCAAATCAAAGCTCAATTTTAAAAGATAGAGAAGAACTAAACCAATCAATAAAAAAATTTAAAGATCTCTATAAAGATGAAAATAATGTTCCAAGACCTGATCATTGGTCAGGCTGGAGGTTAAAACACCACGAAATTGAATTTTGGTTAGATGGTGAAAATAGAATTCACGAAAGATTAAAATATATTAAAGAAGATAATGCTTGGAAAAAAATTCTCTTATCTCCTTAAAATTTTCTATTAATACTAAAAGCAGTTAAATTTTTAAGTATAGTTTTTTCTTCACAATCTTGAAATATACTTAATGAATTTGATGCTAAACTTATATAGTGTTCCGCTTTTTTGTAACACTCACTAATTATATTATATTTTTTTACTAACTTAAGCACATAGTCAAATTGTTCTTTAGATCTGATATTTTGTTCAAATATTTTTTTTAAAACTAATTTTTCATCTGAAGATAATTTTTGATTTAATAGAATAATAGGAAGAGTTACCTTGCCCTCAAAGAAATCTTTCCCTATCTCTTTACCAAACATTTTTAATTCTGAGTTATAGTCAAGTGTGTCATCTGCAATCTGAAATGTTAATCCAAGATTCTTCCCATAGAATTCTAGTGCATCTTTAAATTTATTGTCTTTATCAGTAATTATCGACCCAACTTTTGAAGATGCTGAAAATAAAGCTGCAGTTTTAGAAGAAATTATATTCAAGTATGTTTCTTCTAAAATTTCAGAGTCACCTTTATGTTGTAATTGCAAAACTTCTCCTTGAGCAATAGTTGATGATGTAGAAGATAAAAGTTTCAATACTTCAATACTTCCATCCTCAACCATCATTTCAAAACATCTACTTAATAAATAGTCCCCAACAAGAATTGATGACTGATTTCCCCAAATTTTATTTGTAGTTTTTTTTCCTCTTCTTAAATCTGCGCTGTCAATTACATCATCATGCATAAGAGTTGCTGCGTGTATAAGTTCAACACATGTAGCTAGGTTCACATCTCTACTACCTTTTGTATATCCACACAATTTAGCACACTCCAAAGTAAGCAATGCTCTTAATCTTTTACCTCCGCTAGTCATGTGGTAAGCTGTCATTTCTTTAACAAGCTCAACTTTACTATCTAATTTATAAGAAATTTTGTCTTCAACTAAAGTTAGTTTTTCATCAACAGAATTTACTAAATCTGTATATGCATTAGTTATTTGCTTTTTTAATTGAACTACTGAACCCATAAATTCAAAATATTACATTAAGTTTATTAATATACTTATCAATTGACGCACCTATTTCTTCAACTATAAGTAGCTTTATAATTAATTAAAATTTTTATAATCATTTGTATGTTTTCATTTTTTAAAAAAAAAAAAATTGTTAGTCATTTAAGACTTACCGGCGTCATTGGAAATGTTGGAAAATTCAAACAAGGAATAGAATATTCCTCTCAAGAAGAAATGATAAAAAAAGCTTTTTCAGTAAAAAAAGCAGAGGCTGTTGCAATTTCAATTAATTCACCAGGTGGTTCACCCGTTCAATCACATCTAATATATAAATTTATTAGAGAACAATCTAAGAAAAACAAAAAAAAAGTAATAGTTTTTGCGGAAGATGTCGCTGCATCTGGAGGCTATCTAATTGCATGCGCAGGTGATGAGATTTATGCTAATGCAAGTTCTATAATCGGATCAATAGGAGTGATTTATTCTTCTTTTGGTTTTAAAGATTTAATTCAAAAAATCGGAGTTCAAAGAAGGGTTTATACAGCTGGAAAAAATAAAAGTACTCTAGATCCTTTTTTAGACGAGAAAGAAGAGGACATTCAAAGATTAAAAAATATTCAACTGGAACTTCACCAAGAATTTATTAATGTTGTAGAAGAAAGTAGATCAACAAAATTAAACAAAACTGATGTTGAACTTTTTTCTGGAGAATTTTGGTCTGGCAAAACATCCTTAAAACTTGGTTTAATAGATGGAATAGGGAATGCAGAACAGATATTGAGAGAAAAATTTGGTGAAGATGTTGAAATTAAAAAATTTGAAAAGTCTAAAGGATGGCTTGCCAAAAAGCTTTCGTCTTCAGAGGACCATGCGGATAAATTGATAAGTGTTTTAGAAGAAAGATCTATTTGGCAAAAATATGGTTTCTAAAAAAAAAACAAAAAATCCAAAATCATTTATCTCTTTTCAGGATACAATTTTAAATCTTCAAAAGTACTGGTCAAAAAAAGGTTGTGTTATTTTACAACCTTATGATTTAGAAATTGGAGCAGGAACATTTCACCCAGCAACAACTCTAAGATCATTAGGTTCTAAACCATGGAAAACAGCTTATGTTCAACCATCAAGAAGACCGACAGATGGAAGGTATGGAGAAAATCCTAATCGTTTACAACACTACTATCAATTTCAAGTTTTAATAAAACCTTCGCCAAAAGATATTAAAAAAATGTATCTTAATAGCCTTTCATCAGTAGGTATTAAATACGAAGAGCATGATATCAGATTTGTAGAGGATGATTGGGAAAGTCCAACCTTAGGTGCTGCCGGTCTCGGATGGGAAGTATGGTGTGATGGTATGGAAGTTACTCAATTTACTTATTTTCAACAAATGGCAGGGATGGAATGTAATCCAATATCTGTTGAAATTACTTATGGTTTAGAGAGATTATGTATGTTTATTCAAGGTAAAAAAAATGTTTTTGATTTAATTTGGAATGATGAGGGAGTTTTATACAAAGATGTTTTTCATCAAGCTGAAAAAGAATTTTCAGCCTATAATTTTGAGTATGCAAACACAGATAAATTATTTAAGATTTTTGATATGCTCGAAGAAGAAGCTAAATCATTAATTGAAAAGAAAATTTCTCTTCCAGCATATGATCAATGTTTAAAATCAAGTCATGTGTTCAATATTTTAGATGCTAGAGGAGTTATAAGTGTTGCTCAAAGAGCAGAATATATTGCAAGGATAAGATATCTAACAAGAGAAATTGGAAAAATTTGGGTAGAAACACAAAATTAAAATGTCTGAATTTTTCCTTGAATTATTTAGTGAAGAAATACCTCCTAGATTACAAATCAATGCTAGAAATGATTTAACACAAATTTTTAAAAAATTTTTTGATGATAATGATATTATAGTTAAAGGTAAAATTAATACTTATTCAACTCCAAATAGGCTCATTATTCATATAAATAAGATACCTAAAGATGTAATAAAAAAAGCAGAAGAAATTAGAGGTCCTAATATAAATGCTACAGAAAAGGCTTTAGAAGGATTTTTAAAATCCAATAAAATAAGTAAAGAAAAAGTCTTCAAAAAAAGCACTGAAAAAGGCATATTCTACTTCTATAACAAACCATCACAAAAAATAAAAACATACGATTTATTAAAAGAAAATATTGCAAGTTTGCTTTTAAAAATTTCATGGAAAAAATCAATGAAATGGGGCAATCATGATTTATATTGGGGAAGACCGTTAAAATCAATATTAGCTTTATTTGATAAAAAAATAATTGAATTTAAATTAGACCATTTACAGAGTTCAAATAAAACTTTTACAGATAAAGATCTAGAAGATGAAGTAAAAAGTTTTGTTGATTTTAAATCTTATATAAAATTTTTTAAACAAAAAGGAGTAACAATTGATCAAAATAAAAGAAAAGAATTTATAATTAAAGAAATAAATAAGGCAACTAATCAAAAAAAAATTCATATAAACGTGAATGAAAAACTTATAGACGAAATTATAAATATTGTTGAAAAACCAAAAATTTTAGTATGTGAGTTTAATAAGAAATTTTTAGAAATTCCACAAGAAATACTTATTATAACAATGCAACATCACCAGAAATATTTTCCTACATTTGATAGTAAAAATAAAATAACAAATAATTTTATAGTTGTAGCAGATTGTAAGGACAAAAAAGGATTAGTTAAATTAGGAAATCAAAATGTTGTAGATGCAAGGTTGGCAGATGCGGAATTTTTTTGGAACAGAAATAAGTCTCAAAATTTAGTTAAACAGGTATCTAGATTGAAGCAAATTAATTATTTTAAAGGATTAGGAAGTTATTTTGATAAAATACAAAGAGTAAGAAAACTAAGCGGAATAATATCAGATGAACTTTTAATAAGTAAAGAAAAGATAGAAATTGCCTCCTCAATTTGCAAAGTAGATTTGATGTCAGATTTAGTTGGAGAGTTTCCCGAATTACAAGGCGTGATGGGTGGATACTTTGCAAGAGAGCAAGGTTTTGACGAAGAAATAAGTTTAGCTGTTTCAGAGCATTACTTACCAAATGGTATTGATAGTAAAGTTCCAAAAAAACCATACAGCATAGCATTATCGTTAAGTGACAAAATAGACTCCTTAGTTGGATTTTTTGGAATTAATCTCAAACCAACTAGTTCAAAAGATCCTTATGCATTAAGAAGAATGGCAATTAGTTTATTAAGGTTAATAATTGAAAATCAAAAAAAAATAAAGCTAAGATATCTGATAAATTATTCAATAAATTTATACAAAGATCAAAATTACTCTTTTGACTCAAAATTGATAAATGATGAATTGGGAGATTTTATTTTAGAAAGATTGAAAAATTATTTGAAAGAGAAAAATATTAGGTCGGATATTATTGAGTGCTCCACTAATTCATATGGAATAGATGATTTACTTAAAATTTTTAATAAATCATTAAATTTGAATAAAAATATTAAAAAAGATTTTGGTCTTGATGTTATTGCAATTTATAAAAGATCCGTGAACATTTTAAACAGCGAAAGTAAATCAAAACTAGAAATTGTAGGTTCTGCCGATCCTGGTCTCTTTAAAAATGATTATGAAAAAAATCTTTATAAAAAAATACATACTATAAGAAAGTATTTTTCAAGCATAGGTAGAGACGAGGATTATGATGAAAGTCTTAAAACACTCTCAAGTGCAAAAATAGAGGTTAATGAGTTTTTTGATAATGTAATAGTTAATGATCAAGAAGAAATAATTAAAAAAAACAGACTAGAACTTTTAAAAATGTTGTGTAAAAGCTTCGATAATTATTTTAACTTTTCTAAAATAGAAGCATAAATGTCAAAATTAGTATTTAATTTTAAATCTAAAGACACAAAAAAAATAAAAAACCCAAAAAATATTTTAGGAGGCAAAGGTGCAAATTTATCAGAAATGGGGAGTATGGGTTTGCCTGTCCCACCTGGATTTACGATTTCTACTGAAGTTTGCGATTTATTTTATAAAAATAAAAAGAAATTAAAGCCTAAAATCATAAATGAAATAAATAAAGAATTAAAAAATATTGAAAAAGATTCTGGCAAAAAATTTGGAGATTTAAAAAATCCTTTATTATTATCAGTAAGATCTGGCGCAAGAGTATCCATGCCAGGAATGATGGATACTATCTTAAATCTTGGACTAAATGACAAAACTGTGATTGCTTTAGCAAATAAAACATCAAATATTAGATTTGCAAAAGATAGTTATAGAAGATTTATACAAATGTATGCAAATGTTGTTATGGGTGTTGAAAGTTATAATTTTGAAGAATTAATAGAAAATTACAAACTTACAAAAGGTGTTTTGCTAGACACTGATTTAAATGAAGATGATTGGGATGGATTGATTAAAGATTTTAAAAATATTGTAAAAGAAAAAACAAAAAAAAATTTTCCTCAAAATATTAATGAACAATTACTTGGTGCAATTAGTGCAGTCTTTTTGTCATGGGAGAGTAATAGAGCAAAGGTCTATAGAAAATTAAATCATATTCCTTCAGAGTGGGGAACTGCAGTAAATGTTCAGTCCATGGTTTTCGGCAATATGGGTGACGATTGTGCGACAGGTGTTGTATTTACACGTAATCCATCCAATGGAACCAATGAAATCTATGGCGAATATTTAATAAATGCTCAAGGAGAAGATGTTGTTGCAGGAACAAGGACGCCCCAACATATAACTAAGAAAGCTAGAAAAAATGCAAAAGAAACATTTCTTTCAATGGAAGAGTCTATGCCTAGAGTTTACAAAAATCTAAAAAATATTCTTATAAAACTGGAGAAACATTATAAAGATATGCAGGATGTGGAGTTCACAGTCGAAAATAATAAGTTGTGGATGTTGCAAACTAGATCAGGAAAAAGAACTGCAAAATCATCAGTCAAAATTGCTGTCGATATGGTAAAAGAAAAACTCATCACAAAAAAAGAGGCTGTGCTTAGAGTGCAACCAAATTCATTAGATACTTTGCTTCATCCAACTTTAGATGAAACAGCGAATTTAGAAGTAATAGCCAAAGGCCTCCCAGCTTCGCCGGGAGCAGCTAGTGGAAAAGTAGTATTTACATCTGATGAGGCTGAAAGATTAAATGGAATGATGCAAAATACAATCCTAGTAAGAGTAGAAACATCACCTGAAGATATAAATGGAATGCATGCAGCAAAAGGAATTCTTACTGCAAGAGGAGGAATGACTAGCCATGCTGCAGTAGTTGCAAGAGGAATGGGTAGGCCTTGTGTATCTGGCTCAAGCGAAATAGAAATAGATTATCAAAATAAAATTTTTAAAACAAAAAATAATGAAATTAAAGAAGGTGATTTAATTACAATTGATGGATCAACTGGTAGAATTATAAAAGGAGAAGTTAAAACTGTTAAACCCGAAATTTCGGGAGATTTTTCTAAACTTATGAGTTGGGCTGATAAATTTAGAAAACTAAAAATTAGAACTAACTCTGAAACACCTCTTGATAGTAAAACTGCTAGAGAATTTGGAGCTGAAGGAATAGGTCTTTGTAGAACAGAACATATGTTTTTTGATGAAGAGAGAATTTTATCTGTAAGAGAAATGATTTTATCAAAATCAAAAGAAGATAGGGCTAGGGCTTTAAACAAACTTCTTCCTTTTCAAAAAAAGGATTTTATTGATATCTTTAAAATTATGAATGGTCTGCCTGTTACAGTTAGATTATTAGATCCACCGCTTCATGAATTTTTACCGAAAAATCAAAAAGAAATAAGCGATGTAGCAAATGCTTTAAACATCAAAAGTTCAGAATTAGAGGGTAGAATAACAGAACTTCATGAACAAAATCCAATGCTTGGTCATAGAGGTTGTAGATTAGGTATATCATTCCCAGAGATATATGAGATGCAGTGCACAGCTATTTTTCATGCTTTAGTTGAATGTAAAAAACTCAAGATAAAATCTATTATTCCGGAGATCATGATACCTTTGGTATCTACTGAAGCAGAAATAAAAATAATGAAAGATTTAGTTATTAGAGTTGCAAAAGAAGTTGAAAACAAAACTAAAACAAAACTAAATTTTTTAGTAGGCACAATGATTGAGCTCCCAAGAGCAGCAATCAAAGCAGATGATATATCTAGACATGCAGAATTCTTTAGTTTTGGAACCAATGACTTAACACAAACAACATTTGGCATTAGCAGAGATGATAGTGGTAAGTTTTTAAATGATTATATTGATAATAAAATTTTCGATATTGATCCATTTGTTTCTATAGACGACGGAGTTGGAGATTTGATAGAAATAGCAACAAAAAAAGGTAGAAAAATTAACAAAAAAATCAAACTCGGTATATGTGGCGAACATGGAGGTGATCCGAAAAGTATCGACTTTTGTGCACGTGCTGGTTTAGATTATGTATCCTGTTCACCTTATAGAGTACCTATTGCAAGACTGGCTGCTGCTCAAGCTCAATTAAAAAAATAAAATTAAATTTTAGATTTCCAATTTTAAGTCTAATGCATTAATTGAGTGAGTTAAGGAGCCTATGGAAATTCTATCTACACCAGTAGAGGAAACATTTTTAACATTCTTTAAGTTAATTCCTCCCGATGCTTCAGTTTCATAAAATTTCCTAGACATTTTGACTGCTTTTTTTAAATTTTTTGAACTCATATTGTCTAATAAAATCCTATCAAATTTCAGACCTAATACTCTCTTCAACTGAGATAAATTATCAACCTCAACTGTAATTTTTTTTCTTACCTTCTTTTTAATGGCTCTTTGAATTAAATTTTCAAAATTTTTTTCAGAACTTATATGGTTATCTTTTATTAAGTATTCATCACTTAAGTTAAATCTGTGGTTTATTCCACCACCTAATTTTACAGCATATTTTTGGATTACTCTTAGATTTGGGATCGTTTTTCTTGTGCAGCATATTTTAGTTTTTTTTCTAACTTTTTTTACAAACATATTTGTTTTCGTTGCTATTCCAGAAATATGGGAAACAAAGTTTAATGCTACTCTCTCACCGGTCAAAATATTTTTTAGGTTACCATCAATAGTCGCGATTACTTCCCCCTTTTTAATTCGAGATCCATCTTTTTTTTTATTTTTAAAATTTATTTTTTTATCTACTAATTTAAAGGTCTCTTTAGCAAAATCTATACCACCTAAAATTCCATTTTGGTTGCATATCATTTTTACTTTTTTTTTAATATTTCTATCAATTAGTTCTGAAGTAATATCTCCTGATGGATATAAGTCCTCATTCAAAGCCAATTTACATGACGATTTTATAAAATTTTTATTTAATTGAATTTTAGACACAGATTTTATCTGCCTATTTCTGCCATTCTCTCTACAGATTTTCTTGCTTTTTTGATTGTCTCATTATCCATTATTAATTCATTAGTTTCATTCTCTAAACAATCTAATATTTTAGGCAAAGTTATTCTTTTCATATGAGGACAAAGATTACATGGTCTAATAAATTCAACATTTGGATTATCAATTTGGACATTATCGCTCATCGAGCATTCTGTGACCATCATAACTTTTTCTGGCTGATTATCTCTTACATATTTAATCATACCACTTGTAGAACCTGCAAAATCAGATGCTTGTATTACATCAGGAGGACATTCAGGATGTGCTATTATTTTTATACCTGGATTAGCTTTTCTTATATCATTAATTTCTTGATCGTTGAATTGTTCATGCACTTCACAAGTTCCCTTCCAAGAAATAATTTCAATATCAGTTTGTGATGCCACATATTTAGCTAAAAAATCATCAGGTAAAAATATTACTTTTTTCACTCCTAATGACTCTACAATTTTTACTGCATTTGCAGATGTACAGCAAACATCAGTTTCAGCTTTAACGTCAGCAGATGTATTTACATACGAGACAACAGGAACACCAGGATATTGTTTTTTTAGATTTCTAACATCATCACCCGTTATAGATGATGAGAGTGAACAGCCTGCTTTCATATCTGGTAGTAAAACTTTTTTTTCAGGACTCATTAGTTTTGCAGTTTCAGCCATAAAATGAACACCACACATTACAATTATATCTGCTTTTGTTTTTGCTGCCTCTACTGCTAATGCTAAAGAATCTGCAGAAAAATCTGAAATGCCGTGATAAATTTCTGGTGTTTGATAATTGTGAGCAAGAATTACTGCGTTCTTTTCTTTTTTTAATTTATTAATTTTATAAATATATGGTGCATGTGTAGCCCATTCTATCTCAGGAATTTTTTTTGATACTTTGTTATAAATTGAGCTTGTTGCTTTTTTTATTTCATTAGTAAATTCCATAAAAAAACTTATCAACTTGAAATAGAATTGTCATTCATTTAATCTGCCGCATAACATGCGGTCATGCTGAAACTGGTAGACAGGCACGGTTGAGGGCCGTGTGGGCCTAGCCCATGAGAGTTCGAGTCTCTCTGACCGCACCATAAACAAATATTTATTAAGGGGCGTTCTGTTGCCAGGTGCCCCAAACCCCGTAACTTAATTAATAAATTAATTAAGCTGCAAGTGCGTAACTTTCGTTAGCATTTATAAATTAGCCCTTCACGGTGGAACAATACCGAACGAAAGAATAACTTTTAGTCATTCGTCGATCCTAATTCACCCCCATAAGTTGAAAATGGTGGAGGTGGTGGGTACTGCCCCCACGTCCGTAATGGTTATTACGAAATTCGTTTATCGTCATAGTTGGAAAACCAACATTAATAATATAAAACCAATTTCAATAGATTCAATAAATTATTCATGAAGTTAACTGACGAACAAATAAAAGAAATAAAAGATCAGCAATCTCAGCAAAATTCAACAAAAAGAGTAACAGCCCCAGAACTTGAAAAAATTCTGTACGATGCAATTCCAATATTAGACCACGGTTTTATAAGAGTTGTTGATTATATGGGTGATGATACCTCTGTTGTTCAATCAGCTAGAGTTTCTTATGGAAAAGGCACAAAAAAAGTTTCAACAGACTCTGGTTTAATAAAATATTTAATGAGGCATTGGCATAGTACTCCTTTTGAAATGTGTGAAATAAAATATCATGTAAAGCTACCTATATTTATAGCAAGACAATGGATTAGACACAGAACAGCAAATGTAAATGAATACTCTGCAAGATACTCAATATTAGATAAAGAATTTTATCTACCTGAGCCACAACATCTTGCCGCTCAATCACAAAGTAATAGACAAGGTAGAGGTGATATTTTAGATGGAGAAAAAGCAAAAAAAGTTTTGAATTTATTAAAAGGAGACGCAGAACAAACTTATAATAATTATGAAACTATGCTTAACGAAAGATATGATGGATCAACTATAGATGAAAATGCTATAGGTTTAGCAAGAGAGCTTGCAAGAATGAACTTAACATTAAATACTTACACTCAATGGTATTGGAAAACAGATTTATTGAATCTGATGAATTTTTTGAGACTCAGAGCAGATCATCATGCTCAGTACGAGATTAGAGCTTATGCAGATGCTATGCTTGATACTGTAAAAAAATGGGTGCCAATAACCTATGAAGCTTTTATGGATTATAGGGTTGGTGGAACAGAAGTTTCTGCAAAAGGAAAAATTATCATTCAAAAACTTATAAAAGGTGAAAATGTTTCTATCGATGACACAGGTTTATCGAAAAGAGAATGGAACGAACTTATGGAAGCTTTCGATCTTAAAGATAAATTGATTTAATCTTTTCAGCTAATTTTAAATAAGTTTTTGATATTTTGTGATCTGGTTTGCTTTCAACAATAGGCGAACCTATATCGCCTTGTTTTCCAACCTCTGGGTCAATTGGTATCTCACCTAAAAAATTTTTTTTAAATTCATCAGCAGTCTTTTTTACACCACCTTCACCAAAAATTGCATATTTTTTTCCATCATCCCCAACAAAGTGACACATATTATCTATTAACCCTAATATTTTTACTTTAAGTTTATCAAACATCCTAATTCCACGCTTTACATCCTGTAAAGCTATTTCTTGTGGAGTAGATATTATTATTACTCCATCCATGTTTATTTCTTGAGCAAAAGTTAATTGTGTATCTCCTGTGCCTGGAGGCATATCAACTATTAAAAAATCTAAATTTTCCCACAACACTTTTTGTGTAAAAGTTTTTATTGCAGAAATTACCATTGGACCCCTCCAAATCATTGGTGTTTGCTCATCTGTTAAAAATCCTATAGACATACATTGAATTCCATACTTCTTAATTGGCTTTAATTTTTGCCCATCACTTTCAGGTTTTTCATTTATTGAGAATAATTTTGGCAATGATGGTCCATATATATCTGCATCAAGCAAGCCGACACTTAAGTCCATTTTTTTTAACGCCAAAGCAAGATTCGAGGCAAATGTTGACTTTCCAACTCCTCCTTTTGCACTTGAGATTGCAATTGTAAACTTTGTTCCAATAATCGGGTTCCTTCTAAAGGTTTTTGGCTCTGTTTTTGCCTTTGTTGTGTCACTTAAACCTACTTTTTTATTGTCCATAATTTACCATTATCTTGTTTTTAGCAATAAAGACACTATATAGAGTGTCGTATTATGAATGATTTTAGAAATCAAAGCCCATGGGGAGCTCCTCCAGGAGGAGGTGGTAGTGGAAATGGTGGATTTAGAAAAGGTCCTAAACCTCCAAATATTGATGAAGTCATAAGTAAACTTCAATCAATTATAAACAGATTCTTAGGTGGTGGCAAAGGTGGTGCTAAGCCAATAATAATTGGTCTTATAATTCTTTTAGTTGTATGGACTTTAAGTGGTCTTTACAGAGTTTTACCTGATGAACAAGGTGTTGTATTGAGATTTGGAAAATTTGTTAAAACTACACAGCCGGGATTAAATTATCATCTTCCTTTTCCTATTGAAAGTGTCTTAACTCCTAAAGTTACAAAAGTTAATAGAATGGATATTGGATTTAGGTCAGAAAGAGACAGTGGATTTTCATCAGGGGGAGTTGCAGATGTTCCAGAAGAAAGTTTAATGTTAACGGGTGATGAAAACATAGTTAACATTGATTTTTCAGTCTTTTGGGTAATCAAAGATGCTGGAAATTTTTTATTTAAAATTCAAGATCCTGAAGGAACAGTTAAAGCAGCTGCAGAAACAGCGATGAGGGAGGTTATTGCAAGATCTGATATTCAACCGATTCTGACTGAAGGTAGATCTCTAATAGAAGCTGATACTCAAGAGATAATTCAAGAAATTTTAGATGAATACACAAGTGGAATTCAAATTACACAGGTCCAAACTCAAAAAGCCGATCCACCAGACCAAGTTATTGATGCATTTAGAGATGTCCAAGCTGCAAGAGCAGATATGGAAAGATCTAAAAACGAGGCAGAAGCATATGCTAACGATGTAATTCCAAGAGCACGAGGGGAAGCAGCAAAAATTCTACAAGCAGCAGAAGCTTATAAAAAAGAGGTAGTTGCCAAGGCGGAAGGGGAAGCAAGCAGATTTTTATCAATCTACAATGAATATGCTAAAGCTAAAAAAGTTACTCAAGAAAGAATGTATCTTGAAACAATGGAAGAAGTATTGGCTGATATTAACAAAATTATAATTGATAAAAATTCAGGTGAAGGTGTAGTACCATATTTACCTTTACAAGAATTAAAAACAGGGACTAATTAAATGAAAGCTGGAAAATTTTTATTACCAATAATCATTCTTATCGCAGCAACAATATACTTTTCTGTTTTTATTGTTAAAGAAGTTAATCAGGCAATCGTCCTTCAATTTGGTGATCCAAAAAGAATTATATCAAAACCTGGAATTAATTTTAAGATTCCATTTATACAAAATGTTGTATTCTTAGATAAAAGAATTTTAAATCTTGATACACCACCAGAAGAGGTCATTGCATCAGATCAAAAAAGACTTATTGTTGATGCATTTGCAAGGTTTCAAATTATTGATCCATTAAAGTTTTATATTTCAGTAGGAAATGAGAGAGTTGCAAGATCAAGATTAGCAACAATTATAAATTCAAGAATAAGAAACGTACTTGGTCAACAAGAACTACAAACACTTTTATCAGAAGATAGAACAAAGCAAATGTCTCTAATTCAAGAAGGTGTAAATAATGAGGCAGAAAATTTTGGTATAAGTATTGTTGATGTAAGAATTAAAAGAGCAGATCTTCCTCAAGCAAACAGTGATGCTATTTTTAGAAGAATGCAAACTGAAAGGGAAAGAGAGGCAAAAGAATTTAGAGCAAAAGGTGCAGAGATGGCAGTAACAATTACTTCAACTGCTGATAAAGAAGTAACAGTTATACTTGCGGATGCACAGAAAAAGTCTGAAATCATGAAAGGAGAGGGTGACGGTTTGAAGAACAAGATTTTTGCTGATGCCTTCGGACAAGATCCAGAATTTTTTGCATTTTATAGAGCTATGCAGGCATACCAAAAAGCTTTAATTGGCGGTGAAACTTCAATGATACTCTCGCCAGATAGTGAATTTTTTAAATTTTTCGGAAATATCGATCAAAAAGCAGAGTAAGTTTAATGAGAGAATTGATCATCGCATTTGGTCTATTCCTTTTTATTGAAGGTATTCTTTACGCCATATTTCCATCAAAAATGAAAAATATGATAATGAGATTAAATGAAACCACTAATAATCAGCTGAGAACTGGTGGATTGGTATTTGCAGTGATTGGTTTTTTTATTATTTGGTACTTAAAAAGATGAGATTAATAAAGATATTATTACTAATATTATTTTCAATTAATATTCAAAATACTTCCAGAGCAGCAAATATGCCTGCCTCTTTTGCAGATCTAGCTGAAAAATTAATGCCGTCAGTAGTAAATATCTCGACTACAACAACAGTAACAACAAGATCCAATCCATTTCCATTTGAATTTCCTCCAGGATCTCCTTTTGAAGATATGTTCAAAGATTATGGAACTCCTCAAAAGAGACAGACAAGTGCGCTTGGATCAGGCTTTATTATAGATGAAAAGGGAATTGTTATTACAAATAACCATGTAATCCAAGGTGCAGAGGATGTTTATGTTAGAGTTAATGGTGAAAAAAATATAAAGGCAAAAGTAATTGGAGCTGATCCTGGTATGGATTTGGCAGTTCTTCAAATAGAGTCAGATCAGAAATTTACCCCAGTCAAATTTGGAGACTCTGATACTGCAAGAATTGGTGATTGGGTTATTGCAATTGGAAATCCATTTGGCTTAGGTGGAACAGTTACCGCAGGAATAATCTCTGCGAGAAATAGAAGTATCGGTCTTTCTAGATATGAAGACTACATTCAAACTGATGCATCAATAAACCAAGGTAATTCAGGAGGTCCATTGTTTAACATGGATGGTGATGTAGTTGGAATTAATACTGCAATATTAGGTCAATCGGGTTCAATTGGAATTGGTTTTGCAATTCCTTCTAATAGTGCACAAAAAGTAATTAATCAATTAATTGAATTTGGTGAAACTAAAAGAGGATGGCTAGGGGTAAGAATTCAAACAGTAACAAAAGACATTGCAGATGTTGAAAAATTAGATGAACCAAGAGGGGCACTTGTTGCTAGTGTAGCTGAAAACAGTCCATCAGATAAGGGTGGAATTAAAGCTGGAGACATAATTTTAGAATTTGATGGCAAAAAAATTAATGAAATGAGTGAGCTTCCGAGAATAGTTGCAGAAACTGAAGTTGGAAAAAAAGTAAAATTAAAAGTTTGGAGAAATAAAAGAGAAATAACTAAGGAAATTATACTTGGAAGACTAGAAACATCTGAAGACTTTAAATCTCAAGGTTTAGTAACTGAAAAACCTAAAGAAGATACAATAGATGGATTGAAAATAAAAGTAAGATTGCTAAATAAAGATGATATTAGAGAAAGAAATTTACCAAAAAATACAACAGGATTAGTTATCACAGAAATTGATAAAGATAGTCCAATTAATTATCTTCAAGTAAACAATATTATTGTTGAAGCACAAAAGAAAAAGATCAACACCATTGGAGATTTAGATAACATTGTGAAACTAGCTCTAAAAAGCAATGATAGGAGTTTACTTATCGCAATTTATAATAACAATAACCAAAGAAGATATATTGGTGTTAAACTAAATTAATGGACCTAAAGTCCAAAATAATTCTTATTTCAGGACCAACAGCATCTGGAAAATCAAAATTTGCTATCCAGCTTGCGAAAAAAATAAATGGAGAAGTTATAAATGCAGATAGTATGCAAATATTTAAAGAATTAAAAATTCTTACTGCAAGACCACAGCTAAATGATTTAAAAAATATAAAACATCATTTATATGGATTTAAAAGTGTAAAGGACAATTATTCTACGGGAAATTGGCTTAAGGATGCCAAAAAAAAAATTAATAATATTAAGAAAAAAAACAAAATTCCAATTCTTGTTGGGGGCACTGGTTTGTATTTTAAAGCGCTTATCGATGGTATAGTTAAGATCCCGAATATTCCTTTTGCTATTCGAAATAAAATCAGAAAAAAACAATCAAAAATAGGACAAATTAAATTTTACTCTGAGCTTATTAAGTTAGACCCACTTTGCAAAAAAAAAATTAACAAAAATGATACACAAAGATCAATAAGAGCCTATGAAGTAAAAAAGTTTACGAATAAATCTTTGTTTGATTGGTATAATGAAACATATTCTGATTTTACTCAAGACAGTTTTATAAAATTATATATTGATTATCCCAGAGTTAGATTGCTTGAGAGAATTTCATCAAGAACAAATCAAATGTTGGTAGATGGGGCAATAAAAGAGGCTAAGAGCTTTTATAAATTACAAATTAAGAAAGATTTATCATCAAATAAAGTTATTGGTCTAAATGAGATAAAAGAATACCTGGACAAAAGAATAAATATTAATGAACTGAAAGAAAAAATATCAATAAAAACAAGGCAATATGCCAAGAGACAGTCTACTTGGGCAAGAGGACAAATGTCTGATTGGCAAATAATAAAATTTAATAGACTTAAATCATTTTTAAAAAAATTTCCTAAATCAGCATAGATTGCTTGACCTATTAGCACAACTTCAGCTAGATTGTCTGAATGTCAAAATTATACTCTGGAGCTGAAATCGTATTTAAATGTATGGAGGACCAAAGTGTAGATCATATTTTTGGTTATCCAGGCGGTGCAGTGCTTCCAATTTATGACGAATTACAAAATTTTAAATCTATCAAACATGTTTTAGTTAGACATGAACAAGGTGCAGGACACGCTGCTGAAGGATATGCAAGATCATCCGGTAAACCAGGTGTTATTTTAGTAACCTCAGGACCAGGTGCAACAAATGTAGTTACAGCTTTGACTGATGCCTATATGGATTCTATTCCATTAGTTTGTATATCCGGACAAGTTCCAACTCATTTAATTGGTACAGATGCATTTCAAGAATGTGATACAACTGGAATAACCAGACCTTGCACTAAACATAATTGGTTAGTCAAAGATGTTAATGATTTAGCTAGCACAATACACAAAGCATTTGAGGTAGCTACAACGGGTAGACCTGGACCAGTTTTAGTAGATATACCAAAAGATATTCAATTTCAAAAAACAAAATATAAAAAACCCAAAAAAGAAAAAAAATTAAATGGTAAATCTCATAATCATTTTAATCAAAATAGTATTGATCACTTAATTGATTTAATGAGTAAATCTTCAAAACCTATTTTTTATACAGGTGGTGGAGTTATTAATTCTGGACCTAAGGCTAGTGAACTTTTAAGAGAACTTGTTTATGCAACAGGTTTTCCTATTACATCAACTTTGCAGGGTTTAGGATCGTTTCCAGGTGACGACAATCAATTTTTGGGAATGTTGGGTATGCACGGCACTTATGAAGCAAATAATGCAATGCACGACTGTGATTTAATGATTAATATTGGAGCACGTTTCGACGATAGGATAACAGGAAAAATAGATGAATTTTCTCCAAAATCAAAGAAGGTTCATATTGATATAGATCCATCATCTATTAATAAAAATGTTAAAGTTGATTTAGCTATTGTAGGAGACGTAAAAACTGTTCTTTCATCTACTTTAAAAAGTTTAAAACAAAAAAAATCAAAATTTTTAAAATCAAATAAACAAAAGACATCCAAGTGGTGGGAAAAAATTCAAAAGTGGAGGTCGGTTAGGTCTTTAGATTATATCGGAAGTGAAGAAACTATAAAACCTCAGTATGCGATTGAAAGATTGTATGAATTAACTAAAGATAAAGATTCCTATATTACAACTGAGGTAGGACAGCACCAGATGTGGGCTGCACAACATTATAAATTTAACAAACCAAATCGTTGGATGACATCTGGTGGTTTAGGTACAATGGGATATGGTTTACCAGCAGCAGTGGGTGTTCAAGTCGCTCATCCAAAAAAATTAGTTATTGATATTGCGGGAGAGGCTTCAGTATTGATGACAATTCAAGAAATGTCTACAGCTGTACAATACAACCTTCCAATTAAAATATTTATATTAAACAATCAATACATGGGTATGGTTAGACAATGGCAAGAACTTTTACACGATAAAAACTATTCAGAAAGTTATACTGCCGCTCTACCAGATTTTGTCAAATTGGCAGAAGCATATAACTGCGTTGGTATAAGAGCAAAAACACCAGAAGAGTTAGACGACAAAATTATTGAAATGTTGAATACAGATAGACCTGTAATATTTGATTGTATGGTAGATAAAGTAGAAAATTGTTTTCCAATGATACCATCAGGAAAGCCTCATAATCAGATGATTTTAGGGCCCAAAGATCAGGAAAATAAGAAGATTACTGGCAAAGGTAAGTCCTTAGTTTAATGCCTAATTCAAAATCAGCGTATAGTTTTTCAAATAAAAAAGAGAAATTTGATACACATATAATAGTCGTTTGGGTAGATAATGAAGCTGGTGTATTAGCTAGGGTAGTCGGTTTATTTTCTGGTAGAGGTTATAATATTGAATCATTGGCGGTCGCTCAAGTTGATGAAAAGTTAAAGATATCAAGGATAACAATTGTAACTACTGGAACACCACAAGTTGTTAATCAAATTAAACTTCAATTAAGAAAACTTGTACCCGTTCATAAAGTTGCAGATTTTAAAAGAGAAGATAAAGCAGTCATATTTAAGGAGATGGCATTATTCAAAATTGTTGGTCCAAATAATAAATTAGAAGGTGCATTGAAAGCTTGTAAAAAATATAATCCTGTATTACTAGACAAAACAAAAAAATCGAATGTTATTCAAATAACAGCTTTAAGACGAGAAATAGACAAAATGTCAAAGGATTTAAAAAAATTTGGATTGGTGAGTGTTTCAAGAACAGGAGCCGTAGCTATGACAAGAGGTGCAGATATATTTAAATAAATAATTAGGAGAAAAAAAATGAAAATGTTTTATGAAAAAGATACTGATGCAAATTTAATAAAAGACAAAAAAATTGCAATTTTTGGATACGGAAGTCAAGGGCATGCTCATGCTTTAAACTTAAAAGATAGTGGAGTTAAAGAAGTTGTTGTAGCTCTTCGAGAAGGGTCATCAAGTATTGAAAAAGCAGAATCTAAAGGATTAAAAGTTATGAACCTTTCTGATGCTGCTGAATGGGCTGATGTTGTGATGATTTTAACTCCAGATGAATTACAAGCAACTATTTATAAAAATCATATTGAGCAACGTGTAAAGGAAGGCACATCCATTGCTTTTGCTCATGGATTAAATGTTCATTATGATTTGATAAAAGCTAGAAAAGATTTAGATGTATTTATGGTGGCGCCAAAAGGACCGGGTCACTTAGTTAGAAGTGAATATGAAAAAGGTGGTGGAGTTCCATGTTTATTTGCTGTTCATCAAAATGGATCAGGAAAAGCTAGAGACTTAGCAATGTCATATGCTTCAGCAATTGGCGGCGGGAGATCAGGTATAATTGAGACAACATTTAAAGATGAAGTAGAGACAGATTTATTTGGTGAGCAAACAGTTTTATGTGGTGGTCTTGTTGAATTAATTAAAAATGGATATGAAACTTTAGTTGAGGCTGGTTATGAACCTGAAATGGCTTATTTTGAGACTGTTCATGAAGTTAAACTTATTGTGGATTTAATTTACGAAGGTGGAATTGCAAATATGAATTACTCTATATCTAATACTGCTGAATATGGAGAATACGAGTCCGGCCCAAGGATCATAAATAAAGAAGAAACAAAAAAAAGAATGAAAGAAGTTTTAGCAGACATCCAGTCAGGTAAATTTACTAAACAATGGATGGATGAATGTAAAAATGGTCAGAAAAATTTCCTAGCCACAAGAGCAAAACTAGCTGAGCATCCAGTCGAAAAAGTTGGTGCTACTCTAAGAGAAATGATGCCTTGGATTGCCAAGAAGAAGCTTGTTGATAGTGATAAGAAATAATTTGATCTTAAATTAGCCTAATTCTCCCAAATTATTTTGCAATCTGAGCGAGAGCATGTATTATGCTCGAGCTAAAAAATACAATGTCAGATAAAGAAAAATTATACATATTTGATACGACTATGCGAGATGGCGAACAATCGCCAGGCGCATCTATGAGTGTCGAAGAGAAAATTCAGATATCTAGAGTATTTGATGAAATGGGAATAGATATTGTTGAAGCAGGTTTTCCAATAGCATCACCAGGAGATTTTGAGGCAGTTTCTGAAATAAGTAAAATAATGAAAAACTCAATTCCATGTGGTCTTTCAAGAGCACTAAAAAAAGATATTGATGCATGCCATGAGTCATTGAAACATGCTCCAAGATTTAGAATTCATACTTTTATTTCTACAAGTCCTTTACATATGAAACACAAACTTGAAATGACAAATGATCAAGTTCTAGATGCAATAAAAGAAAGTGTTACATATGCAAGAAACTTTACTGACGATGTTGAATGGTCGTGCGAGGATGGAACAAGAACAGATATGGATTTTATGTGTAAAACTGTTGAACTTGCAATTAAATGTGGAGCTAAAACAATCAATATTCCAGATACAGTTGGCTATTCTATTCCTGAGGAATTTGCAAAAACAATTAAACACTTAAAAAATAATGTTCCAAATATTGATAAAGCAATATTATCTGCACACTGCCACAATGATCTCGGCTTAGCAGTAGCAAATGCATTGGCTGGAGTTTCAGAGGGTGTAAGACAAATAGAGTGTACAATTAATGGAATAGGTGAAAGAGCAGGAAATGCTGCATTAGAAGAAGTAGTTATGGCAATTAAAACTAGAAACGATTTGATGCCATATAACACTGGAATTAAAACAGAATTAATAAGTAAAGCCTCCAAAATAGTTTCAAACGCAACCGGTTTCCCAGTTCAATTTAATAAAGCAATAGTCGGAAAAAATGCATTCGCTCATGAGTCAGGAATTCATCAAGATGGAATGTTAAAGAATAGAGAAACTTATGAAATTATGACTCCTGAGAGTGTAGGCGTTAAGAAAACTTCGCTTGTAATGGGTAAACATTCAGGACGACATGCTTTTAAAGATAAATTATCTGACTTAGGTTATTCAGATCTTACTGATGATATTATTCAAGCTGCATTTGGAAAATTTAAAGTTTTAGCTGATAAAAAAAAACATATATATGACGAGGATATAGTTGCGCTGGTTGATGATAGTTTAATAGTAGATAATAAAATCAATGCAATTAATTTGAAGTCTTTAAAAGTTTTTGCTGGCACAGGAGAACCCCAAAAAGCTGAAATGACATTAGATGTATATGGCGATATTAAAAATACTACAGAAACAGGAGATGGACCTGTTGATGCAATATTTAAATGTATAAAAAAATTATTTCCTCACGATGTAAAATTATCCCTTTATCAAGTACATGCAGTAACAGAAGGTACAGATGCTCAAGCAACAGTCAGTGTAAAAATTGAAGAAAATGATAGGACTACTGTAGGTCAATCAGCCGACACAGATACTTTAGTTGCATCAGCAAACGCATATTTAAATGCATTGAATAAAATGCTTATAAAACGTGAGAAAAAAGCACCATCTCAAAATATTAAACATCAAAAAGTGAAAGGAATATAATTAAATGTCAATGTTTGCCAATTTAAGAAAGTTTTGGAGCCAGGATATGGCAATTGATCTTGGAACAGCTAACACGTTAGTTGTTTTAAAAAGCAAAGGTGTAGTTCTAAATGAACCATCTGTTGTAGCAGTTGTCGATAACAAAGGAAAAAAATCAGTTTTAGCGGTAGGTGATGAAGCTAAAACAATGTTAGGAAGAACACCAGGTAACATACAGGCAATAAGACCTTTGAGAGATGGTGTGATCGCAGACTTTATTGTTACAGAAGAAATGATTAAACATTTTATTAAAAAAGTTCATAAAAAAACAATTGCAAACCCTAGAATTTTAATTTGTGTGCCAACTGGATCAACACCAGTTGAAAGAAAAGCTATTCAAGATAGTGCATTGGCGGCTGGTGCTAGAAGAGTTCAGTTAATTGAAGAACCTATTGCTGCAGCAATTGGAGCAGGGCTACCAATTCAAGAAGCAACAGGATCAATGGTTGTAGATATTGGTGGAGGAACAACAGAAATTGCTATTATGTCGTTAGGAGGCGTTGTCTATTCAGAATCACTAAGAGTAGCAGGAGATGCTATGGATAATGCGTTAAAAGATTATATGAGAGAAGAATACAACTTGATGATAGGGGATAGTACTGCAGAAAAAATTAAAAAAGACATCGGAACAGCAATTCCAACAAATAATAATACTTATGCAGTTAAAGGTAGAGATTTAAGATCAGGAACCCCTAAAGAGGTAAACATCTCAGAACAAGATACTTCAGAAGCTTTAAATCCAATACTTAAAGAGATTGTGTCTGGAATAAAAAAAGCACTAGAAAATACACCCCCAGAATTATCAGCTGATTTAGTTGATATGGGTTTAACAATGACAGGAGGAGGATCACTTTTAAAAAATATAGACAAAAGATTCTCTAAAGAAACTGGGTTGCCAGTAAATATTGCTGATGATCCATTGTCATGTGTTGCAATAGGAACAGGAAAGGCGTTAGACGATCAAGAAATATTTTCTACTGTACTATCTGAGTATTAAATATTATGTCAACAGAATCGAGTAGAGACGATTTTATTATTGCTATTCGTTCAGCATTTCTAAAAAAAGGAAATAGACAAAAGTTTTCCTTATTCACTCTGTTAATAATATCCATTTTAGTTTTATCATTAGAGTACTTTAAAACTGGTCCAGTTAATCAATTTAGATCTATAACAAAAGATATCATATTTAGAGGATCATATGTTGTTTCAAGCCCATTTAAATATGTTAAAGATAAATATTATCTCTTTCAAGATCATATGAGCATGTATGAAGAATTTTCAGCTTTAAGAAATAAAGACCTTGATCTTGACTCACTTAGAAAAGAAGTTGATTTTTATAAATCAGAAAATGCTCTTTTAAAAAAATTGATAGAGGAGAGAGATCTTTTTTCTAAAGAGTATATGTTAACAAAGATTTTATTGGATAAAAAAAGTCCATATTTAAAATCTCTTATAATTAATAAAGGTCAAAAAAATGGAGTTAAATTGGGATCAGCTGTCAAAGATCGATTATATTACATTGGGAAGGTTGTGAATGTTAACTTTTTAAGCTCTAGAGTGTTGCTTGCTAATGATCTTAATAGCAAAATCCCAATCATTATTGAGCCAAGTGGTATCAATGCAATACTCTCAGGAAATGGAAATGATGAATACGCAGAGTTAGAATACTTACCTAAAGAAAATGAAATAAAACAAAATGAAATTGTGTATACTTCTGGATCAGATGGCACAATTCCAGCTTCAATTCCTGTTGGAAAAATAATAATTCAAGATAATAAAAAGTATGTAAAGTTTTTTAGCAATTTAAATCAACTTAATTATGTGCAGGTAAATAAGTAAATGGCTAGAGGAGATATAAAACTTTACCAATTTCTATTGAATGGTTTTCCAATTATTTTATTGTTTTTCTTTGCTCTAACAGGTTACTCATTCTCATTTAATATATTTAAAATTAATATATCATTTAATTTTATTCATTTAATTGTTTTTTATTGGGTTTTGAGAAAACCCGAGATGTTGGGTTATGGTCTTATTTTTTTTGCAGGAGTAATTAATGATGTTGTACAAAACCTACCAATTGGGGTTTCATCAATAAATTATCTTTTACTTTGTGTTATTGCATCTTTTTTTAGAACAAGGACTTTAGTTCCTAATTTAATTTATGATTGGATACTATTCTTTATCGCAATATTAATTGTTAGTTCAATTCATTTTTCTGTATTAGCGATTTTTTTTGATGAAAATATTAGGTATGGGGCTTTAATGTCAACAGCCTTTTTTTCATTTTTAATTTATCCAGCAATAGCAAAATTATTTAATCAAATTTATCTATTAGGTTTAAAACAAGAGAATGTTGAATAGAGGAAGAAATATAGAAAAAGGCAGAGTTATAACAAGGCGGATGTTTATACTAGCTGCAGCAAAAATATTACTTTTTGCTGGTATTTCATCAAGATTATATAATTTACAAATTTCTGATAGAGAAAAATATGAAATCTTATCTGATAAAAATAGAATACGTGAGTGGAGAACTCCTCCACAACGAGGTATAATTGTAGATAACTTTAATAAAGTACTAGCAAGTAATGATAGAGTTTTTCAGTTACACTTAATATTAGATGAAATTAATGATTTTGATGTAACAATATTTAAAATTAAAAATATAATCGGATTAGATCAGTTTCAAATAAAAAAATTATATAAAAAAAAAGAAAGGTTGAAACCTTGGGATACATTAGTAGTTTCAGATAATTTAACTTGGGAACAATTCTCAAAAATTAATTTATATTTACACGAATTAGAAGGTGCAAAACCTGTATTATCGACATCTAGGTTTTATCCATACGCGAATGACTTAGTACATATAGTTGGTTATGTTGGTGACGCTAGTCCAAAAGATCTTGAAAAACCAGAGATAAAAGAAAATTTTGTTCCGGGTCTAAAAGTCGGAAAATATGGAATAGAAAATTCACAAGAGAAAATGTTGATAGGTAACTACGGTATTAAAAGATATGAAGTTAATGCATCTGGAAAAAGAATAAGCCAAATAGACTACATTAAAGAAAGACAGGGTGATAAAGTAAAATTAACCATAGATATAGAAATTCAAAAATACGCTCAAGAGCTACTTAAAGGAAAAGCAGGCTCTATATGTGTAATGGATATTTATACAGGTGAAGTTGTTGCAATGGCTTCATCACCTACATATGATCCAAACAAATTTACCCACGGTATAAACGAGAAAGATTGGCAAGAAATAAGGAATAATCCTTTAAAACCTTTGATAAATAAGTCTATCGCAGGACTTTATTCACCTGGATCAACTTTTAAACCTTTAGTTGCTCTAGCAGCTCTAGAGTATGGAATATTAGATCCCAATAAAACAATTAGATGCAAAGGTCACAAGCATCCGTATGAATTATACGGAATAAAATATCATTGTTGGAAAAAAGAGGGGCATGGGTACATGAAGTTGAGAAATGCTATCAAACAATCTTGTGACATATATTTTTATGAAATGGCAAGATTACTTGGGGTAGATAAATTATCAATAATTGCAAAAAGATATGGTCTAGGAACTAATGTGCTTGGTGAGACTTATAATGATGAAAAAAATGGTTTGGTTCCAGATACAAAATGGAAAAGACGCGTATTGGAGCAAAGTTGGTATTTGGGAGAAACAGTAATTAACGGCATAGGACAGGGTTATATTCAGACAACACCATTACAACTTTGTCTAATGACTGCTCAAATTGCAAATGGAGGCTATAAAATAAAGCCTCATATCATAAAAAATGATTCTATAAATTATAAGGATGTAATAAATAAAATTAAATTGGATCAATCTAATTTTCCTCTTCATACAAGAAATTACTTAGATGAAATAAATATAGATTATTACAAGAGAATGTACCACAAAAAGTCTAATGTCAATTTTGTATTGGATGCAATGTTTGGTTCTACAAATGAACAATATGGAACTTCATATAAATCTCGTTACGATGATCCCAAGTACCAATTCGCAGGAAAAACTGGAACATCACAGGTCAGAAAAATCACTGATCTTGATAGAGAACTAGATTTAGATACTGAACAAATTGAATACAAAAAAAGAGACCATGCATTATATGTTGCTTTTGCACCATATAAGAATCCAAGATATGCAATAAGTGTAATTATTGAACATGGAGGATCTGGAAGTAAAGCTGCAGCTCCTCTTGCAAGTAAATTAATTAAAAGAATTATTGATAGACATAAATTAAGAGAACAATTTAATAATGGAAATACTAGTTTAGCATAATGTTGAGGGAAAGAATACAAGCAAGTAATTACAGTTTTTTAGATAAATTAAGATCTATTGATTATTTATTAATTTTACTAATAATTGCTATAGGATCAATTAGTGTTTTTGCAATTTACTCTACAGAAGGTGGAAAATTTTCTTTTTATACAAAAAATCATATTATCAGATTGTCTGTATTCTTTAGTTTATTTTTAGTTTTATCTTTTGTGAGAGTTTCAACATGGTATAAAAATGCTTACTTTTTCTATTTTATTGGATTAGTTTTATTAATAACAGTTTTATTTTTTGGAATTTCAGCATCCGGCGCAACAAGATGGATAAACTTATACTTTTTAAATTTACAACCTTCAGAATTAATGAAGATTGCAGTAATAATATGTTTTGCAAGATATTATCATAGAATTCAAAGTTCAGATATTCAAAGTATTAAGTTTTTAATTCAACCAATTGTACTTTTAATAATTCCTTGTTATCTTGTCATTCAGCAGCCTGATTTAGGGACTTCTATTTTAATTGCAGGAAGTGGTATCGCCATAATTTGGCTGGCAGGATTAAATATTAAATACTTTGTTTATTCTGGATTGTTGTTATTAGTTTCACTACCTTTTGCCATATCTATTTTAAAACCTTATCAAAAATCTAGAATTTTAACTTTCTTTAATCCTGATAGAGATCCTTTAGGAGCTGGATATCAAATAATTCAATCAAAAATAGCCATTGGATCAGGTGGTTTTTTTGGAAAAGGATATTTAAAAGGAACTCAAAGCTATCTAGAATTTTTACCTGAAAAACACACAGATTTTATATTCACACTATTTTCGGAAGAATTTGGATTTCTTGGATCAATTATACTTTTATTTTTATACATATTATTAATTTATAGAATAATAAATGTTGGGCTAGTCTCAAGAAGCTTCTTTGCAAAATTATACTGTTTTGGTTTTGCAACAGCAATTTTTTTATATGTATTTGTTAACATAGCTATGGTTCTGGGAATGCTGCCAATTGTTGGTGCACCATTACCCATAATGTCTTATGGTGGATCGTCTTTATTGTCTATTATGTTAGGATTGAGTATTGTTATGAGTTGTAAAATTTATAGCCAGGAACAAATATCAGCCTATTAACTATTTTCCATCTATAGCAACAATAGTTAAATCATCTTTTTGTATATGGCCTGCTCCTAAAATTTCATTTATCATTGTTTGAAGTCTTTCATTAATAGGAGTTGATTGATATTTTTTGATATAATTTTCAAATCCTTCAGATCCTAACATCTCACCGCTAGGATTTTTTATCTCAGTAATTCCATCCGTAAAAATATACATTGAGCTTTTTTCAAATGGAATGGTATGCTCAGGATATTTTGTTTTGGGCATGATACCTAATGGTGGACCTGCTTCAGAAAAATTACTAAAATTACCATCAGAAGATAATATTAAAGGAGGTTCATGGCCTGCACTAGATAACAATAACTCTTTTTTATTTGAGTCATATATTCCAATTAACATAGTAACAAACATCCCTCTTGAAATAGTTTCACATATCTCATTATTTAATTGAAATAGTAAGTCAGATGCAGAAAAATTAGTTTTACTTAAACATCTATACAAACTAGATGCTTTAGACATTAAAAGCGATGACTTTATTCCTTTTCCAGATACATCTGCAACCCCAAATCCATACTTTCCATCTCCTAAATCTGAAAAATTATAAAAGTCTCCAGAAACAACTTTTGCTGGTATATTTATTCCTGAAATAGGAAAATCTTTCTCTTTATTTTTCGACAATAAAGATCTTTGAATTTCTCCAACGATTTCTACTTCTTTTTGTATTTTATTTTTTTCAACCATTTCTTTTGCCATTTTTGCATTTCTAATTGCTAAAGCAGCTGGCGCCGAAAGTGTTTCTAAAAGTTTTCTGTCATCTTCTATAAATAACTTATCTTCAGTTTTTTTATTTAAGCAGTGAATAACCCCAATACATTCATTTGCTGCAATCAAAGGAGAGCATAAAACCGAGTATGTTGTAAAATTTGTTTTATTATCTAAATCAAAATAAAATTCTGCTATTTCACGTACATCTTTTCTTACATTACCAACACGAATACATTTTCTTTGCTGCACAGCTTTACCCATAACACCATCTTTTAGATCTAATTCGTATTCATCCAAATAATCTTGATGAAGTGATGCAATACATTCAAACTTTTTCTTTTGCTCATTTATTAAAAAAATGTTTGCAGCTTCTGCATTTAGTCTTGCAATTATCACCCGCAATGCATTCATTAGGGTATCGTTTAAATCAAGAGATAAAGCAAAGTCTTGATTCATTTTTGTGACAAGTTCTAAGTCTACATTAACTTGCTCAGCTTCTTTTTTAGGTTCGATCGGTTTTTTTGATTTAAATAGAAACATTTATTTAACTAGTATTTTAAGCAATTTTTGGTAAATTTTTCAACAATGGAGATTATAATTAATACACCTAATTTATACATCCATCTTCAGGATGCGGTCTTAATGGTTCAGTATGTAATAGATGGATTAATTCATATTACATCAAATATTAAATTATAATCATATTCTGTGGATTTCATATTTGTACTTGTTCTAGGAGCACTTTGGGGAAGTTTTGCTAACGTTTGTATCTACCGTTTGCCTTTAGAGAGAGGAGTTGTTTCTGGAAGATCATTTTGTCCAAAGTGTAATAAATTAATAACTTGGAACGATAATATTCCAATTATTTCTTTTTTATTTTTAAAAGGTAAATGTCGGCACTGTAACAAAAAAATTTCGTTGCAATACTTATTGGTAGAGATGATAAGTATTTTACTATTTTTAATTATATATTTTGTCTATGGAATTAGTATTACAACGTTACTTTTATTAATTTTAAGTTTAAGTTTTTTAATAATTTTTTTTATCGATTTTAAACACTACATCATTCCAAATGTTCTAACATTTTCAATGATGTTTCTAGGTTTTATTAAATCTTTTATTCCAAGTTTAAATCCTATGTTTCCTAATTATGTAAATTCTTTTATTGGTGGAATATTTGGATATGGAATTATCTGGTCTATAATTTTTTTTTATAAACAAATAAGAAAAAAAGAGGGTATGGGATTAGGAGATGCTAAATTATTATCTGCAATTGGATTTTGGTTTGGATGGTTTTCCATACCTTTTGTGATTTTACTATCATCAATAATTGCATTATTGTCTGTGGCACCAAGTTTGATAAATAAATCAAAAAAATTTTCTTCACAAATTCCATTTGGGCCTTATATTATTCTTGGGACATTGATATATTTGATATTTGAAAGTAATATTAGATCAATAATTTTTTATTAATCATTTAAATTTATGTTTGAAAAAATAATAAGTAACATTTCTGAAATTGTTGTTGGCAATTCTGAGAAAATTAAATTAACTTTAGCAGCAATAGTTTCAGAGGGAAGCATACTGATAGAAGATTATCCTGGATCAGGCAAGACAACTTTTGCAAAAGCAATTACACAAAGCTTAGGTTTAAATTTTAAAAGAGTTCAATTCACTTCAGATCTTCTACCAAGTGATATACTTGGGTTTAATATTTTTTTAGATGATAAATTAAATTTCCAAAAGGGTCCAATTTTTACAAACATTGTTTTGGCTGATGAATTAAATAGAGGTAGTCCAAAGTCTCAGAGTGCATTTCTTGAAGCAATGGAAGAAAAAAATGTTTCAATTGATGGAGTAAGCCACAGTCTTCCTGAGCCTTTTTTTGTTATTGCAACACAAAATCCCATGGATTCATCTGGCACAAGTTCTCTTCCTGACTCACAACTAGATAGATTTATGATTTCTTATTCTTTATCAGATTTAAATGATGAAGATAAAATAGAAATGTTGAAAAAAGAAATTAATTTTGATCAACAAAATTCCGAAAGTATAGATTGGCGAAAAGTAAAACAAACAAAAAATGCTATAACAGTTAAAGATGAAATTTATAAATATGTCTTAAGTATAGAACAAAGGATGCAAGGTCTTGATCAAAAAATATATGTTTCTGCTAGATGTTTAAAACAAATCATTGATTTAGCTAAAGGTTGGGCAATCATTAATAATAAAGAATATGTTACCCATCAAGATATCAAGGATACAATTCCTTACATTTTAAGGCATAGAATAAGGTTTTTAAATCCAGACGAAAAAATAGAATTCGTCAACAAAGAGATCCTTGAAAAAATTGATATCAGTTAATGTCAGTTCTATCTCAAAAAAGATTTAATCAAATTAATTTTAAAAATTTCTTCAAATTAAGAAATAATTCAAAAATATATATCTATCCAAATTTCAATGGCATTGGCCTTTCGTTATTTGTTTTTTTTTGTTTTTTGATTTCAGTATTTTATGAAAATAACTCAGGATTGCTCTTATCAATTATTATTTTTTTCATCTTTTTTATATCCATACTTATATCTCATCAAAATATTAATAATTTAAAGATAAGTTCCTTAAATGAATATTATGTTGAGGCTAATAAAAATAAAAGTTTAACTCTTATAATCGAAAATTTATCAAAAGAAAAAAAGCTTAATATAAATATAAATTATCAAAAACAAAACATAGGAAACTATAATTTCTTAAAAAAAATCAACTATTTCAATTTAAATTATAATAAAAAATTAAGAGGAGTATATTTATTAGATGCAATCACTCTAAATTCAATTTATCCTTTTGGTGTAATTAAAACAAAAATAAATCTTAAACTTGATTGTGATATAATTGTTTATCCACAAAGTATAAGGCCAAATAAAGAACTTTTAAATGAGTTCAATATAGATAAATCTATTGATGTTGATGACTTTGATGGAATAGATGAATTTAAAAATGGAGATAGTTATTCTAAAATTGCTTGGAAAAAATCAACAATAGATAAAAAATATATTAAAATATTTAAAGATAAAGAAAAAACTCAGAAATTAATTTTAGATTTAGATAGGTATAGCGAATTAGATTTTGAATTACTAATCAGCTATTCCATTTATATTATTCAATATTTTTATCAAAATAAAATTAATCTCACATTAAAACATCACGGAAAAACTTTCTTACTTGATAAAAACAAAAAATCATTAAATCAAATTTATAAATATCTTGCTAATGCTAAAAATTAAAAAAAATATAAATTTAATTACATATGCTCTATTAGGATTATGTATTTTTAATCTGTCAAAAAACTTAATTTTTAATAATTTAATATTTTGGTCAGTATTATTTTTTATCAGTTATCTTTTTTCTAATCTTATTTTTAAATATAAATCTATATTCATAGGATTGTTTGCTATTGCAGCTTTATACATTCAACTTATTTTAAATCAGTATGTAATGTCAGAGGAATATTTTTTAAATTGTTTAGGTGTTTTGCTAATCATCAAGTTTTCTGAATTATCCAATAAAAATAATAATTTATCATTTAATTTAATTTGTATGATTATTGCTGTTGCAAGTTTGATCAAAGACCAGGGCATTATTAGCTCACTAGTTTCTTTGTCTATAATTATTTTATTGGTCATAAACATGTACCTTATTCAACAGAAAGAACTTTTGGAATTTAGTTTTAAAAATATTTTAAAATATTTAGGTTTTGGACTAAGTATATTCCCCTTTATAATTATTTTTTACTTAATATTTCCAAGAGCAGAGGTTAACTTTAGACTATTTGATAATTCAGCAAGTTCTTTAGGCATTCCAGATACAATAAGTTTAGGTTCTTTTAGTCAATTCTCTAATTCTGATGAGGAGATATTCACCTTAATAAACAACGGTTATAGACAAGATGATCTGTATTTTAGGGTAAAAATATTTGATTATATGGAAGACAATCAATCTTGGAGACCATCATCTAATTATTTTTTATTTAGTAAATTTAAAGATAATTTTAAAATCTCTGAGAAGACAGATTTAAACAATTCTTATCAAATAATTTTAGAACCTTACAAAAAAAAGTGGATACCTAGTTTAAAGAATTCACAGTTAGCAAATGAAGATATTAAAATCTCACAAGATTTATTTAATCAAATATTTATTAGCAGAGATCTGATAGACAGAAAAAAACAAATTAAATTTCATAATATTAAAACTACTTTTGACTTAGATGAGGATATTAAAGGTTATTATACTTTATTACCTAAGTCAGTTTCAAATAAATTAAAACTATGGGTTAATGAAAATAATAATTCTACAAAAGAGGACTTTATAAATAAAATTTATAATAAATTTTCTGATGGTTCTTATTTTTATAATTTAAGTCCAAACCAAACATCAATAAATAATTATGAAAATTTCTTTTTTAACGATAGAGAAGGATATTGCGAATATTATGCGGGAACATTTGTTTTACTTTCAAGGTTAGGTGGCATACCGAGCAGAATCGTAACTGGTTACCATGGTGGAGAATTGAATGAAATCGGTAACTTTTATTCATTTAAACAAAAAGATACTCATGCTTGGGCAGAAGTTTGGTTAGATGATAAGGGTTGGGTGAGAGTAGATCCCACAAGAGCTATACCTAAGGAAAATATTATTAACAGTTTAAATAATGTTTTTAATAATGATGACTTTTCTTCAAAAGGTTTGTTCTCATCTAGATTTATGAAAACTTTAAGTTTTTATTTCAATTATACTGATTTTGTATGGACACAACATCTATTATCTTATGATAATAAAAAAAGAAAAAATTTTGTTGAAAAAATCTTAAATTTACAATTTTCAAAAATATTTGTCTGGATTTTCGCTCCATTACTAATTTACATAGTCATAAGATCAATATTGAATATAAATTCAATTAATTTACTGAAATTGAAATTATTTATTATTTTATTGGGGAGAAAAAAAAAATTAAATATTTTAAAATCTGACACTTTGCAACAAATTTACTATAAACTTTCAATTGATGATAAACAAAAATATAAAATATTTTTTAAAGTTTATGAGGAAGAGATATATTCTAATAATAAGTTAGGTTTTATAAAAATATTTAAATTAGTTTTTTAATAGAAGATTTCTTTCAGTCTTGAGTTTATTATTTTCTTTAATCAATTGAATAATCATTTCTTTCATTATTCCATTTTCTTCAACTGCTCTACCACTTATCTCAGCCAATCTCTCATTTTCTTTAGCTAGCTGTAATTGATCAAATAATTTCTCTAGTTCTGGATCAATGGGTAGCCCCTCAATTTTTTTGCTAATATTATTTTGAATTACTTTTGTTAATGAAATACTCACTTGGCTGTCTTTAAGTCCATTTTGTTCATTAAAATCTAGATTAAAGTTTAGGCCAAAATTATCAGTATTTTTGCTGATACTTAAACCAGCTTTTACTGCTAAATCATCATCCATATAATGGGCCATGTCTTTTCTTTCACCATCTGCAATGATATCTATTTTTCCACTTAAAGTTTTATTTAAAGAAACACCTGAATAAGGTTTAAGCACAAAGCCATTTTCAAAAGTCTTTGAATATTCAACATTAAAACCCATAGATAATACCTGATCAACTGCCTCATCGATTGAAAGATCACCATCGGTAAATGATGATAAATAAGTCGGTAGTCTTTTTAAACCATATTTGCCATCAACCTCAATATTTAAATTCTGGCTTTTATTGATTGCTAATTTTCTTGACCCTTTTAAATTTAATGCTGCAAACTGCCCTAAATTTTCTTTTAAAATTTTTTGTTGAGTTTCAGTTTCAAGATCTAAAGATTTGTTTTTACTCAATCCTACAATTGGAATTACAGAAAACTCAAATTTTTTATAATCTAAATTTTTTTTTAAACCAACCATAATATTTTCACTATCTAAAGCTTCGCCATTATTAAATTTTGCTTGCTGACTAGAATAACTTAAAAAAGGTGTAAAGTTATCGTTTTCAATTTTAAAGTCTCCCGTTACACCACTTGTTTTACTTTTATAAATATTATCTCTTTTCTTTACTGAGTAATATCCACTAGATTTTTTTTCTTCTGAAACCGAATTAAAAATATCATTTAAATTAGATAAAAATATTTCAGATCGATATTTTTTATTATGGCTATCAATATCTAAATCTTCACCATAAATTCTTAAATATCCATTTGTTTCAGAATTATCTGCATCTGGATTTAAATTTGAATCTAGAATTTCATAAGTATCATTCCCACATAAATTATTAATTATCCTTACATTTTGTTTTTCATGAATTTCTATGGTCTGATCTCTTGAAATACTACAATCTAACGTAAAGTCGAAAAATGTTACACCGGTTGTTCCGTTTTGATCACTAAGTAGAATTTTACCATCATAATGTCCTTCTCCTTTTGTTATTAAATTAAATCCCGAAGTTACATTGTCATCATCGCTAACATATATTGAATTTCTATTATTATGAGTTGTGCCAGCAATTAAACCAGAATTAATAATTGTAGCATTATTGAATGAACCATGAGATTTACCAAGTCTAATCCCATGTCTTAAACTTGTAATAGTTCCAGTGTTTGTTATTGTTGCATCTGTTCCATTGGTAAGGTAAATGGCAGGAGAAGTATTCAAATTTGCAGAAATAGTACCACTGTTTGTAATGGTTATATCGTCAGTTGTTAGACCTTGTATAGCAGTATTTCCACCATGAATAGTTCCACTATTAACAATCTCAGTGTTATCTGTTTTCTGAACTAAAACAGCAATACCACTGCTATCATTTTCATTTTGAGCTGTATTTATTGTACCTGAATTAGTAATTTTATTTGTACCAGGGGCGTTTTTCATATTTATGGTATCACCCGTTGCACTTATCAAACCATGGTTGATTACGGTTGTATTTGATGCACCAACACCATTATTTGCTCTTACTGCTTTAGATCCACTAAATACTATTGAACCAGTTGACTTAACAGTTAAGGTTTCACTTGCTCCACAAGTTTGTACATCAGTTAGCGCGGTAGTTATTGTTTTAAGACAAGTAGCATGACCTAAAGAGCCAAATGAAAAGAATAAGATTATACTAAGTAAAATCTTTTTCATAAAAGTCTATTGATTAATAGTTCTGTCTCCAAGAACTTCTGTAGGTATCAGTTCCACCTGCTGCAGCTTCAACGCTAACTAAATCTTTGATAGCACCAGCAGATTGACCGGCAATATTTGCAAATAACTTACCTGCAAAAACTACAATTTTTGAGAGAACACCTTGACCAACATATTTACATGTATCACTTTTTCTTAAATTATTTAGTTTTGATGAAACATTAGTTCCACATTCATCATCTACTCCACATATAAACGCATCTCCAAGGCTACATTTGTTTACAGAGGATGTAGGTTGATATATTGGAAAATATACCAGTCCACTAGAAACTGTCGGTTCAGCTGTAACTTTTTGAGCCTTATCTAATGCGATGTACCACCCAGTATCTGTAGATGTTGGACATTTTGCACCAGTTGTGTCTTTAGTAGTATTTTTACATTTTGTTAAATCGTCTGCTTTTTTAGGAACAGATACGTTTTTGTAGTTTGGATAATTAGGATCTCTAATACCAATCATTAAGTTTTGTGTCCCTTTACTTGTATTACCAATTCTCTCATAATCACCTGTGCCAGCATACAACCATAGTGAATTAGTTGTTTGTCCAATGGTTGCATCCATCGAGTGATACATATATCTTCCATTTGCCTGATTAGATCCAGCTTTAAAAAGTGTGGTGCTATCATACATTTTAATTTGTTTACCTGTTCCATCATTTCTATTATTGGTTAAATTAAACTTAGTAATTTTTCCTTCAAGATCGCTGATGTAGACAAGTGCACCTCTAAAATCAATTCCTCTTGCGGTATCTGCGGTTATTACAACCGGCGAACCTGGTGTCGAATTGACGATATCATTCGTAAGCATATCCTCAATATCTATTCTTTTTTCAAGTTTACCTGGGAACGTTGTATCCTCAAGATTAACAATTGTTAAATTAGAACCAACTCCTGAGTTTTGAACACCGTATCCTCCACCCATAATTGCTACATAAATATCATCTTCTAAATTATTATCTCCTGGACCTTTATTTGGCATTCTTATAATTCTAGGTGACGACCAAGTTCCACCTAATTCACTATAATCATATTCAGGTTGGGTTAACACTCCAGTTTGTGCAGAACCAGGTTTAATATGTAAAGCCATATTTGAACTTTCTAAGTTACAAGCTGCATTTGGATTACTTGCACATGGATCTGATCCATAAAATTTTAATGTTTTACCACTCAAATAAATCTCGGTTGCTGCTTTTGTTTGAGCTTGCCCGCCACTAGGTGGTGCTGGTATTGTGATTGTAGAGGGCTTAACTGTAAAGTTATTAAACGGTTTATCGTCAATAAATATTGAAATATCAGATTTACTCAAATTAGGAACATCTAAAGTCCAAACATTACTTTCCTGACAGTCAGTTGATTGATCACTTTTACATGTTAAGTCACCTTTATTATTCGAACTTACAGTAATAGACTCAAAGAAACTTGCTAAATCATAAATCTTTTTGATGTAATCATAACTTGAGATAGTTCCATTATGATCCATTACATGGACTTGGGTTTGAATTCCATCATTAAGCACTGAATATAAATGCATTGGTGCATTTCGGTCTGTAATATCTAATACAGAAAATCCTGCCCCACCTCTACCATATGGAACCATAAGTATTGTATGCCATTCTTTTTTAAGATCATAAGGACCTTTATAAAACATATCATGCGCAGTAACAGATCCATCAACACCATAAATAGCATTAGAACCACCAACCCCACTTCTATTTAAATTTACGTTAACCATATTTGGCATAGTCGATGCAATAAATGGTGGTACAAATGCCCAAATTTCCTGACCTGTTTTTCCGTCAAATGCATGAAGCATACCGTCATTCGCACCAACATAAACCGTTTCTTTTCTTGAAGAATGTTTTTGTGCAAATGAAGAATAATTTTTTACAGATCTCCAGTAAGATTCTTGATTTCTTCCAGCAAAAGCTGTTTCAGCTGATGGTTTTGAAACTACCACTAATTCTGAATGATAAATATCTCCAAGAGGGTTAGGTCTTGTTTCAGTTAAATTACAATCACCATCATAATCAAAATAATCTTGTCCTCTAATAAACTGTATTAGCCCTTTAATGTCATCTTCATTATCATTTTGAACTGAGGCAACATTCTTACATCTTTGTGTATTAGTTGGGTTATCACTTTTACTATGATAATTTGGCACTTCATTATTAGTATGAGTAAACAATTTATCAATATCTTGGTAATTTGATGTGACCCAATTATTTAAATTACTGTAACCAGAATTTGCAGATGTGTTTGGAAGGTGGGTCCAAATTTTTCTGTCATCTGGATTTCTTTTTTCAAGCAATTCGGCTGCATCCCAATTCTTTTTACCAACATTACCATTTGAGTCTATCGCAGTACTTTTTAAGGTTCCTTTCCACTCTTTATTTTGCTCATAATCGAATTGAGCTTGATATAAAGATCCACCTTGTTCAATTGTTGCTGTAATTGCAGGTGCAGAGAAAGATAATTTCTGAGCAATAATTTGTGATATTGCAGCTTTTAATTGTGTCTTTAGAGATTGAGTAGTTCTTGCTACGATAACGCTATTAGTTCCACCTGTTTGTGCCATCCTATTAAAGTTTCTTACACCACTATTTGATAGTCCGGTTCCATAAGCTACAGTAAATGTTTTTATCTTATGTTGATTTAATAATTTTGAAACTCTCCTAGCAGCATTGTTGTGATAATACCAATCTCCATCACCTATAACTAAAACATAGCTATTTTGACAAGTTAGGTTTTTATCTATTGGAGATAAAGTATTGTGCAAATAATATTCTTCAGCTTGCTTTGCCCAGTTGTCAGCATTTGTTCCACCACCAGGAGAAACGGTTTTAATGATAGAATTAATTTTTGCTGCCCCTTGTTTATGTGCTCTTACTTTTATACAGGCTCTACTAGTACAAGGAGTAGCTCTTCCATTAGTAATATCGCCAGTCCAAGATCTAAAACCAGACCCATAATTATCCCATGACCAGTAACCAAATCCAAAATTTACTCCTGCTGTTAAAGAACTATCTGTAACAATTGATTGAATAGCTTCATGGGCACCCGTCATTCTTGTTCCAGCAGAGCCTCCAAATTCTTTATCAAAATTTAAATCCAGGTCAAATGCTTGAATAGTTTGTTTATTATAATTGGAACTTAGCACTCTGTTGTTAACTTTATCTACGGTTAAACCCCATGGATAATACATTCTAACATTTCCAGTCTTTGATGCAGTTCTTCCATACCTTCCAACGTTTTTAATTGAGCTATAACCATTTCTTGATGAGTTTAATGTAACTTTAGCAACTCTATGATTTGTCCAATCATTACCATATAATATAAATTCATTTGATGGATGATGATCCATTCCATATGAGTAGTACCAATTGGATACAAAAATTCTGCTAGACCAATTTGTATTTATGCAACCGTTACTTCCAATGGTGTATCTGTAAAGGTAACGATAATATTGCGTATAAAAATGTTCTCTTTTATAATCTGGGGTCTGTCCATAATAACGACCGAAACGGTATAAATGACCAGAATAAGAGCAGTTTACTTTTGAAGGAGTTGCTCCAGATATATTGTACGTCAACATACCCCCATTTCCAGCAAGATACATAAAATTTTGAGCAATCGAAATTTGTCTTGGATTTCGTAAATATACGTTCCAATCACAGTTGCCGTTTGAAAGATCAATCCTAAAAAATCTATGTTGATAATAAGAGGCAACATATAATTTATTATTATGCACTTTCATATTCATAGGATAATAAGATCTGCAATTACCTGATCCTCTATAAATTCCATTACTTGCAAAGCTGGTATCATTTTTCTTTGTTGAATAAGTAAATTTTTTTATTCCACGTACCCAATATTGACCGACATAAACATCCCCACTATTATCTGTTGCAACACTGTAAGGATAAGAAAACCCATCTCCACTCGTCATTCTAACACTCATACTTCCAGACTTATCTAAAAGGATTAATACATTAGCTGGAACATCCGATATTCCAGAACCAGGCGGTAAATTTTTTGCAAAACCATTATTTGAAAAAAAAGATAAAATTAAAATGATTTTTAAAATTAAAAGTTTTAATTTCATAATTATTGTTGTTGCTCCGTTTTCTCTAACTCAACTTCAAGATCATAGTAAAATTTACCTAATTTTTCATCGTATTCTACAGTTGTAATCATTAATTCTTCTTCAAAAAGTTCTTCTTCACCAAGCATTCTTTTATATACAATGACATCATTATTACTTTTCTCCCAAATTTTGAAACTATCAAAAATTTGTGGATTTTGTCCTGTATCAAAATCACCATAAACTTTTTTAACATATCTCATTAATGTTAATTTATTATTCTCAGTGTTTTTACCATCATTCATAACAATCATTCTAATAGCTGCTAATTTTGCAGCATCTTCTGTTTCGCCTAAAAATACATATTCTACTGCAATATCATCATTTAAATTATCATTTGGACATAACTCTGGTGACTGAACTGGCATATAAAATTGACCTTTAAAACCTGGTAACGGTGGACCAAATTTATCAAAAATTTTTTTACCACTATCTCCAATATCAATTAAAAAATCACAAGCAGCTTGGACAGGTGAACTAAAAGTTAAAAAAACTATAATAAATTTGATTAAATTTTTCATAAAGATTTAGAAATATTAGTATAACTCTTTATATTTGTCGTCATTTTATTTAGGTAATACAATCACACTTTCTAATGCAACTACCATCCTATCATTGCCTTTTTTTAAGCCACAGCCATAAATCCTGTAAGCCATGCCATCATTACCTTTATCTGTGGATCCTTTTTTTACACTAGAACCAGTACCTCTAAAGGGTGCGGCACCTATTCTTATGACAAAAAATTCATAAAAGTAATTTTGTAATTTTTCTGCTTCTTTTTTTTCTTCAGAGGTGGCAGATCTGAAGCTATCAGATATTACTTTTCCAAAGTTCCAACTTTCGGAAGATACAACATCATAGAAATTCGGAGCGCTATTTGGTTTTGATAAATCTTTAAAGCTATTGGCACAATAATTTTGAGTATCGTAATAATAACTATTACTAGAATTGTAATTTTTTCTTGAAGTACCCATACTACCATTCCATTTTTTTGAATTAGAAGGAAGATTTCTTTTCGCAGTATCTCTTTTATGAGTTCTTATGTCCCAAGGTCCTAAAAATTGATTTAAAACAAACTTTTCTCCTTCAATTAAAGCTGTTTCGGCCACATAAAATGTTTGTTGATACTCATCACTCTTATTATTGCTTTGATGATCTCCAGCTGAAATTACAATCAATGCCCCTCCCATTAAAGACATAGCCAACATTAAGACTAAAGATAATACTAGAGCAAAACCTTTTTCATTTTTTTTCATTATTATTGCGCTCCTAAATTTCTTGCGTGAGCTGTTACTATTATTGTATCTCTTAAATACTTATCAGTTTTTGCTTTATTCCTTTTTGTGTCCATTAAAGCTAATACATTCCTTATTTTTGAATTTCTAAAAAAATCTTTGGTAGACCTAACTGTTAATCCAATATCAACAGTTTTAATCTTATATAATAAATCTTTATTTATATTTGTTGGTGAAGGAGGTGGGCTAATTAATTTTCCTTTCTCATCAACAGGATTAAAAATCATATCAACTACATAATCTACTACTAGTTGGTCATCATAAGTTTTATCATTGTTATCAGTAGATGGATTATCCCATCTATTAGATGTTGCGTTCCATTTAACTTTTGATTTGTAAACTGCAAAAGCATCTATTGGAGGATATCCACCTCCGCCTAGTTTAGGTAAAGTTTTGTCAGGAATAGTTGATGGCTTACATTTATAGGTTATTTTATATCTTTCATAGATATATTCTGGTGTTCTATTTTTTTTATAATTTACATCTCCATACACCACATCAATTTTATCGCATTGAGAAAAATTAGTGTATTTAGTTATTAATATTGGGGAATGCTCGTTAGTGGTTTGAATGTTATCATTAAAATATTGAAATCCCGCGTTCCTTATGTCCCTCATAATCATTCCTACAACATCTCTACCTGCTGTAGATATTTTCGCTCTGTCAGTTACTTGTGAATACGTGTTATTAACAACTGTGTAAGACGTAAACATTGCTCCCATCATTACTACAGAAATTAAAATACCAATAAGTATTTCAATTAATGTCACTCCAGAATTATTTCTTAATTTTATTTTCATTAATTAATTTGAAAGTATAGATATTTCTTTTTTTTTCCGTCATTAAGATTCACTTCCATTTTTCCCAAGTACCATTTTTCATAAATACCAGTACCAGAATAATTCTTTGTATTGCTATATTTACAATTATTACTTGCAGCATTATTGTTGCATATTTCATAAATTTTCAAAATTTTTGAGTCTTTGTTTCCTTTGCATCTCAATCTTTCTTTTGAAAAACGTTTGTCCCATTTTTCAAATTTATTTTGAGCCGCATTATTAAAATTAGATAGCGATGAATTACGATTAGAGCAATTAGACATACTCCAAGAATTACTTAGTAAATAGTCTTTAAATTTAACATCTGTTTTAGGAGAATCTGAGTCTCTTTCTGATATTAAATCTTCAGCAACCATAGAGACCAAATAATTAGCTTTAGTTCTTTCTCCAGAAACATCAATAGATTGAACAGAATAATTAACCATTTGAAATACAGCTACAAAACCAATGCCAATAATTGCTGTAGATACCAAAGCTTCAAGCAAAGTCATGCCTTTCTCAAATTTTTTAATTTTGTCTAGTCCAATCATTTCCACTCCATTTAAATTTACTTATATTACCAAATCTTGTCCACTCAACCAAGTATGCAGGTTTTTCTAATCCTCCGCCTTGATCTATAGGACATTTTCCAGCTTTAGATGCATTTGAGGTTGTACATAATATAAAATATTGATTTGATGATCTATTCTCAATTTTTATATTTAAGTTTCCTTTCAATCCTCCAGTGCTTTTAAAAAAGCTTCCATCTTTTGAAAAACATACTGCTCCATCTCTACTAATATGAGTAGAAATACTTTTAGTAGTTTCATCAACTTGATTGTTATCCCAGTAACTACTACTTGAAATATCACACTCAATATTTTGAGCGTTATTTAATCGTGTTGATAAAGTTGTTGAATCCATACCTTTTGATGAAAATTTTGTTGAACTCGTTCCATTGGGTGTGATTCTAAATTGCACAAAAGGATAATTACCTCTTTGGCTTAATGTATTGACTGACATTAACATTGTGGCTGTTTTTTCCATAGCTGCTCTTAACTCTCTATCTTGACGCCAATCAGAAAAATTTGGATAAGCAACCGCAGATATTATAGCAACAATTGTTATAACCACTAACAATTCTAAAATAGTAAAACCTTTAATGTTCTGATCTTGCTGCACCAGGATCTATCTTCCCAGATTTCACTAATTCTTCAAGAGATTTTTCCATAGTAATCATTCCATCTCTAACAGCAGTTTGCATTATGCTTGGAATTTGATGGATTTTTGCTTCTCTAATTAAGTTTTGTATAGGTGGAGTACATTTCATGATTTCAAATGCACCAACTCTACCCAGTCCGTCTCTTGTTTTCAAAAGTCTTTGTGTAACCACCATCTTAAGTGACGTAGATATTTGAGCACGAATTTGTTCTTGTTGTTCTGGAGGAAATACATCTATAATTCTATTAATAGTGCTTGGAGCTCCACTTGTATGCAGTGTTCCAAAAACTAAATGACCTGTCTCAGCTGCAGTTAATGCTAAACTAATAGTTTCTAGATCTCTCATTTCGCCAACCAATATTACGTCAGGATCTTCTCTTAAAGCAGCTTTTAATGCAGCTGCAAAAGTTTCAGTTTGTTTACCCACTTCTCTGTGCGAAACAATACTCTTGTTGTCTGTATGAATAAATTCTACTGGATCTTCAACAGTTATTATATTTGAAGTTCTTGTTTTATTAATTTCATTTACTATAGCTGCAAGTGTTGTTGACTTTCCTGATCCAGTTGGACCAGTTACTAAAACTAAACCTTTGTGAAAGTCTACAATATCGTAAAGTGCCTGGGGTAAATTAAATTGATCCATATCAGGAATTTTACTTTCCACTCTTCTACAAACACATGCTGGACCATTAATTGTTTTATAAAAATTTGCTCTAAATCTTAAACCACTTAATGAAACTGAAGTATCAAGCTCATGAGTTTTATCAAATTTATTTAATTCGTATTCGTTGCAATTCATTGTAAGCAAGTCTTTTAGATCTTGGGCCGTAACCATAACTTCTTGTACTTTAATAATTTCACCAGTTTGTCGATATGCAAGCGGTGAACCTGATCTGATGTGAAAATCTGAAATTTTTTTATTATTTTTTGCTAACTCTTCTAATTTTTCAAACATAAACTTATATGTACTATAAAATTCACTTGTTTTACCAATTAAATTTTGTAAAAAACCCAATTTGAATATCTGTTGTTTTTATTCTAGTAAAAGTTGAGTATAAAGTTAAAATTCGTTTATAAAATTTATGAAAAATCCTTTTGCAAACCTATTTAAAAAAAAGTCAAATGAAGATAAGTCGAGTCCGCCTGTTCCTAAAGGGGATGAAGGAAAAAAAAAAGAGGGATTTTTTAATAAATTATTAAAAAATAGATTAGGAAAACAGTCAATTAAAGGTGAAGAAATCCTAGGTGTTGAATTAACTCCAAGTGAAATAAGACTATCACAAGTTTCCAGCAATAAAGCAAATCAATGGGTTCTTGATAAATTCTACGTACATAAATTTGATGGCATTTCTGAAAATGGAACTGTACTTGAAAATCCAGACAAGGTTGCAGACGAACTAAAACTAGCTATTCAAAAATCAAAAATAAATACTACTAATGCCGCAATAGCAATACCTGTTACAAGTGCAATTATAAGAGTGGTAACTGCTCCATTGATGACTGATGAAGAATTAAAAAAAGCTATAGATACAGATTCACTTTGGGAAAATTTAGTGCAACTTACAGATAATTTAAATGATTACTCAATTTTCCATCAAGTTATAAATAGAGATAAAACGGGCAACACAATGGATATATTGTTTGTTGCTTCAAAACTTTCAGACATAAACAGTTATACAGATATCATTAAAAAGGGTGGATTAAATGCAGTTATTATTGATGTAAAATGTTTTGCATTAAAATCTGCAGTTGACCAAATAAATCAAATTGCAGGATCAATTGAAGATTCGAACCTAACGGCTGTTCTAGAATTTGGATTAGATGAAAATTATGTCATGATACTTTACGAAAATAATCCAATCATAACTGATATTTTTATAAGATCTCAAGATAGAAAAACTTTACAGGAAAGTAATAACCAGGAAGAAATGGATGCTCTTGTTAGAAGATACATGACACAAGTTAAGCAAGCTGTTCAAGACTTTGAGCAAAAATATGAAAAGAGAATTAGAAATTTAAAAGTAACTTCAAATTTAACTAATGTTGAAGATTATCTTGGAAGTTTTAGAAAAAATATGGTTAATACCGGATACAATTTATTTGATCCATTCGATGGTATAAAAATTCCAGCTCAATTAGAAAATGACATTAAAATGGATAATAGATCCTACTTCTCTACAGTTATGGGATTAGCTTTTAGAAAACTTGATGTATTTGGTTATTACAAATTTGTAACAGCTGTAAAAAATATAAATCTTCTACCAAACAGAGAAAATATGATAGCTCAAAAAAAAGCTAAAGCATTTTCTAATTTTGCTTTTAAAGGAATTGTTGGTGTAGTAGCAGTTATATATATAGTTTTATTTGGTTTATCTTTTTGGCAAATTACCAACTTAAATAAAAAAATAGAGGGCTATGATGAAATTGTACAAAATCATGAATTAAAAACTTTAGAAAAAAACAAATATGCAAAAGAAATAGGTTTTATGCTTAAGTCACTTGAATTAAGTAAATCAATTAAATCAAATAAAACCGTCAGTTTTAGAGTTTTAGCTCAAATCGCATCAGCAGTTCCTAAAAGAGTTAAGTTTAGCAAAATAGAATATAATGGATCAGACTTAATTGTAATAGAGGGAACTGCTTTTAGCGATCAAGATATTTTAAAACTCATAAGTAACTTAAATAATAAAAAGTTGATTTCTCAAGCTTCGTTAGCAAGCATGACGTTGCCACAGGGTCAACAACAAGGAACTCAAACCATGAAAGGCTTTAAAGTGGCTTGTGTATTGGAGCAAATATAATGGACCTAAAAAACATAACAATGGATGATCTAAAGCAAAAGTTATCAACTATAGATAAAAAGACTTTTATAAAATTTGGTTCTGGCTTTGGAGCAATTATACTTTTTTTAATAATTTATTATGTAGTGTTAAATCCAATGGTTAAAGAGAGAAAATCAAAATTTGAAGATAAGACATTAAAGCAAGATGAAATTGCTCAATTTGAAAATGAGATAATAACTTTTAAAGCCAGAATAAAAAAAATGAAACCTGAATTTGAAAAAACCTCAACTTTGTTTCATTCAAAAGCAGAAGTTGAAGACCTTTATGATAGTTTGAGCAAATATGCTGCTGTTAATGGACTAGTTATATCCAAAATTGAAAAGAAAAAACCCAAGCCTATTTTCAAGTCAGGGATTGCAGAACAATCAGAAAATAACATAACTAAAGATATGGTTTCATATTATCAAATACCAGTTGACTATGAAATAAAAGGTAATTTTTTAGGTTATATTAAGTTTAAAAGAGCTGTTTCAAGACAAAATAAAATGTTAAATTTTGACAAAGAGACTATAAGTATAGTACAAAATGATTCAACTGGAGCGATTATAGCACAAGGTGAATTAACAATTGTAGGATTACCTGATGAGTTTTTTTAAAGTTTTAATAATAATAATTTTTTCATTATTTTTGAGTTTATCTTTTGCTGATAATCATGGAAAGAAAAAAGAGGTTTTAGAAGGAGTTAATGAAATTGCAAAAGAGTTGGAAGATGAAGAAGAGGTACCTCTTAACGATCCTTTTGCTGGTAACGAAGGTACCACCTCTGCATCGAATATTCCAGATGGAGAGCAAGATAATGAGATGAGTTTGTATAACTTTAAATTAGCAGGACTAATTTCTGGTAAAGATCATAGCTATATTTCATTAGTCAACTCTGGTGGTGAATTTTTAACAGTAACTCTCGGCCAGTTTTTAGGCGAAATTCAATTGATAGATTTAAGATTAACAGAAGCTATTTTTAAAAAATCTGACGGCAAATACATGATTATAGATTTTAATAATATTGTAAGAGAGACCGATGAATATTAAAAAATTCTATTCGGTTTTAGGGTTAATATTTCTTTTATTTGCTTTAAACGGTTGCCAAAGTTTAAAAAAATATGATAAACCTTTCAAACATAATACACCTTTAATTAAGAACAAAGAAATAGTTGATAGCGGAAAATCAGAAGTAGCCAAAACACTTGAAATGGGTCCCAAACCTGTTGAAGGTGATGTAAAAAAATTAGGGAAAAGAAAAAAAATATCTTCTGAATCACAAAGAAATTATTTAATTATACCTGATGATTACCCACTGCTTAAACAAAGAGTTACTCTTAAATTTAAAAATCTAGATTATAAAGAAACCATGAAACTAATGGGCAAAATCGGTGAAATTAATGTTTTAGTTGGAGATGAAGTTGCAGGAGCAATTTCAGCTGAACTTATTGATGTTCCTTGGGACAAAGCATTTCAAGCTTTATTAGACATGAAAAATTATGCTTCTGATGTTGATGTAAATAGTAATTTAATAAGGGTTCACGCACCAGAAACATTAACTGCCCAAGAAACATACAAATCTGAGCGAGCACAAGCTGTGAAAAAGAAGGTTGAATTAGAAGACAGTGTTGAGCCAATTTATTCAGAAATATTTAGACTTTATTATATAACACCAGCACAAGCTAAGCAGACAATAGATGAATTATTTACTCAGTCATCTGGTGACAGCTCTTTTACGCCAATACAAATTACTGAGGAAACAACCACTAGATCAATAATTGTAAGAGGAAAAGAAAAAGATTTAGATGTAGTAGATAAAGTAATTAAAGAAATTGATATAAGAACAAAACAAGTTTTGATTGAAGCTTTTATTGTTGAAGCAAATTCTGATTTTGAAAAAGCATTAGGTACAAGATTAGGCGCTTATTATGCAAGGGGTGGAAGAACTGTAGGAGGTTTAGCTGGAGGAAGTTCAGGTACGAATATTGATGATCCAGGCACTGCTGCTAACTTAGGTGAAGCGACTGATAGCTTAGCAAACTTTGCAATAACAAATCCTACAAGTGGTATAGGAATTTTAAAAAAGACTGGGTCAGGTGTTTTAAAAGCTGAAATCACCGCATTAGAAAGAATGGGTTTTGGTAAAACAATATCAAATCCCAAAGTTTTTACTTTAGATAATCAAGTTGCAACTGTTACTCAGGGAGAGGAAATACCTTATGAGGCACCAGGAGAAGGAGGTGGAGCAGCGACAATAGCTTTTAAAGAAGCTGCTTTAAAATTAGAGGTAACACCAAGTATAATTGGTGATGGAAATGTACTTTTAAGTATTCAAGTTAATAACGATACACCAAATAGATCAGTACCAGGTGACACGCCAGCTGTTAATAAAATGGAAATTGTAACAAAATTATTGGTGGCGGATGGAGATATTGTAGTAATCGGTGGAATTAAAAAAAATAATGTTGTCAATTCAAAAGAACAAATCCCTGCAATTGGCAATGTACCTGTAATAGGTAATCTCTTTAAGAATAGAGAAAATTCTGATAATCTTGATGAACTATTAGTGTTTATAGCACCAAGAATTTTGTAATGATAAATATAAGCAGAGAGTCTGAGATTAACTTAATTAACATTCTTATAGATCAAGATATTATCTCTGGAAAAGATTTAGCTGAAATAAAAAAAATTTCTGGTGACGGAGATAAATCTCAACTCGATGCAGTTTTTGAATTGAATTTAACTGACGAAGATAAAATTTTAGATCTCCTAGTAAAAGATCAATCTTTAGATGTTATAGATCTATCAGTTATTGAGGTTACTGACGAATTGAAGGCAGTTCTACCTTCTAATTATATAAATATGAATTTTATAGCACCTTTTAAAATTGAAGGTAAAGTTTTACATATAGCAATTTCAGATATTTCAAAACTTAGTTTGATGAGAAATCTTAGAACAATAACTAAAATGGATATTGAATTACATGCAGCTAAAGTATCAGATATATCAAATTTTGTTGATAAATTGCTTGCGGATGGTGAAAGAACAATATCTGACATAAGACAAACCAATGCGGAAAAAACTAAGACGTTTGATTATGATGTTGATGATCAGGCAGAAGTTTTAGAAAAACCACCTGAAGAGGACATTGAAGCTATAGAAAACGAGTCTGAAGTAATTAAATTTAGTACTGCAGTAGTGGCAGAAGCAATAAAATCAGGGGTATCTGATATTCACATAGAGCCATATAGGTTTTCATCTAGAGTGAGATATAGACTTGATGGAATACTGACGGAGCAAGAGCACTTTAAGAAATTTCTTCACTCAAATTATGGAGCAGTTGTAACAAGATTCAAAATTATGGGAAAATTAGACATTGCAGAAAGAAGACTTCCTCAGGATGGAGCCATACCTTTTAAAATAGATGGAAAAGTTGTTGATTTACGACTTTCAATTTTACCGACCGCTACTAATGAAAGAATTGTAATGAGGGTTTTAAACAAGGATGCTGGAGATATTAGTCTTGAACAACTTAATTTCGAAGAGACAGATCTTAAAAATTTAAGAAAAGCTATTCATGGAACTCAAGGGTTAGTATTGGTGACCGGTCCAACGGGATCAGGTAAAACAACAACGCTATATAGTATATTAAAAGAAGTTTCTAAGCCTCATTTAAATATTTTGACAGCAGAAGACCCAGTTGAATATGAACTTGATGGAGTTGGACAAGTTCAGATAAAAGATGATATCGGATTTAATTTCTCTACAGCTTTAAGATCTTTTTTAAGACAAGACCCAGAAATAATACTTGTTGGTGAGATGAGAGATAAAGAAACTGTTGATATTGGATTAAAGGCTGCACTAACTGGTCACTTGGTATTTAGTACTCTTCATACTAATGATGCACCAAGTACGATTACTAGACTGCAGAATATGGGGACACCAGATTATTTAATTAGTGCTGCTGTAACTTTGGTTTTAGCTCAAAGATTAGCTAGAAAAACTTGCCCTGATTGTAGAGAGCCAGATGAAGACATCACACCAAAAGCATTAGCTGACTTAGGATTTACTGTTGAACAAGCTTCTCGTGCTAAAGTTCAAAAAGGAAAAGGTTGTACAAAATGTAAAGATACTGGATACAAGGGAAGAATGGGTATTTATGAAATTCTTAACATTACAAAACCAATAAAAGAAGCAATTTTAAGAAAAGCAACCACTCCTGAATTAAAAGAAATAGCTTCCAATGAGGGATTTAGAACAATGCAAGATATGGGAAGAGAATTAATTCTTACTGGGGACCTTAATTTTAGAGAGTATGACAGAGTACTCTCTATGGATTAACTATGTCATCTGAAACTTTTACTTACAAAGGTATATCTGGAGGCAAATACATTGAGGGAGAGATAGAGGCTATTAATCAAGAAGAAGCCTCGTTTAAGTTAAAAGAACAAAAAATTATAATTACAAATTTAATCAAAGTAAAAAAGAAAAAAGCCGCCAAAGAGAAGGGCAAAAAAGGTGGTTTTTCATTTGGTAAAAAGAAGGTTTCTCCTCAGGATGTAATGATATTTTCAAAGCAATTTGCAACTATGGTAAAAGCTGGTTTGCCTATATTAAATGTCCTTTCAATGTTGAGAGATCAAATAGAGCACCCAACAATGAAGGAAATAATTGAGGATATAAGAAAAAGTTTAGAAGGGGGAATAACGCTATCAAAGTGTTTTGAAAAATACCCTAAGATATTTGACAATATATATATCAATTTGATCAAGGCTGGAGAGGCAAGTGGTAAATTAGATGTTTTTCTATTAAAATTAGTAGACTCTTTAGAAAAAAGAGAAAAAGTTAAGAAAAAAATTAAAAGCGCTTTAACCTATCCAGTCGTTATGTTTACGGTTGCAATAACAGTTATGGTCTTCATGTTAATCAAAGTAGTTCCAGTGTTTGCAGAAATGTACGAGGGTATGGGAGTAGCACTTCCAACACCAACTGCAGTAATTATGACTGCTAGTAATTTTATGAGGGGGGCAGGAGGACTTACGCTAGGTATTGTAGTAGCAATTATCTTTATAATATTCAAATATACAACAACAAAAATACCAACAATAAGATATAAATGGCATCAGAGAGTTTTAAAAATGCCTGTCTTTGGAGATATGATTTTAAAATCTTTAATTGCTAGAATTTCTTTAATCATGGGTAATCTAAGCTCAGCTGGAGTAAACCTTCTAGAAAGTATTGAGATAGCAAAGCAAGTAAGTAATAATGATGTAGTAACACAAGCTTTAGAAAATGTTAAAAAGGGAGTTTTCTCAGGTGATACTCTAACAAAATTGTTTTTAAAAGAACCAGTATTTCCACCAACTTTTAGTCAATTAATTTCTGTAGGTGAACAAACTGGAAATTTAGATGAAATGTTTACATCTGTATCCAGCTACTATGAAGAAGAGTTTGATACAGCTGTTGATAATATGTCGAGTTTGATAGAACCTATCATGATAGTTTTCATGGGTTTGATGATAGGTGGTTTGATGATAGCAATGTATTCTCCAATATTTAATGTTGGAGCAATTATAGGTGGTTAAAAGTTTAAATTCTTAGTTAAGATCAAATGGTTGATCCATGGTTTTTCACCTTCTTTAAAAACAACTGCATCCATGATTTGTTGAATAAAGTAAGTTCCTAGGCCACCAGGCTTTATATCATCAATATTTCTATGTCTTATATTTTCTTTATCAACCGGTCTACCTTTATCGAAAAATCCTATCTCTAGCTGACCTTTATCCAATGAAATTTTTATCTCCATTTTATCTTCAGTGTCTTGACCTTTGTAAGCATGTTTAACAATATTTTGTGCAGCCTCAGCAATTGCTAAAACTAGCTCATCTTTTAGATCTTGATTGATATCTAATTTTTCAAAAACTTTTCTTGAAAATGATCTTACTTCTTTTAAACTAGATGAACTAACTACAAAATCTTTCTGTTCAGTTATTGAAATTGTTCCTTCACTCATTGTTCAGTCTAAGTTTAAAATTTGCTCTAACTTTGCCATCATAATTACTTTAAGCACAGACTTACTTATTTCTTTAAGTATAACTTTTGTTCCTAACTCAGTGGCTTTTTGGTGACTTTCTATAAGGACTGAAATTCCTGATGAGTCCATATATTGAACATCTTTTAAGTTCAGATGAACTTCTTTTTTTGCCTCAATTAAAGGCATAATAATTTCTTTTGCTTTTTCTGTTACGTCCATATCAATTTCACCATTTAAGTGAACAGTAGATATGTTTCCTTCTTCAGTAACTTTATATGACATAATTATTAATATTTATTAAATTTCGCTTTTAAATCAACAAAAATGACCCATTTTGATTAGTTTTAAAGTATAGAAATTGTCTTTTAAAAGATATAATTTCAATATATATACAAATTTTTTATTATAATATAGGATAACAATTTATGAAAAAAAATAACAAAGGTTTTACACTTATAGAATTATTAGTTGTTGTAGCAATTATCGGAATTTTAGCGGCAGTTGGTGTTGTTGCATACTCTGGCTACACTTCAGGAGCTAAAAAACAAGCTGCTAAGTCAAATCATTCAGCAGTTGCCAAATATATAGCTGCAGAATTACAGAAATGTAATTTAGGTGAATCTAAAGCAATGAATGAAAAATTAACATGCTCTGGAAAAAAAGGTGGTACTGTTGCAACGGCTGCAAAAGAAGCGTTAGAGGACTTTAAAAACCCTTACGACACAAGCGCTAAAGCTGTTACTGATACAGGTAACGCGACTGCAGACACTGACGTTGGATATACAAGGGTAATTGGAACAAGCGATACTTTAGTTACGATTACGACATGTTTTACAACAGGATGTAGTTCAGCAGATAATAGATCAGAAACTAAAGTTACTGTTGAATAGGCTCAACAATTTAAATTTTAACAATTTAATTTGAGTATTCTTTTTAAAAACACCAAAAGTTCTGGTTTTACCTTAATAGAACTTTTGGTTGTTGTTGCTATTCTTGGAATAATCGCTTCAATAGGAATAATGAGTTACAACGGCTATGTATCTTCAGCTAAGAAAAAAGCTGCAGAAAATGTTATGCAACAAATATCTTTGGGTCAATCAGAATATTATTCTGATAATGGAATATATTATAGAAACAGTACTAGCACATCATGCTCACCAACAACGACAACTTCCAACGCAATTGAAACTAATTTACTGGGAGGAAGTGATAGTATTACAGATGATATGGGTTACAATTTATGTATTTCCAACGATGCTACAAACTACAAGGTATTTGCGAAAGAAGTTGACGGAAATTGTCAAATCACAATGACAGCCTTAGGTAATTTTAATAGAACAAACTGTTAAATTAATGAACATCCAAGAACTAAAAGAAAAAATACTTTATATTTTTTCTAACGAACTCAGTAAAAAATTTAAAATTTACTTTACGCTAAGTTTGGGATGGGTAATATTAATAGGATATTTAACTTGGTGGAACGGTTTAAAAAGCCCACTTTTAGATAAAAGTTTTAGATGGGATGAATGGTTTTGGTTTGGAGTAGTTCCAGCTTTTTCACCTTACATTTTTTATTTAATTTGGAAAAAAAAAGATTAACTAAACCTATTTTGACCATCTATTATCTTTGATGAGTGAAAATTTGATAATAACTTAGGGAGGAAAATGGAGAATATAGATTTGGAGTCAGTAAAATCATTTGTAGATACTCTTTGGGTTATAGATTGTGCAATTCTTGTATTCATAATGCAAGCTGGTTTTATGTGCATGGAAACAGGTTTATCAAGACATAAAAATAGTATTAATGTTGCTTTAAAAAACGCTGCTGACTTTGGTCTTGCAGTTGTAATTTTTTGGCTATTTGGTTTTGGCCTGATGTTTGGAAAGAGTTTCAACGGTTATTTCGGGACTGATTTGTTCTTTTTTAAAACTGATCAGGCCGAATATATGACTTATTTTGTATTTCAGGCGATGTTCGTTGCAACAGCAGCAACAATTGTATCAGGAGCAGTTGCGGAGAGAATGAAATTTAATGGATATTTAATAATTACAATTATTGCTACCGGAATTATATATCCAATTGTTGGTCATTGGGCGTGGTCTTCGAGTTATCTAAATAATATCGATGCAACAAGGCAATTACTTGCTGTTACAGGCCAAGTTAAAACAACTGGATGGCTGACAGATATAGGATTCGTTGATTTTGCAGGAAGCACAATAGTTCATTCTGTTGGAGGATGGATTGCACTATCTGCTGTTTTAATTTTAGGTCCAAGAATAGGAAAATATTCAGATGCAAATAAAGGAAAATTTACAGGATCAAGTTTCCCTTTAGCAGTTTTGGGAACTTTAATTTTATGGTTTGGTTGGTTTGGTTTTAATGGTGGAAGTAATGGAGCTATGGATGAGGCAGTTCCTCTAATTTTAATAAATACATTTCTTGCTGCTTCTTTTGGTTTACTAACAGGCCTTGGAATTTCATTTGCCTTGTTTAAAAAACCAGATCCTTATTATGTAATCCTTGGACCACTCGCAGGTTTAGTTGCAATCACGGCAGGATGTAATTCAATGACATCAGTGACTTCGATCTTTGTTGGAATTATAGGAGCGGTAGTTGCAATTTTTGTAAATGAATTTTTAAATAAATTTGAAATAGATGATGTTGTTGGAGCAGTACCTGTTCATTTGGCAGCAGGGGTCTGGGGCACTATTGCTGTAGGATTATTTAGTGATCTTGAAATACTTGGAACAGGATTAACCAGACTAGAACAAATCACAGCACAATTTATCGGAATTGTTTCAATTGGCGCATTCTCATTTTTTGGATCATATATTTTATTGAAGATTTTAAATTATGTTTATCCATTAAGAGTAAGTCCTTTGCATGAAGAGTTAGGCTTGAATATTGCTGAGCATAATGCAACTTCTGTAGAACATGATTTGATTACAATTTTAGAAAAACAGTCTGAGTCCGGTGACTTGACTATTAGAGGTCCACAAGATCCATTCACTGCAGGAGGTGTAATTGGACTTTATTATAACAGATTGATGAGCAAATTAGAAACTAGTGAAGCTGAAAAGAAAGTATGGAGAGATAGAATATCAAATGAGGTAAAACTTGCGGTAAAAGTTCAAGAAAATTTCTTACCAAAAAGAAACTTGGGAAATTATCCTGTACATGGAATAAATATTGCGGCTAGAGAAGTTTCGGGAGACTTCTTTAGTTTTTATCCTCACAATGATAGCGTTTACTTTATTATCGCAGATGTTGCGGGTAAAGGAATTCATGCTGGAATGGTAATGGCAAAAGCATCAACTCTTTTTGAAATAATGTCTAGAGACCAAGTAGATCCAGATGAAATGATGTTTCATATGAATAATGATCTGTTTTTAACTAAAACCGGCGGCATGTTTGTTACTAGTATATTAGGAGAATATAATATGAGGACAGATGAATTAAGATGGGTAAATGGAGGTCATCAGCCAGCTATAATTAGATCATCATCAGGAAATTATGAGCAATTTGAGAGCAATTCTCCACCTATGGGAGTAATACTTCAAAAAGATAAATCGATTTATAAAACTCACAAAGTTAAGCTAGAAAATAACAGGTTTTGCGCTTTCACTGATGGTTTATCCGAAAGCTTAAATAGCTCAGGTGAGGAAATAGGAATAGATGGATCAATTCAAATAATTGAGAAAAACTTCAATAAGGATATAAAAAAACAACTAAACGAAATCACAAAAGAAGTACTGAAAGCTGCAGGTGAAAATAAATTAAGTGATGATTTAACGTTAATTTCGATTGGAAAATAATATTTCCCCATTTTGATCTAATTTATTTTGTATGTTTTTTGTATAAATGATACGATTTATATAAAACAATAAGGAAATTATGTTTAAAAAAATAGTCTTAACTATAGGTTTTCTATTATTTAGCACTAATTTATTTGCAGCCCAAACGCAAATCGCACAAGTAAATGGTATGATATGTATCAAGTGTCAAAAAATGGTCACTGAAGCATTACAAAAGGCTTGTCCTGATGCTACAGTTAATGTTTCTTGGCCAGAAGGGGTTGCGGTATCTACTTTTGCAGATAAATCAAATTTATCTGAGGATGAATATAAAAATGCAATTTTAGGTACTGGATTTGAAGTAGTTAAAGTAATTAGTGTTGATGGCATAATTACAGACGCTGAAGAAGCAAGAAAACTTATAGATTAAAAAAAATTTTATGACTGTAGCTGAACTCCAAATTTTGGTTGATAAGCTACAGTCTAAAATAAGTCAGTTAGAGCTCACAAGCAAAGGAGCAATCAAAGCAACAGAGTTTAGATTAGAAGCTGTACTACAAGCGAATTTAGATACGTTTTGGTTGTTAATTTGCGCGATTTTAGTTTTCTTGATGCAGGCTGGATTTATGTGTTTAGAATCTGGTTTATCAAGAAGTAAGAATAGTATTAACGTTGCTCTTAAAAATATTACAGATTTTGGAATAGCCGTTGTTACTTTTTGGGCTTTTGGTTTTGCATTGATGTATGGAACCAGTGTGATGGGTTTGTTTGGTAATAAATTTTATTTTTTTACAACCAAGGTTGCTGGTTATCAAACATATTTTGTATTTCAGGCAATGTTTGTTGCAACAGCAGCAACTATCATATCTGGAGCTGTTGCTGAGAGGCTTAGATTTTTCTCATACGTAATAATTACTTTTATAACCTCAGGAATTTTATACCCTATAGTAGGCCATTGGGCGTGGGCTTTTGATTTTACGAATCCAACAGTAAAATTTGGTTGGCTAGGTAAGATGGGTTATTTAGATTTTGCAGGTGCATCTGTTGTTCATTCTGTTGGAGGTTGGGTGGCATTAGCAATATTACTCATTATTGGAAGCAGAACAGGTAGATTTAGAAAAGATAAAGATAAAAAATTGTTTCAAGGAAGTAATACACCAATTGCTGCTCTTGGCGCTTTAATTTTATGGTTCGGCTGGTTTGGATTTAATGGTGGCGCAAATGGAGCAATGGATTTAAAAATTCCATTGATATTAATTAATACCTTTTTATCAGCATCATTTGGTTTAATCTTTTCAAGTGCAATGGGTATTATCGTAATGAAAAAACCAGAGCCATTATTTATGATTACAGGTCCTTTGGCTGGTTTAGTTTCAATTACAGCAAGTTGCGCTTATGTTAATCCATCAGAGGCAATATATATTGGAGCAATTGGAGGAATTTTATCAGGCTCAACAATTATTTTATTAGAAAAATTAAAAATTGATGATGTTGTTAGCGCTATACCTGTTCATCTAGTAGGAGGTATGTGGGGAACTATATCAGTTGCGATATTTGGTGATTTCGAAATGATGGGATTAGATAAAACAAGATTAGAACAATTAACAATTCAAATCATAGGAACATTTAGCATTGGTGGATTTTGCTTTTTTGCTTCATACATAATTTTTAAATCTATAAATTATATTTATCCACTTCGAGTAGGTAAAATCCAAGAGGAGCTTGGTTTAAATATATCAGAACACAACGCATCAACAGATACTCACGAATTACTCGAAGTACTAACTAATCAAGCAAAAACCGAGGATTATTCATTAAGAGCTCCCCAAGATCCATTTACTGATAGTGGTATTATTGGTACCCAATACAATTTTTTGATGGAAAAATTAGAACAAAGTGAAAAACAAAAAAATAAATGGAAAAACCGAGTTTCATCTGAAATTAAATTAGCAATGAATGTGCAGAGACGTTTAATGCCAAATAGAGATTTGTCTAATTATCCAATTTATGGACTAAATATTCCAGCCAGAGAAATTTCAGGAGATTTTTACGATTTTTATTTACATGATGAACTTGTTTACTTCACATTGTCAGATGTTTCTGGCAAAGGAGTTAATGCTGGTATGGTTATGGCTAAGGCAATTACTTTATTTAAAATTTTTTCTAGATTAAAATTTAAACCTAATGAAATCCTACTTGAAATGAACAATGATTTAAATGAAACTAATCCGCCAGGCACTTTTATAACCTCAATAGTCGGATGCTATAATATTAAAACAGACATTATTGAAATTGCAAATGCAGGTCATCAACCAGCATTGTTGAGAAAAGGAAAGGATTTTATTGAATATTCATCTTCTTCTACTCCTCTTGCAATAGCCAAACATAAAAATGAAAATGTTTATAAGCTAGATACTTTTAAATTAGATGGAGGAAGAATATATTGTTTTACTGATGGTTTTTCAGAATGTATGGACGAAAATAAAAACGAAATAGGTATTGATGGAGTTAAGAAACTTTTACTTAACCATCAAAATTCTTCTTTACAAAAAGAACTTGAAAATTCTACAGAGGAAATAAGACTTAAAAGTCTCAAAAAAGATTACAAAGAGACTGGTATAAAAGCAAATAACGATATACTTGATGATGATTTAACTATTATCGGAATTGGGCATTGAAATTATAAAGCAAAATTTTAATACAGATCTTAACAAACAATTATCAGATATATCAAATATGGTAATTAATACTGCTGTGGATAATTAGCTAAGTGACGACATTACCCTAATTTCTATAGGCAATTAGGAATTTAAGTAAAATAAACCCGCGATCAAATATCATATATAATAAGCATTTCTAAGAAATTATATTTCTAATGTGGATGAAAAAAATCAAAAAATAGGAATTATTGGTGCAGGCATTCAAGGTGTTTGCAACGCTTTATTTTTGCAAAAAAAAGGTTTTCAGGTAACACTTTTTGACAGAGAAGAGCCTGGTAGTGCAGCATCATATGGAAATGCTGGTCACTTTTCTCCTTATGCGTCCGTTCCTTTAAACAGACCAGATGTAATAGCAGACGTTCCTTCAATGTTAATTAGTTCAAGAGGACCTCTAGCTTTAAAATGGAACTATGTACCGAAAATGATTCCTTGGTTTGCAAGATTTATTTTAAATTGCAGGGAAGAAAAAATGATGCACACAGCTAAAAATATGCATCAAATTTTAGATCAATCATTACCAGCTTTTGACGAATTATTTGATGAAATTAATCTGGATGGGTTAGTTGAAAATAATGGAATTCTTTATGTTTGGACTGATCAAAATATGAAGAGTAGAGAACTAGAAATTAGAATTAGAGATCAATTGGGAGTAAAACAACAGTTAGTTAATAAAAAAGAAATTCATGATTTAGAGCCAAACTTAAAACCATTTTATCATGGTGGTGTATTTTATGATTATGCAAGGCATGCAAGGAATCCGAGAAAAATTTTAATAAAGTTGTTTGAAAATTTTGTAAATAAAGGTGGAAAATTTTTAAAATTAAATATTCAAGATATAGATTTTGATGAAGAAAAACCTGTATTGAGAACAGAAACGCAAAGATTTATTTTTGATAGACTTGTAATTGCATGTGGAGCATTTTCAAAAAGATTAACTGATAAATTACATGAAAATATTCCTTTAGATACAGAAAGAGGATACCATGTTCACTTCAAAGATTATGATCATTTAATTTCAAGACCAATTGTTTATGCAAATAGAGGTTTTGGAATGACTCCAATGGAACAGGGTTTACGTGTTGTTGGTACAGTAGAATTTGGAGGTTTAGAAAACTCCCCATCTAAGTCTAGAATAAAAAACTTGATATTAAACGCAAAAGATATGCTAGATGGTTTACCAGAGCATAAAGATGAGTGGCTTGGATTTAGACCCACATTACCAGATTTTCTCCCAGTTCTAGGTCCTTCAAAAAACTATAAAAATGTTTTTTATTCTTTTGGTCATCATCATTTAGGTTGGACGCTTGGTGCAATATCAGGAAAAATCATATCTAAAATGATTTCAGGTGAGAATACTAACTTAGATCTGCAACCATACAGTTCAATAAGGTTTAGTTAAAAGTAATCTTTTATAGTACTCTATTTAATGCTTGAAAATAAAAGTAATATCATAATTGCATCTATTTTGCTTTTTCTAGCAGCCCTGTTTTGGTCAGGAAATTTTATTGTTGGAAAGATAGCAGGTTTAAATGAAATACCTCCAATATCATTAAATATATTAAGGTGGTCACTGGCGTTTCTAATTTTACTACCTTTCACTTACAAAGAGATGCTTGAAAAAAAAGAATTAATTTTTAAAAACATTTATCTTTTATGTTTTTTAGGGATAACAGCAGTCAGTATTTTTAATTCGGCTCTTTTTTATTCTTTAAAAACTACACAAGTAATTACGGGTGTACTTATGATCTCAACTGTTCCAGTTATGATTATTTTATTTTCAATTATTTTAAAAATAGAAAAAACAAATACCTTTCAAGTTTTGGGAGTAATATTTTCTTTACTAGGTGTATTATTTATAATTTCAAAAGCAGATTTTGAAGTCTTTAAAAATTTAGCTTTTGAAAAAGGAGATTTATTTGCATTATTTGCAATGATATCTTGGTCACTTTATTCTGCTCTTTTAAAGAAAAAAAATTATGGATTATCTCCAATAACTTTACTTCAAGTTGTTATTGGTTTTGGTGTAATATTTCTTATTCCAATGTATGCAATAGATTATATTTACATTGGTAATCGAATTATAATTAATACAAATTTTATTCTTGTTTTATCTTATGTGGTTTTGTTACCTGGAATAATTTCTTTTTTTTTCTGGATAAAAGGTGTTGCTTTAATAGGCGCTAATAGAGCAGGAATTTATTTACATTTAATGCCAATTCTTGCAGCAATTCTTGCAATGATAATATTTGATGAAGTATTACTATTTTATCATTATATCGGTGGAATATTTATTATTTCAGGGATATTACTTTCAAACAAAAAAAATGCTTAAAGTAGCTATACTCGACGATTATCAAAATATTGCAAAAGATTTTATTGATCTTAAAAAATTATCTTCAAAATATGAATTTCAGGTATTCAATGAGCCATTTGAAAACGAGGATGATGTAATTGAAAAATTAAAAGAATTTGAAGTACTTTTTATAATGAGAGAAAGAACAAAAATAACTAAAAAACTTATAGAGAGTTTAAAAAAATTAAAATTAATTGCTACTAGTGGAATGAGAAACAAATCTATAGATTTAGATGCTGCTAAGAAAAATAAAATTTTGGTTACTGGTACTGAAATCAATAGTAATCCAACACCAGAGTTAACCTGGGCACTAATTTTAGGGCTTGCTAGAAATTTTAAAACAGAAATAGATAATATGTATCAAGGTTATTGGCAGTCGACAATTGGAGTTGAGCTTAAAGGTAAGATCTTAGGTTTACTTGGATTGGGGAGAGTAGGTTCTGAAGTTGCTAAAATTGGTAAAGCTTTTGGTATGCAAATTATGGCTTGGAGTGAAAATTTAAACTTAGATAAATGCAAAGAGCTTGATGTTTTGCCATGTAACAAAGACGATTTAATTCAAAATTCAGACTTTTTATCAATTCATGTTCAAGGAGGAGATAGATATAGAAATTGTATTACTATTAAAGAATTTGAGAAAATGAAAAAAACTTCCTATTTAATTAATACTTCAAGGGGTGAGATAGTTAATGAAGATGATCTAATCATAGCATTATCAACAAATATTATAGCTGGCGCAGGTATAGATGTTTATGAAAAAGAACCTTTGCCAGAAAGTCACAAACTTAGATTCGTACAAAACGCTCTTCTACTTCCTCATATTGGATATGTTACCACTGAAAACTATGAAACTTTCTACACTCAAATGATAGAGAATCTTGAAAGTTTTATATCTGGTAAACCAAAAAGGATAATAGAGTAAATAGAATTAAGACAATTTTTACAGATATAAATTTTAATTTTTTGTGTATAATTATTTAGATGAGCAAAGAATTTAAAGCTAATCAAAACCAAAAACTAGATAATCAAGAATTAAATGATTGGTTAGATTCTCTAGATGCAGTGGTTGAAAATCATGGTAGGGAAGGTGCTAAACTTATTTTAGAAAAACTTGAAAAAAGAGCAAGGGATTTAAGAGTATTATATTCACCTATTCCATATTCGCCATATAGAAATACGATATCTCAATTTGATCAAGGAATTTATCCTGGAGATTTAGCTATCGAAGAAAAAATAACAGCAATTTTAAGATGGAATGCTTTAACCATGGTGATGAAAGCTAATAAAAATTATGGTGGTCTTGGAGGACATATAGCAAGTTACGCATCTTTTGCTGAAGTATTTGAAACTGGATTTAATCATTTTTTTAAAGGTGGTGACGAAGCAGATTTAATTTTTTATCAATCACAGTGTACAACAGGGATATATGCTAGATCTTTTTTAGAGGGAAGATTAACAAAAAATCATCTAGAGCATTATAGACAAGAATTAAATGAGCAAGGACTATCATCATATTGCCATCCATATTTAATGAGAGATTACTGGACATTTACCACATCGTCGATGGGAATAGGTTTAGTTAATGCAATTTACCAAGCTCGTTTCATGAAATATTTAGAAAATAGAAACTTATTAAAAACTAATAAAAGAGTTTGGGGTTTATTTGGAGATGGTGAAATGGATGAACCTGAAAGTTTGGCTGGATTATCTATCGCCTCAAGAGAAAAATTAGATAATTTAACTTTTATTATAAATTGCAATCTTCAAAGATTAGATGGACCTGTAAGAGGCAATGGACAAATAATTCAAGAACTTGAGACAATCTTTAAAGCTAATGGATGGAATGTTATAAAAGTTCTTTGGGGATCTGAATGGGATAAGATTTTTCAACAAGATAAAGATCACTTGTTATTGAAACGTTTTGCTAAAACTGTAGACGGAAAATATCAAACTTTAGGGGCAAGAGATGGTGAGTATAACCTTAAAAATTTTTTTGCAGAGGATCCAGAAGTTTTAAAATTGGTTTCTTCACTTAGTAAAGATGAAATTGATAAATTAAAAAGAGGAGGTCATGATTTTAAAAAACTTTATGCTGCCTTTAATGCTGCTGTTAAAACTAAGGGTAAACCTACAGTTATTTTAGCTAAAACAAAAAAAGGTTATGGAATGGGTAAAGCGGGAGAGTCAAAAATGACTAATCACCAGCAAAAAGAATTAAACCTTGATGCATTAAAAGAGTTTAGAGATCGTTTCCAATTAGATATTCCAGATAATAAATTAGAAAATATGGAGTTTTATAAACCAGATGAAAATTCTGAGGAAATAAAATATTTAAAAAAAAGAAGGGAAGCTTTAGGAGGATCTTTACCTAAAAGAAGTTTTAAAGAAGTTGAATTATTAACTCCAAAAATTGAAAAACATTCAAACTTTTTATTTGAAGAAAGTGACAGAGAATATTCAACAACGACTGGACTGGTAAGATCTTTAGGAAACATAATGAGAGATAAAGAGTTTGGAAAAAGAGTTGTCCCAATAGTTGCTGATGAAGCTAGGACTTTTGGTATGGCTAATTTATTTTCACAAATTGGAATATATTCACCAGAAGGTCAGTTATATGAACCTGAGGATGCGACTTCAATTTTAAAATATCAAGAGTCTAAAACAGGGCAATTATTAGAAGAAGGAATAAATGAAGCTGGCGCAATATCTTCATGGCTAGCAGCAGCTACTTCTTATAGCAATCATAATTTTCCAATGATGCCGTTTTATATTTTTTATTCAATGTTTGGCTTTCAAAGAATTGGAGACTTGATTTGGGCGGCAGCTGATCAAATGCCAAGAGGATTTTTAATTGGTGCTACAGCTGGGAGAACAACTTTAGCTGGAGAAGGATTACAGCATCAAGATGGTCAAAGTCATATAATCGCTTCGACATTTCCTAATTTAAAATCTTACGATCCTTGTTTTGCAAGCGAGCTAGCAATTATTTTTGACCAGGGAATGAAAAGAATGATGACTGAATGCAGAGATGAATTTTATTATATTACTGTTAATAATGAAAAGTACTCTCATCCAAAAATTGATATAAAAAATAAAGATGGAATAATTAAAGGTGGTTATCTTTTTGAAGATAATTCTAATGATAAAATTAACATAAATTTATTAGGATCTGGACCAATTTTTAGAGAATGTATTGAAGCTTCTAAAATACTTAAAGATGAATATGGAATTGGCACAAGATTATACAGCATAACAAGTTATTCAGAGCTAGAAAAAAATGCTAAATCAGTTTTAAGACAAAACACATTGTCTCCTGCAAATAAAAAACAAAATTATTTGCAGCAGCTAATTTCTAATGACGACCCTATAATTGCTACATCAGATTATGTAAGAGCATATTCACAATTAATCTCTAGCCACATAAATAATAAGTTTCTAGCTATGGGTACAGATGGATTTGGAAGAAGTGATACACGAAAAAATTTAAGAGATTTTTTTGAGGTAGATAGCAAACATATAGTTATTAGTTCTTTGTATACACTTTATGAAGATAAGAAAGTCCCATTACAAACATTAGAAAAAGCGATTAGTAAATATAGTCTCAATAATAACAAAAATAATCCTTGGGAAATATAGTCTCTACTAATTTTTATGGAATTACCTGTCGTCAATCATAAAGATTATGAAGCTCAATTAAATGATGACAATAAATTTCCAATAAAAAAATTTGGAGAGTTAGCTAAAGCATTAATCAGAAATAAAATAGTTAAAAATTTCTTTATTCCTGAGCCATGCTCAGTAGAAACTTTAAAAGAGGCACATACAGAAGACTATATAAATAAAATAAAAAATAAAACTTTAGATAAAAATGAGATTAGAAAAATTGGTTTTCCTTTAGTTGACAGCGTAGTTAGAAGGTCTTTTATTGCAACTGGAGGCACAGTGCTTGCTACAAAGCTAGCTTTAAACTACGGCATAGCTTGTAATACTGCAGGAGGCAGCCATCATGCAACATCTAATGAAGGAGCTGGTTTTTGTGTTTTTAACGATGTTGCGGTAGCAGCTAAATATTTAACTACAAGAGGTCTGGCAAACAGAATTTTAATTATTGATTTAGATGTTCATCAGGGTAACGGCAACTCTGAAATATTTAAAAATGATAATCAAGTTTTTACATTCAGTATGCATTCGAAAGTTAATTACCCAGCAAAAAAATCAGTAAGTGATCTTGATATTGAATTAGAGGAAAATTTAGAAGATAGAGAATATATTGATATTTTAAAAAATAACTTAAAATATTTGAATGAAGAAGAGTTTGATTTTGTTTTCTATATTGCTGGGGTTGATATTCACTATAATGACAGGTTGGGTAAACTAAAAATTTCTGATAATGGTATATTTGAGAGAGACGAAATAGTAATTGATAATTTCTTCTCAAATAAAATTCCTATTTGTGGGGTATTAGGAGGTGGATACAACGAAGATTTTAACAAACTAGTAGAATTACATTCTAGTTTACATAAAACATGTGCTAAATTTCTATGATGAAAAAAAATCTAAATTTGACTCAGGAACAAGAAAATATTTTATTCAATGAAGCAACTGAACCGCCAAGTTCAAGTGAATTAAACAATGAAAAAAGAGAGGGCTCATATCACTGTGCTAACTGTGATACTGAATTATTTAAATCATCAACAAAATATGAAAGTGGTTCAGGGTGGCCATCTTTTTACAAATCTCTTCCAGATGTATTTGAAACCAAAACAGACCACCATATTGGTTACGCAAGGACAGAGTATCATTGTAAAAAATGTGGTGGACATCATGGACATATATTTGATGATGGCCCAGAACCTACTGGAAAAAGATTCTGCAACAATGGAATTTGCTTAGTCTTTAAGCCTAAAAAAATATAGTAAAAAAAATCTTTATAAAAATCTAAATCGTATATAATAAAGTCATGAGATATTTGATATTTTTAGCTCTAAGTTACTCAATTTTAACTACTAATGCTTTTTCAAAGTCAGTATCCGAATATATTTCCAATTTAATTCCTGGTGAGGGAGATACAGAAGTAAGTATCGATTTAAGAGAAAATTATTCTCCAGATTACAGTATCTTGTTAGTTAGAGAATTAGACAGAAATGAAAATAGCAATTATTTTACTCAAATGTCTTTGTTTAATACTGAGAAAAATAACGATGACAGAATTACTGCAAATTTTGGTTTAGGAAAAAGATTTCTTAGCGATGATAAATTTACACTTACGGGATTAAATATATTTTTAGATTATGATAATGAAGGAAATGCTAGATCAAGCCTTGGTTTGGAAATGAGAAATGCTGTATTAGAATTTGCATTTAATAATTATTTTGGTTTAGATGACGCAGATGGAGAAACAGTTTTAGATGGATACGATTTAAGATTGGCATCACAAATACCATATCTACATTGGGCAGATATATTCTTAAACTCTTACTCTTGGGATGGAGTTAAAAGAAATGATGTTGAAGGATTGATATTTGGATCAGAGATGAATTTATCCCCAAACTTTCAATTTGAACTCGCTTATGATGATAAAGATAGAGCCGGCCTCGAGGACGAATATTATGTTAAATTAATTTTTGTTCATCCACCTAAAGAAGGTCCATCAGCAAGTGATGGATTTAGCTCAAGTATCTGGAGAGAAAATAAAGATATGACTGGAGAATTGTTAACCAAAGTGAAGAGAGATAATAAAATTTTTGTCGAATTTTCAGGTAATGCAACTATTTCGAGGACGGATTAATGAAAAGATTATTTAGTAACTTAATTATTTTAACTATTCTAATTTTAAACTGCAATATTGCTTATGCTGCGCACGGAGGAAACCATGCAGCAAAGGGTAATGCAGATGTATACAAAGTTACAATGAGAAAAGTTGAGCTATGTGAAGGTTACACAGTTGTAGATTTTGATGACGTAGGTACAGATGCTGCATGTAAAAATGCTGTTACCATAGGCTCTGGAGACTTAGTAGTTGATATTGCATCTGTAAGCGCAGGATCAGCAGCAGCAAGTTACGGAAATCCAGCGTTACTACCTTTAGGTTCAACTTATACTCATATGAGAGTTACTGTAGACAAAAAATTTATAATTAGATCTGAAAGTGCAATTGATACAGGTGGAGAAGATGATACAGATAATTGCATTACTGTTGCAACCACTGATGCACAATACGAAAATGATGAGGCAACAGACAAGTATACCCATAAAGTAGCAATAGCTGAAGGTGGAACAAAGGCAGCTATGAATTTATATATAACAAATGGTAGACAGGCTGGTGAAGCTGGAGCTACATATACTCAATGTGAAACAGCTAATTGTGCCAAGAAAGATAATACTTGGAGTTGGAATTATGCAAATGTTGCTTCGGATTTAACCTCTGCTATAGCAATGAGCACAGCACGATCATCCGTAACTACAGACGATATTCAATTTGTTTATGCATTAGCAAAGCCGTACACGGTAACTAATTCACCTCCTACTATTGATATATCTTTTGCAACAAGAAGTGCTCTAGGGGTTCAAGAAGTTTGTGATGCAGGTAGTGCTTGTAATGGTCAAGCGGATACACATTGTTCATTTTATCCAGAAGAACCAATAGTTACAATTACAATAAAATAAATTTATTATTTTAAACTCAACAGTAATTGACCAGACTTTTCTAATTCTCTTAATTCTTGATATCCACCAACATGCTCATCATTAAAAAATATTTGTGGAATTGTTCTTCTTCCGTTGGCTTTTTTTGTCATTTCATCTCTTAGACCGTCTTTTATCGACACATCTATATCTGTAAATTTTAAATTATTTCTTTCAAGCAATCTTTTTGCAGCATCACAATAACCACACATTGGACCAGAATAGACAGTAATATTTTTCATTAGGCTAAATATAATCTTTGTTTCTTAAAATACTAGAGTGAGTAATCGTTTTTATTTATCTTTGATTTGATTAATTTTCTTGAATATTCAAATTTTTTTCGGTGTTTTATACTTTGTGAACTTGCTCTTTTCCTCCACAATCTAAAAGAAGAAGGTTTTAAAGATCTTCTCATAATTTTAATAACTTCACTTTCGGTCTTACCGGTTTTTTTTTCAATTTCCTCAAAAGTAATTCTATCAGCCCAAGCCGCCCATATGACCCAATCTGGACTCTCCAGAGGAGGTTCTGGATTCTTAACTCTGGTTGTAGGTCTGTGACTTTTTTTCATCAAAATTCAACAAATTACTAAAATTATTTTAATGCAAATATTTAATGCTATGATATTATCATCTTTAGATAGTCCTATCTAGCCATCTTTAGCTCCCGGTTTTTTAGGACTATCCTATAAATGCTTCCCTTAGATTTTATTCTTTTTTTACAGATCATCATTTTTATGTTTATAACTCCAGGCACACCTAGAATTGTAATTATTTCTTATTCAATGAATTATGGTGTTAAAAAATGTGTTTGGACTGCATTAGGAGATGTAACTGCAAATATAATTCAGGCAACTTTAGTAATTTTTGTTATTGGATCTTTTTTATCTGACAATCCAATAATATTAAATACTTTAAAATGGTTAGGTATCGCTTATTTAACATATCTTGCATATGATATTTATAAATCGAGACCTAAAGACATAAATACAAAAGATATTTCAGATAAAAGTTTTTTTTCATTTTATAAAGATGGTTTTTTAGTTGCAGGAACAAGTCCTAAAGCATGGATGTTTTTTCCATTCATATTTCCGCAATTTATTGATTTTAATTCTAATTATATTATTCAGTTTATTATTTTAATAACAACTTATGTCGTATTAGATTTTCTATCTTTGGTTGGTTATGCAGTCTTAGCTAATAAGTTAATTATTTGGATAAAAGCCAATCCTAAAATTATAAATACAATTTCAGCTTGTGTAATTATTTTTATTGCAATAATTATTGCATTTACCCAACAATACTAGGTTATATTGCGCTACTACTCACACTTGCAATTAAATAATTTTTGTTATTTATTTAATTTTTATTAATTAATTGAAGAGGAATAAATGAAAATAAAAAACATTTTAATTACATTTGTTTCTGCAATAGCATTATTATTTTCAACTTCAGTTGTATCATTTGCAAAAGTTGTTGGAGATAAAATTATTCTAGGTGCTGCAATCTCTTTAACTGGTAAGTATTCATCTAATGGTGTTCATACTCAAAACGGCTACAACATGGCTGTTGATAGAATTAACAGCATGGGTGGAGTAAAAGTTGGGGGGAAAACTTATAAGTTTGATATTATTTATTATGATGATGAGTCAAACCCAAAAAGAGCAGCTCAGCTTGCAGAAAGATTAATCTCACAAGATAAAGTAGAGTTCATGCTTGGGCCATACAGTTCAGGTTTGACAAAAGCGATTGCACCAGTAACTGAAAAATATGGTGTACCAATGGTTGAGGCTAACGGTGCTTCTAGATCTTTGTTTACAAAAGGTTACAAATATCTATTTGCAGTATTAGCACCAGCAAACTTATATCTTGATGTAGCAATAAGAACAGCTGTTGAGTTAAATGGTGGTAAAGGTGTAAGAATAGCACAAGCATTTGAGCAAGATGCATTCTCGCAAGACGTAAGATTAGGTATTTTAGATGCTGCTAAAGAAACTGGATCTGAAATTATAATCGATGATAAACTTCCAAAAGAGCTTAATGATATGGCTGCTACTTTAGTTAAGGTAAAACAAATGAAGCCAGATGTATTGGTTGTTTCAGGTCATACAAAAGGAGCTTTAACAGCTATAAGACAAATTTCAGAAATGAAAGTTGATGTTCCAATGTTGGCAATGACACATTGTGATGCTGCTAAATTATCAAAGCAACATGGTAAAAACTCACAATATGCATTATGCGCTTCACAATGGCATAAAACATTAACTTACAAAGATGATTTCTTTAAAGATGGTATGACATATGCTGCAGATTTTGAAAAAGAATTTGGCTATGATCCACCATATCAATCTGCAGAGTCTTCAGCTGCATTGTTAGTATTTAAAGATGCTTTTGAAAGAGCAAATACTTTTGATCAGAAAAAAGTAAGAGATGCTCTTGCTGCAACTAACATGCAAACATTCTATGGAAATATTAAATTTGCACCTGGTGGTCAAAATGTTGACAAACCAATGGTACTTTTCCAAGTAATGTGTGATGATGATGGCAAGTGTGAAAATAAAGTTGTTGCACCGTTAAAATGGGCTTCAGCTGAGTTAATACACCCAGTACCAAAGTGGTCTGAGAGATAAAAAAAAAATAATTAAGCCCCCTAGAAATAGGGGGCTTTTTTTTATAGAAATCAAAATTAAATTATGGATTTTTTAGTCTTCCAATATCCAATGATAACCATTCAAGCATGTCTTGATGGACTTTTACTTGGAATACTTTTTGCATTAATCGCTTATGGAATGGCACTGCAATGGGGTGTAATGAATATTATTAACATTGCACAGGGAGACCTTGTAATCTTAGGAGGATACATTGCATACTTTATGTATCTCTACGGCATTCATCCAGCCTGGGGAGTAATTGTTTCTCCTATAATTATGTATTTTGTTGGAATTGCAATTTACAAATTAGTTATAAATAAAGTTGTCGATAGAGATCTGTTCATTTCAATATTAGCAACATTTGGAATTAGTATTCTTTTCATGCAATTAATGAACTTCGCATTTGGAGCAGACGTTGTTTTAGCTAATTCTGGTTACGGTACTACAATGCTATTTGATAATAATGTTGTTTTACCAAACTCTAAAATATTTTCTGCTTTTATAAGCATTGTCTTTGCAATTTGTTTAGTAGTTTATATGAAAAGATCAAAATTAGGTCGTGCTATTAGAGCAACAGCTCAAAATGCAAGAGCAGCAAAGATTTTAGGTGTTGATACTGAAAAAGTTTATGCAGCAACTTTTGGAATAAACGCAGCACTGTGTGGTGTAGCTGGAGCATTAATTTCAATAACATTTACGATCCACCCTTACATGGGATTACCTTACACTATAAGATCATTTATGATTGTAATTGTTGCGGGATTAGGAAATTTACCTGGAGTAGCTATGTCAGGCATGGGATTGGGAATATTTGAAGAATTTGCAGATTACATTCTTGGTACAGAATTTAGAATTGGTTCAGTATTTTTATTATTAGTTTTAATTTTAGTTTATAGAAGATTTAAACTTTCAAGAAAGAGAGAGTATTTAAAGTGAAAAAAGCTAAAATTAAGGATGATAATGGCAAATTGATAGAAGTGGATATAGAAAAATTTAAAAAACATTTAGATCAATATCATTCAACAGGATCTAGTCTTCATGGCGAAAATGGACATTATTTTACAGTTGATAAAGATTTTAGAGATAAAATAGAGAGTTTATATGAACAAAAATAGTTGGATTTTATACATAGGAATTCTGGTATTTGGTTTAGTTGCACCATTTATTTTTCCAGCTTTTAAAGTTCAATTATCAATTCTATGTGTATTAATTGTTCTAGCAACTACTTGGAATATCCAAGGCGGTGAAATGGGCTACAATACATTTGGAAATATTCTTTTTTATGGTTTGGGGATGTATCTTTGTGCCTCTGTTCAAGTTGGTATGTTTTTTCCATTAGCTGAATGGACTGAAAGTGGTGGCGAAAAAACCTTCGTTCATACACCTTCTCAATTTTTTCAAGGTATGGCAGTTGGACTTGTAGTTGCTGCGGTAGTCCCCACGATAGTTGCAGGATTAATTGGTTATGCAATTTTAGGATTAAGAGGTCATTATTTTGCAATTTGTACATTGGGCTTAGGAGTTGCAGCAGGAGAAATTTCTGGAGGTATTGAAATTATTGGAGCTGGACAGGGCTTTACCACTCCTCCTTTTCCAAACATCGGAGGTCTTGAAGCAAGAGGTGAATTTTTTTATTTTCTAAGCTTTGGAGCACTCGTTTTAACTTTCATTGCTGTAAGAGCAATTTATACAACAAGGTTTAGATTAATTCTGAACGCAATCAGAGATAATGAAGACAAAGCCGAAGCAATGGGGATCGAGACTATGAAATACAAAATAACTGGATGGATGATTTCAGCTTTCTTTTGTGGTCTTGCTGGTGGAATAATGGGAGGTCTAGTTGGTTATATCGACTCAACAGATGTTGCATTTGATGGAAGAGAAATGGGCGTTTTCATGGTTTTGATGGCAATCCTTGGAGGTAAAGGAACTTTATGGGGACCAATTATCGGAGCAACTTTATTTCACTTTTTTAAAGAAGGTTTTTGGACATTCTTCCTTGGTTGGCAGTATGTTGCATTAGGAGTTTTAATAGTAGTGATAGTAATTTATTTCCCAGAAGGATTAATGGGATGGTTGAGAGAAAAATATCCAGAAAGATTTGGTGAAGTTGTTGATGAAGCAGATCGAAAAGCACAGGTAGAATTAAAATGAGTATTCTAGAAGTAAACAATGTAAGTAAATCATTTGGAGGTGTTAAAGCTAATGTTGATATTTCAATGTCGGTTGAAAAAGGAAAGATAGTTGGTCTTATAGGACCTAATGGATCTGGTAAAACTACTTTATTTAATTCAATTGTTGGTACTTATCCAATAGACAATGGTTCAATTAAGTTTAATGGAAAAGAAGTATCAGAATTACCAGTGCCAGTAATTGCAAAACTGGGTTTATTAAGAACATTTCAACAAACCAGAATTTATGGAAAATTAAATTGTGTAGATAACATGCTTATCAGTCATAAAGGTAGTGATGAAAGTTTGTTTAAAATTTTCTCAAAAATCCCTAAAGAGCTTACAGAAAAAGCAGAAAACTTACTTAATTTTGTTGGATTGTATCAAAAAAGAAAACTCAGGGCAGGCGACCTATCTTTTGGACAACAAAAGTTACTGGAACTTGCAATGGCACTAATGAATGAGCCAGAAATGCTATTATTAGATGAGCCAACAGCAGGTATAAATCCTACTTTAATTAATGGAATTATTGATAGACTAATCAAAGTTAATCAAGATTTTGGCATAACATTACTTGTTATTGAGCACAATATGAGAGTAATTATGCAATTAGCTGAAGACATATTTTGCCTTGCACATGGAAAAATGCTCGCAAATGGCACTCCCGAAGAAATTAAAAATGATAAAAGAGTAGTTGATGCATATTTGGGGGCTCAATAATGTCTAATCAATATGAAGTTTTAGGAAAAGCACCTGGTCCAGAAGATCTAAAAAACTTATCTTCAGAAGATATTCATTTAACAATAAAAAATTTGAATGCTGGATATGGTAAGATGGAAATTTTACATAATTTTGATTTATTTGTAAGCAAAGCACAATCATTATGTTTAATTGGTCCAAATGGAGCTGGCAAATCAACAATACTTCACTCAATATATGGATTTACAAATATTTTCTCAGGCAAAATAGAAATTGATGGAAAAGAAATAACAAATTTAACTCCAGCTGAAAAATTAAAGTCAGTTGGTATAGCTTATATTCTACAAGATAATTCAGTTTTTCCAGATATGACTGTTGAAGAAAATTTGTTAATGGGTGGTTTTATCAAAGATAAAACGCAACAATCATATCAAGAGGCAGAAAAGATTTTAGATAAATATGAAAGATTAAGGAACAGAAGAAATCAACCAGCAAAAGTTTTATCAGGTGGAGAAAGAAGATTACTAGAAATATCTAGAGCTTTAGTAATGAAACCTTCGGTTCTTTTAGTTGATGAACCTTCTATTGGATTAGAACCAAGATACATTGATATGGTATTTGAAATTTTGGGAGACTTACAAAAAAATGAAAAAAAAACAATTATTCTAGTTGAGCAAAACGCCAAAAAAGGTTTAGAGTTTTCTGATATTGGATATGTATTAGTATCCGGCCAAACTGCTATAGCAGGAAGAGGTGATGATTTACTTAAAAATGATGATGTTGGACGTCTATTTCTAGGCGGATGATTAATTCAAAATATTTTTTCAAAGGAATTCTTTGTGCAAAAAAATTCGATAGCCCTGCAATTGCTCTTGGTTTAAGCTTTTTAGCAATTGGTGCTTTATTAAAAAATTTAGGTTTTACAATTCAAGAAAGTATTTTTTCTACCTTTTTAACTTATGCATTACCTGGCTCACTTGTGATGGCAGAATCGATATTGATAGGCGTTTCGTTGCTTAATTTATTTTTTGCAGTTTGGTTAGTTAATGCAAGATTGTATCCGATGACTGTATCTTTAATGCCATTGTTAAAGCACCAAAATCAACCAAGATGGAAGTATTATCTTTCATGTCATTTTGTTGCAGTATCTTCGTGGTTAATTCTTAAAAATAATTATAAAGATATTGAAAAAAAATATAGAGTCGATTTTTGGATAGGAATTGGAACTGCAACTTGGTTGATAGCAATTTTTTCAACGATCTTAGGTTATTACTCTGCTGATTTCTTAAATAGAGAAATGATGATTGGATTAGCTATAATTAATCCAATTTATTTTACTTGCACAATGATAGGAGTGATGAAGTCTATACAATTAAATGTTTCAATAATTTTAGGAGCTATCTTAGGACCTTTATTTTATTTTATTAGTCCTGATTGGTGTGTTTTGATTGGCGGGTTTGTAGCTGGAACTGTTGCTTTTGTAATAGGAGAGAAAAATGTCAGCTAATATTGTTTTAATAATAATTATTACGTCTTTAGCTACTTATATTTCAAGGTTTTTAGGAGCTTTTACATCTGAAATAATAGACGAAAATACTAAAATATATAGGTGGTTTAATTATTTAGCCTATTCGACATTGGCTGCTTTAATTTCTAGAATGATAATATTTCCAGCTGGTGCACTTTCTGACAGTAATTATTTGTCTAGATTTATTGTTGTGCTTTTAGCAATAATAATTTTTAAATTAACTAGAAATAATTTAGTTTACCCAACTTTATTCTCTGCTATCATTATGTTTTTATTAAGTAGCTTTACGATATAAATGAAAAAAATTATTTTACTATTGTTCTTGGTTTTAATACCAGGTATTTCACAAGCAGCATGTGACGATCCTTTAACCGATGGTGTTGATTATACTAACTGTAGATTTTCAGATGGACAAGATTTACAAGGCAGTTATTTGCCTAACTCAAATTTATCATTTGCAAGTTTTATACAAGTAAATTTTGATAAAAGTATTATGATGACATCAAATTTGTCATTTGGAACTTTTCCAGAGTCAACATTTGTAAGAGCTAACTTATATGAGTCAACTCTAGTTGGTGGAAATTTTGAAAAAGCTAATTTTACAGGAGCAAATATGACAAGAGTTGATTTTATGGGCTCAACATTAATTGAAGCAAATTTTCAAAACGCAAATTTAATGGAAGCTAATTTTACCTCATCAAATATGACCAATGCTAATTTTGATGGAGCAAATTTAATTGGAGCTACATGGACCAATGGTGAAACATGTGGACCAAATTCAATTGGGGTTTGTAATAAATAATTATAATGGATAGCTTAGATACTATTCAAGGGTTTGATATTTCATTTAGTGACTATTCCAAAAGAATAATAAATATTAAAATTGAAGATGAAATTATAGATAAATTAATATTTCCTTTTAAAAAATTTGATATTACAGCTCTTGAATATAAACCTTTTACTAGATTTACACTTGCAAAATCTTTAGACGATTCAACAGGTGGAAAGCTAGGAAAATTTATAAACTCAGTTTTAAGAGATAGAGATACTGGTTGTTTTATTATAGGGCCTAAAAATAAATCCAAAAAAATTGATAATAATTTTCTTATTAAATTATCAACAGCTGTAACACACTTACTTGGTAATCCAAATTTTGATTTAATGGCTGGAAAATATTATGCGAGATTTCATGTTAAACATGAGGACAATAGCGACTCATATCTTAGAAAAGCATATACTAATATGGATCTTCATACTGATGGAACTTACGTTAAAGAAAAAACTGATTGGTTGTTAATGTTAAAAATGGAGGAAGAAAATGTTCAAGGAGGTGAAACTGCAATGTTACACCTTGATGATTGGGAACATTTAGATAGCTTAACTAATGATAAAGTTGGAAAACAAAACTTTATATGGGGTTCCCCAAAAAGTAAAAATGTTGATTACAAGGTGGAACATCCTGTTTTTTCAGAAGACGAAAATGGAAAACCACAAATTTCTTACATAGACCAATTTCCTGAGCCCAAAAATATGGAACAAGGACTATTTCTACAAAAATTGTCAGACTCTTTAGAGGGAAGTCAAAAAAAGATTGTAATGCCTTTACCAGTTGGCTTTTCAGTAGTTGCAAATAATTATTTCTGGCTTCATGGTAGAAAACCATTTGTAGAAAATAAAAAATTATCAAGAGAATTACTAAGAATTAGAGGTTCTTTTTTTACTAATTAATTAATTTTAGTGATAATAATCACTTAATTTATCATGAAAATCGGATTTATTGGTACAGGACATATCTCAAAATCAGTAATCAAAGGAATACTGGGATCAAAATTAAAAATTAATAAAATAATTGTTTCAAAAAGAAATTCAAAAATTTCAAGTGAACTTAAAAGAAAAAGTAAAAAGATAAAAATATCTTCTGATAATCAGGATATTATAAATCAATCAAATTGGGTTTTTTTAGCAGTAACACCAACGATTGGAAAAATTATTCTTCCAAAATTAAAATTTAAAAAAGGTCAAACGATAATAAGTTTTATATCAACTATAAAAATGACTGAATTAAAAAAATATATTAAAGTTAAAACCAAGATTATTAGAGCAATTCCTTTGCCTCCAATTTCTCTTAGAAAAGGACCTGTACCAATTTTCCCACCAGATAAAAAAGTTAGAAATTTTTTTAACAAGCTTGGCACATCTGTTGAAATAAAAAATGAAAACCTATCACTAAATTTTTGGTCAACTTCATCAATGATGGCACCATTTTATGAATTACTACAAACTCTGAGTGAATGGTTAGTAAAAAAGGGAATTAATAGAAGTGACTCTCAAAAGTATATTACCTCGTTATTTATTGCTTTATCTGAGGATGCAAAAATTAATTCAAATAAAGATTTAAAAGTACTTGTTAAAAATTCGCAAACCCCAAAAGGTTTAAATGAACAAGCTGTTAAAGAATTAAGAAAACTTGGATTTTATAAATCTCTCAATAAAACAGCAAATAGCGTCTTGAATAGATTAAAAAAAAGTAAGTAAAATGTCTGACAATATCTTACAGGTAAATAATCTTACAAAATTATTCGGAGGATTAGCAGCAGTATCCAATTGCTCATTAAATATTAGATCAGGCTCAATAACTGGAATAATTGGCCCAAACGGTTCAGGAAAAACAACATTATTTAATTTAATAGCTGGAAATTTAAAATCTAATGATGGAGAGGTAATATTTAATGATGAAAATATAACTGATGTACCATCACATGAGTTGTTTGGCAGAGGATTATTAAGAACCTTTCAGATTGCACATGAATTTTCAAACTTAACAGTTTTAGAAAACTTAATGATGGTGCCATCAAATCAAAGTGGAGAAAATTTATTAAATGCACTTATTAAACCTGGACTAGTTAAAAAAGAGGAAAAAGTTATTAGAGAAAAAGCCTATGAGGTTGTAGATTTTCTTAATTTAACACATTTAGCTAATGAAAGAGCTGGAAACCTATCAGGAGGTCAAAAAAAATTATTAGAATTAGGACGGACTATGATGGTTGATGCAAAATTGGTTTTACTTGATGAAGTGGGAGCTGGAGTTAATCGAACACTTTTAAAAGATCTAGGAACTGCAATATTAAAATTGAATAAAGAAAAAAATTATACCTTTTGTATGATAGAGCATGATATGGATTTTATAAGTAGAATGTGTGATCCAGTAATAGTAATGGCAGATGGTTCAGTTTTATTTGAGGGAACATCTGAAGAAGTTAAAAAAAACGATAAAGTAATTGAAAGTTATTTAGGAAAGTCAAACTTAACAAAAAAAGAGAATTAATGGCATACTTTGAAGGAGCAAAAATGACTGCAGGTTATGGGGATGGTCCTGATATTATTAGTTCTTGTTCCATAACTGCCAATAGGGGAGAGATAGTTGCCATTCTAGGTCCCAATGGAGCTGGCAAATCAACAGCTATGAAAGCGATGCTCGGATTATTAAAATTAAAATCAGGCTCTGTAACTTTGAACGGTGAAGATATTTCAAAAATCAATCCTCAAGATCGAGTAAAAAAGGGCATTTCATTTGTTCCACAAACAAGAAATGTATTTGCTGAGTTGACTGTAAGAGAAAATTTAGAGATTGGTGGCTTTTTGTCAGAAGGGAGTTTAGACAATAAAATTGAAAGTATTTATAGTTTATTTCCAATCTTAAGTGAAAAAAAATCCCAAGTCGTCGGACAATTATCTGGTGGACAACGTCAGCAAGTCGCGCTTGGAAGAGCTTTGATGAGTGATCCATCAGTTCTCATGTTAGATGAGCCCACAGCTGGAGTTTCTCCAATTGTAATGGATGAATTGTTTGAACATATAATAAAAGTTAAAAAAACAAATGTTGCCGTTATTATGGTTGAGCAAAACGCAAAGCAAGCATTAAGTATTTCAGATCGAGGCTATGTATTGGTAACAGGTCAAAATAAATTTGAGGGATCCGGTAATGATTTACTTGAGGATCCCGAGGTTCGTAGATCATTTTTGGGAGCATAATGGATTTCTTAAATGCAATAATTGTACTTTTTAATTTTACAGTAATACCAGCGTTAGCTTATGGTTCACAATTAGCTTTAGGTGCTATTTTTGTTACTTTAATTTATGCAGTATTAAGATTTGCTAATTTTGCAACCGGAGACATGATGTCCTTTGGAACAATGTTTGCAGTTATTCTAACATATTATTTTCAGTCCTTAGGTTTTGGATTAGGTGTTCTACCAACAGCACTTTTAACAATTCCTTTCGCCATCCTTATGATGATTTTATATATGTTAATCATAGACAAATTTGTTTTCAGTTATTACAGGATAAAAAAAAGTCCTCCAGTTCAGTTTGCAATGGTTAGTGTAGGGGTAATGTTTGTCACTCAAGCCTTAATTAGAATAATCATTGGACCATCTGACAGAAGATTTTTAGATGGTGAAAAATTTATAATTAAAGCAACAGAATTTAAAGAGATGACTGGTCTTGCAGAAGGTATAACTTTAAAATCAACACAAGCAATAACAATAATCGTAACCTTAATTGTTGTTTCAATAATGTTTTGGTTTTTAAATAGAACTAAAACTGGAACAAGTATGAGAGCTTATTCAGATAATGAAGATTTAGCATTATTGTCTGGTATAGATCCTAAGAGAGTTGTTTTGATAACATGGGTCATCGCAGGAATTTTGGCTACTATTGGTGGAGTATTATATGGTTTAGATAAAAGTTATAGACCTTTTGTTTATTTTAATAATATGCTTCCAATATTTGCTGCAGCAATTGTTGGAGGAATCGGAAACCCATATGGGGCATTTTTTGGGGGTTATGTAATTGCATTTGCTGAAATTTTACTTACATACTCTTATAAAAAATTCGTTGCATATTTATTACCTTCAAGCTTGGAACCAAACTCTCTTATACAACTTCTATCTACAGACTATAAATTTGTAGTATCATTTTCAATATTGGTAATTGTTTTATTAATAAGACCGTCTGGTATTTTCAAAGGGAAAACTATATGAGAAATTATGAAAACGTAATTTATGCATATATAATAATGTTATTATTAATCATTTGTGTTGGTCTCTTCCAATCTTGGTCAATTGCCCTTACAATCTTAAATTATTGTTTGATCTCAGCAGTAATGACAATAGGAGCAAATATTCAGTGGGGATACGCTGGTTTAATTAACTTTGGTATAATGGGTTATACCGCCTTAGGTGGTTTAGCGGTCGTACTTGTCTCCGTCGATCCTGTTAAAAAAGCATGGCAGGTTGGTGGATTAAATATTTTAGGTAGTATTTGGATAATTGTAGCAATTGTATTTATAACGAGATTTATTTTAAAAAGGTTTGAGAAATCATTAATAAGAAATTATTCTATAGCTTTTCTAATTATAGCTGGAGTTATTTTAATTAGAGTTACTGCAACGCCAGGAATAGAGGCTATAGAGTCTGTAGATCCCGCTGTATCTGGATTTTTGGGAGGAATGGGGTTGCCTGTGTTAATGTCATGGATTATAGGAGCTTTTCTTGCAGGTGCACTTGCGTTTATTGTCGGAAAAATTGCTTTAGGATTAAGAGCGGACTATCTTGCTATTGCAACACTCCTTATTGCAGAGATAATTGTATCAATTATTAAACATGAAGAATGGTTGGCTAGAGGTGTAAAAAATGTTATCGGTCTAAAAAGACCAGCTCCATACGAAGTTGAATTACAAAAAACTCATTGGTTCAGGGATTTTATTGAAAAAATCTACTCAAATAAACTAGAGTTAATAAATACTATTGCTCAGAAAAAAATTATTCTAAATCAACTAATTATTGATGCATCATCAATTTTTGTAAAACTATGTTTCACTAGTTTGTTTTTATCTGTAGTTATTATCTTGCTAATTGTTACTCAAAAAGCCTTATATTCTCCATGGGGGAGAAAAATGAGAGCTATTAGAGATAACGAAGAGGCAGCAAGCGCAATGGGAAAGAATATAGTTAAAGAGCACTTATTTATATTTATCTTAGGTTCAGCAATAGTAGGTTTGGCAGGTGCAATGATGGTCACAAATGATGGTCTTTTTACTCCAGGAAGCTACAGACCAATGCGTTATACTTTTGTAATATGGGTAATGGTTATTGTTGGTGGAACAGGTAATAACTTTGGCGCTATTCTTGGTGGATTTGTCGTCTGGTTTTTGTGGGTGGAAGCAGCACCAATATCTTTATTTTTAATTGATTTGTTTACCGCTCATCTTCCAGAGACTAACATGATAAGATCACATTTAGTTGAAAGTGCTCCATATTTTAGATTTTTGTTAATAGGAATAGGATTACTTTTGATTATGAGATATAGGCCTCAAGGAATAATACCAGAAAAAATAATCAAACAATAAAATGTATTATATTCTTCTAGGTATAGTAATAGGATTAATTTTTTATTTATCCGACAAATATCTTTTTTAAAACCCCAGCAAGTTAGTCGAACTGGGGTTTTAATATTTTAGTTATCTTTGAGCTTTATTTTGAAATTTTCCACCTTTTATTTCTTTCTCTAAAAAAGATCCAAAAGCTTCACCAACATCAGTTAGCTCAACTGCGGTAGCACCTTCATAATTTATTTCTTTACCCTCAGCAAGCAAATCTAAAGCCTTTTTCAATTCTCCCGGAAAGATTTTAACTCCAGGTGAATTTGCTACGCTCATTATGTTGCTTTGGATTACAGATCTATCTGCAGAACCTCCTGCTTGCATTGCTAATGTCATAAGCGCTGCAGCATCATAGGATTCACCTGTATATGGTCCTGAAGAGTCAATTCCCGCTGCTTTAGCAACTTCTCCGAACAATCCAGCTCCCTTACCCATTGATCCAGGTAATGAACCAAATGATTTGTTTAGACTATCTCCAAATCTATCAGTTAGCGAGTCACCAATCATTCCATCTGATAAAACAAATGTATCAAAAGCACCGGAGTCTAATGATCCTTGTATAATCATTCCACCACCTTGATCAAGGTAACCTAATACTGCAACTGCATCACCTCCAGCAGCTGCTAGTGTTGCTACCTCTGCACCATAATCTGCTTTACCTTCTTCATGTGAAGTAACCACAGTTACATTAATTCCATGCGCTTTGACGGCACCTTCATATACATCGGCTAAACCTTTGCCATAATCATTATTAGTATAAGTTATTGCAATACTTTTAACTCCTCTGTCTTTAGTAATATCTGCAAGTACTTGTCCTCCTCTAGCATCAGATGGTGCAGTTCTAAAAAAGAAACCATTATCAGCAAGGTCTGTTAATCCTGGTGATGTTGCAGAAGGCGATATCATTACTACTCCATTTGGAACTGCAACATTTTTAGCTATTGCTCCGGTTACTCCTGAACAGTCTGCTCCCATAATTGCATTTACTCCACCTGAAACAAGCCCTTCTGCTGCTGTAACTGCAGCAGCTGAATCAACGCATGTCGAGTCTGCTCTTTGTGTTGTGATAGTTGATCCGTTTAACAGGGATCCTGAATCAGAAGCTTCTTTAAAAGCAAGTTCTGCTGAAGCAGCCATTGCAGGTGTTAAAGACTCAATAGGTCCAGTAAATCCTAAGATTATTCCAATCTTTATATCTTGTTTTTCCCCAACTTTCTTCGGCTGTTGCGCAAAATAAAAAATCGCAGCAATCACAATGATTGCTCCAATAATTATAATTCCTAAGTTATTTTTCTTTGTTTCTGCCATATTATCCTCTAATTGTTAACAATTTATATAATCAAAATTAAATCCTATTAAATTATTATTTCAATGAGAAAATTATCTAAATTTTCAAACAAATACTTATAATTTTAGCAATTATCTATTAGGAGTGTCTGTCGCAATCATTTGACCTCTGACTTTTTCTCTAAAGTAAATATACACACCTGCAGAAATAATAATAGCTGCCCCAAGAAACGTTCTTGGTTCAGGTATTGTTTCAAATAATATATATCCCGCAATCATCGCAAAAATTATATAAGAGTATTCAAACAAAGATACAATTGAAGGTGAAGCAATACTATAAGCTGAAAAGACACAAAAGAAAGATATAGAAGCAACAACTCCCATTACAAAAACATATGGCCATGAAGCTGAAGGGTTAGTAAACCATTCTCTAACAATAAATTGTAAAGTAGGATCAGAAAAATTATTAAATTTTCCATCTCCACTAACTAGATAAATAATTAAACTTACAATAACCGCAAATATATAAAGCAAAGTCATTTGAGTATAAATATTATCTTTATCAGAAGTATATTTTGTAATTGTCATCGAGCAAGCATAACAAAGTGCACATCCGACAGGTGCTAATTTGAAAAAATTAAATTCCTCAAGAGTTGGATTAAGTACAATTAATACTCCTATAAAACCTACAACAATTGCACTCCATCTTCTAATTCCAATTTGTTCTTTTAAGAAAAATTTAGCAAACATAGACATAAAGAAAGGACATGAGAAAAACAGAGCACTAACCATCGCTAAAGACATAAAGGTTAAAGATATATAAAAAAAAGCAAATCCAAAAAAGAAACAAACAACCCTAATTAATGTTAAAAAAGGATAATGTGTTTTAAGAGTAATCTTTTTTTTTGTAATTAAAAAAAAAGATATGAGAATAGATGCTTGTATTAAAGTTCTTCCCAAATATAACTCAAATAATGCAATATCTTCAAAAATAAACTTTATTAATGAGTCTTGAATGGAAAAAAAGGCCATTCCAGTCATAATAAAAAAAATACCCCTTGTATTATTGTTTGTTTGCATATCGCACCTATATCAAAAAAACTTTAACCTTCATAATTAATAAGATACTCTTAAAGAATGAGCGATTTTGAACCAATTTATGGTGGATGTATTTGTGGGTGTATAAAATATTCAATTAATAGTAAGCCTCTTTTTACTCAAGTATGCCATTGTTTAGATTGCAAAAAATTAACTGGATCATCTTATGTAATGAATACTAGTATTTTTGAAGATTCTTTAAAAATTAGTGGTGAACTTTTAAAAGCTGAATTGATTGCAGGTAGTGGGAAAAAATGTACTCATTACTTTTGTAAAAAATGTGGGGTTTATATTTATGCCGATTATGAATTTGCAATTAGAAGATTAACAGTTAGAACAAAGACTCTCTTGAAACCGAAAGACTTTCCACCTCAAGCACATATATTTGTAAAAGATAAGGATCCATGGATAAATATTGTAGACAAAAATATTTGCTATGATGAAATGTATGATCCAAAAATTGCTTGGCCTAAAGAAAGTTTAGATAGATATAAAGAATATCTCGAGACTAATTAAGGATAAAATCAGCTGCTCTTTCACCTATCATTAAAGTAGGTGCATTTAAATTACCACTTGTAATCTCTGGCATAACTGAGGCATCTGCAACTCTTAAATTTTCTAAACCATGAACTTTCAATTTTTCGTCAACTACTGCCATTTTGTCCGCTCCCATTTTTAATGTACAGGATGGATGATAAGCTGTTTCGGCTTTTGACCTAATATACTCGGTTATTTGTTCATCATTAGTTGCACTTTCACCTGGACCTATTTCTTTTCCAGCGTAAGGTTTCATTGAATCTTGACTTAAAATCTTTCTAGCTACACGAACACACTTAATTGTTTCTTTTAAATCGTATTCATCTTTTAAATAATTAAATTGAATTTTTGGGTAATCGTATGGATTTGAGCTATTTAATTTAATATGTCCTCTACTTTTAGGTTGGTTCAAACTTGCATGTAATTGATAACCATGTCTGTCAGGATCAACTAATCCATGATCGATTACAAATGCTGGAAAAAAATGAAATTGAATATTCGGATAGCTTTTGTCTTCTGAAGATTTGCAGAAACCACCTGCTTCTAAAAATGAAGTAGAACATGGACCACTTTTTGAAAGAAACCATTGAATACCAATTTTAAGCATATTTATTTTGTTAACATAAGAATAGAGCGTATCTTTAGTTTTACATTCTTGCTGAATGTAGGTTTCTAAATGGTCTTGTAAATTTTGACCTACTCCCTCTAACGAGTGTACAACATTAATTCCTTTATCTTTTAAATCTTTTTCAGGTCCTACACCTGATAACATCAATAGTTGTGGTGAATTGATTGAACCCCCGCTTAAAACAACTTCTTTGTTAGCGTAAACCTTTGTGACTTTATTTTTAATATTTACTTCTATTCCTACTGCTTTTTTTCCTTCAAAAATAATCCTTTCAGCAAAAGAATTAGTAAAAACTTTTAAATTTTTTCTTTTTTTTGCTGGCTCTAGATAATATTTAGAAGCGCTAGCCCTTTGACCTTTATGAATTGTAATATCATACATTCCAAATCCCTCTTGATCTTCTCCGTTCATATCATTATTTTTTTTATACCCTGCTTCGACTGAAGCATTAATAAAAGCGCCAAACAACGGATTTTTGTTTTTGGATTGATTTACTGGTAAAATTCCTTTCCCACCTCTGAATTCATTCTCTCCTTCGGACCATGTCTCAATTTTTTTAAAAAATGGTAAAACATTTTCATAAGACCAGGATTTTAGACCAAATGAAGCCCATCTCTCATAATCATTTTTATTTCCTCGAACATAAACCATTCCGTTATGTGCAGAACAACCGCCCACCATTTTTCCTCTTGGGCAAAATAATCTCCTATTATTTAAATTAGGCTCTGGTTCTGAATAATATTTATAATTATATTTTGGATCGTGCATTGCATATAGAATTGCTAAAGGCATATTAACCTTCCAAATATCACTAGATCCACCTGCTTCAAACAAAGCAACATTAAATTTACCATTTTCACTTAGTCTATTTGCAAGAACACATCCTGCTGTACCAGCTCCAACAATTATGTAGTCAAATTTCATTACTTTTTAAGTTTATCTGCAAGCACCAATTTATCTGATTTAAAACTATTTTTATTTTCTTTAATAAAATCATCCATAATTTTTATTTTATCTTCTTCAAATTCTGTAACTTTTCTTTTTTCAAGATCGATATAAAGAGATATACTTTCTGTAGTTGCAGCAAGTTTTCTTGTTTTTTTTTCGATCATCTCACATTTTAAATGTAACCTTTTCTTATCATGATCAAAGAAAGTGCAATAAACATCAACTTCTTCATTTTCTTTAATTTCATTGTCATAAGTTGTTCTTGTTTCAACCACCATTGTACTTCTTTTACTTATTTGTGCTTTAGCTCCCCCCATCTCAAATTTATTAAGCATGGTTTCCCATGCTTCATCAAAAATTAAAACATAATAAGCCATATTCATATGCTCATTATAATCCGTCCAATCTTTTATTATTTTTCTTGAAGCTAAGTGAAATGCCATTTTATTAGCCTTTATTTATTTTATCCGCTACTAACAATTTTCTTTGCATCTCTCTTAAAACAGGTCTTTCTATCAATTTACCATCTATTACAACTAAACCTGTATTTGCTTTTTTAAATTGATCCATAATTCTTTTAGCTTTACTTATTTCTTCCTCTGATGGAGTAAAAATTTCATTTAAAATACTTATTTGCTTTGGATGAATAGATCCTTTCCCGGTGAAACCTAAATTTTTAACAAACTGAGCTTCTTTTTTCATACCTTCCATATCTTCTAAATTTAAATAAGGAACATCAATAACATCTACTCCTTTACTTGCGCCAGCGTGAACCAACCTTGATCTTGCATAAACTAAATTCTCTAATTTGTTTTCCACTCTCAATTCTGCTGCCATATCTTCTCCTCCAAAATAAAGAGCAACTATTCTATCGCTAGAATGTGCTATATCGTAAATGCTTTCAAGAGCTTGATTAGTTTCCATTATAACATGAAGATCAGTATCTAAACCACAATCAGTAAGCATGTCATCAATAAATGTAATTTCGTCAGGCGTTTTAACTTTAGGTAACATGATAGCTTTAACTTTTAGTTTATTTGAAGCAATTGCTTCTAAGTCTAAAAGACCGTTTTTAGTTCTTTGACAATTTAATCTAACAACTAATTCAACATCATTTTTTACTTCTAGTGACTTTAATGCTTTAATGGTATTTTTCCTTGCCTCATCTTTATCCTTCATGGCTATCCCATCTTCTAATTCTATACAAACCATATCAGCCCCTGAAGCCAAGGCTTTTGGAAACATCTCTGGTTGAAGACCTGGTGTAAATATAAAGCTACGTCTAACCCTTAGTTTATTTAAGTCCATTTAATTTTTATTTCTTATAATTGTTAATGATATGATATTATATTTTCCTAGAAATAAAAATGAACAATAAGGTCTTCATCTCGTGTGCAGTTACAGGATCTGGTGATACAGCAAGTAAACATCCTGATTTACCTAAAACTCCAGAACAAATTGCAAAAGCGGCAATAGAGTCTGCTAAAGCTGGTGCTGCAATTGCCCATATCCATGTCAGAGAAGAAGATGGAACACCAAGTAGACGACTTGAGCTTTATAAAGAAGTGGTTGACAGAGTGAGATCATCTGAAACTGATGTAATTCTTAATCTTACAACGGGCATGGGTGGTGATTTAGATATTGGCCAAGGTAAGAACCCTTTAGACTTTGGTCCAATGACAGACATGGCAAATGTGATGGAAAGAATTGCTAATGCAGAACAATTTCTTCCAGAAATATGCACACTTGATTGTGGAACTTTAAATTTTGGAGACAGTTCTGTTATTACAGTTAATACACCTAACGATTTAAGAAAAGCTGCAAAAAAACTTCAAGAAATAAAAGTTAAACCTGAAATAGAAGCTTTTGATTTAGGAAATATGTGGTTTGGTGCTCAATTATATAAAGAGGGATTATTAAGTGATCCACCTCTTTTTCAAATGTGTTTAGGTATTCCATGGGGAGCACCGGCAACACCATTAGCTATGCAAGCGATGAAAGATATAATGCCTAAGGAAGGTATATGGTCAGGTTTTGCAATATCTAAAAACGAAATGCCATATGTTGCTCAAACTGTAGTAATGGGAGGTAACCCAAGAGTTGGTTTAGAGGATAATTTATATTTATCAAAAGGTAAATTGGCAACTAATCCTCAATTAGTTGAGAAAGCTATAAGGATCGTCACAGATCTTGGTGTAGAGATTATGTCACCTTCAGAGACAAGAGAAAAATTAAAGCTTGTAAAACACAAGTAATGTCAAAAATTAAAACTGTAGGAATAGTTGGAACTGGTGTCATAGGCACTGGCTGGATAATAAGGAATTTAGCTCACAACAAAATTGTTCATGCATATGATCAAAACAAAAATCTTAAAAATTATGTTTTAAAAGAAATAAAAAGAACTTCAAAAAGTATAAAAAAACTCTTTAGAAAAAAAATTTTAATTAAAAATTTAAAATTTTTTAATTCTTTGGAAAAGGCTCTTTCAAATGTAGATTTTGTTCAAGAAAGTGTATTAGAGAATTATAAAGTTAAAACTGATTTAATTCAAAAAATCTCTAAATATGTAAAATCTAATGTAATTATTTCTTCAAGTTCATCAGGACTTTTACCCTCTAAAATTTTTTCTAAGAGTAAAAATCCTCAAAGAGGCATAATTGGACATCCATTTAACCCAGCGTATTTATTGCCAGCAGTTGAAATAGTTCCTGGAAAAAAAACTACAAGAAAGTTTCTTTCAGATGCAAACAAATATTACAAATCAATTTCAATGAAGCCAATTATGCTTAAAAAAGAATTACCAGGCTATTTATCGGATAGACTTCAAGAGGCATTGTGGAGAGAAGGTTTACATATTATTAATGAAAATTATGCAACAACACAGGAATTAGATCGTGCAATAGAAGATGGACCAGGTCTTAGATACTCAATAATGGGTACCTTTTTAACCTTTCATCTTGCTGGAGGTAATGCAGGAATGAAACATATGTTAAAGCAATTTGGTCCAGCTTTAAAATTGCCTTGGACAAAATTGAAAGCTCCAAAGTTAACAAATAAATTATCTGATAAACTTATATCAGGCACAAGAAAACAAGCTAAAGGTAAATCAATTAATATGCTTTCAAATATTAGAGACCAATATTTAGTTGATGTATTAAAAATTAGAAAAAAATATGAGAATAAAATTAGAAATTGATGAAAGAAAAAATTTTTATAAATAAAACTGGTGGATGTATCTGTGGAGATATAACTTTTAACGTTAAGCTTGATGAAGTCCCTTTAGTTTTCAATTGTCATTGCATTGATTGTAGAAAAAAAATAGGAGGAATGATGACAATTATACTACTTAGAGATGGAGCAATAAATATAGATAAGTCTAAATTAAAAATTTATGAACATGAAGGTGGCAGTGGTAATAAAATTAAAAAACATTTTTGTGGGAAATGCGCTGCTCCTATTTTAACTTATGTAGAAAAGTATAAAAAATATTATTTATATGCAGGTTTGCTAGATGATATTAGTTTTTTAAACAAAGCAGAGAACATACATTATAAAGAGTCTCATTTTCCATTTATGGAAATAAGCGAAAAAAATACTAAAGTTTAATAACTAATGCATTCTTAAAGTATTGCCGTCTACAGCAATTACTTGTCCTGATATCCTTGGTGCATCATTCGAAATTAAAAAGCTACAAATTTTTCCAATGTCGTCTTCGTATACCCAAGTATTCATTGATGTCATTGAAACAAATTCTTTTTCTATTAATTTTTTTGAAACATTTAAAAACTTCGATTTATCCCTTATCACTCTACCCATTCTATCTCCTTTAATTGTTCCAGGACAAATAGCGTTTACTCTAATTTTAAATTTTCCTAGTTCCATTGCCAGTGTTTTGGTTATGCCGACAACTGCCCACTTACTTGCACAGTAAGGAGATCTTAATGGAAATCCAAATATACCTGCGGTTGATGATAAATTTATTATAGCTCCACCTTTATTTTTTTTTAGCATTGGAATTGAATATTTTGAAAAATAAAAATGGCTAATAACGTTTACCTTTAATGTATTTTCCCAATCCTTACTTTTTAATTTTTCAAGTGTCCCGGTTGGCCCAGCGATTCCAACGTTATTAATTAGAGCATCAATTTTTTTTGTTTTTTTTAATATTTTGCTAAAAAAATTTTTTACTTGGTTCTCATCCGAGGCATCACATTGAAAAACAAACAATTTTTTATTATTTAGTTTATGCTTCTTGCATTTATTCAGAAAAGTTGGATTGATATCACAAAGATATACTATTGCACCTTTATCTAAAAATATTTTTGCCGAACTCCATCCAATACCTGAACCTCCAGCAGATATAATTATTTTTTTATTTTTTAAGGTTATGCTCATTTTTAATTTTAAAAGATAATTCAAACTAACAAATCTTCCAACTATTAATATGTCAACTAATAATTGAATTGAGCATTAAATTATTTTATATTGATATTGATTATGCACTCAATTTCAAAAATCTCAAAAAACGGGACTTATCTTCAAGTAATTTGGGATGACGGGAAAGAGAGTAAATTTAATTATATGTGGCTGAGAGATAATTGCCCTACAGCACACGATAAAGACTCTAGGCATCGAATGTTTAATATTTTAGATGTATCAGAAAATATAAACCCAAAAAAATATAATCTTAATAGCGATGGTAAATTAGAAATAGAGTGGAGTGAGGGAAATCATGTAAGCCATTATGATATTAGTTGGCTTAGAGAAAATTGTTACACAATTAAAAATAACGAAGAATATAAATCACCTTATAAATTATGGGATAGTAGTTTAGAAAAAAATATTGAAAGCATATATATAGATCATAATGAAATTATATCTTCTGAAGAGGGATTAATTAAATGGTTAGAGCTTCTTCACTATAAAGGAATAGCTATAGTTTATAATGCTCCAGTAGAAAAAAATTCTGCTTTTCCTGTTTTAAATAGAATTAGCCACACAAGAGAGACATTTTTTAAAACACCTTTTGAAGTTATAAATATACCAAAACCAAATAACTCAGCTTATACAGCTCATGCACTTCAAAATCATATGGATTTACCATGGTTTGAAAATCCTCCTGGTTATCAATTTTTACATTGTTTAGTTAATTCAGCAAAAGGGGGCGACTCATCAGCAGTAGACGCATTCGCTGTTGCAGAATATTTAAAGAATAACGACAGAGACACGTTTGATACACTTACAAAGATTCCTTTAAAGTTTAGAGACAAAGATTACACACAAGAAGCTCATAGAAGCTTTTATGGCACTGCAATAAGTCTTACAAAAGATGGTGATTATAATGATGTTAGATTTAGTACTGCAACCATGGATGCATTAGATTGTCACCCAGATCAAATGGATAAAGTTTATAAATCTCATCATAAATTTGGAAAACTTTTACACGATGACAAATTTCAAATAAAATTTAGGCTAAGACCAGGAGATATATATACATTCAATAATAGAAGAGTTCTTCATGGAAGAACTGAATTTGATCCAAATTCTGGACACAGACACCTGCAAGGTTATTACATGGATAGAGATGAAATTGTGGGTAGATTAAATTATCTTAAGAAATAAAAAAAAAGGGCTTTGAAAATCAAAGCCCTTTTTATCTAATTTATTTTAAAGTTATTATGGAAGCCAACTTTTCCATTTATCTGGATTGTTGTCTAACCACTCATTAACAACTTCTTTTACATCTCTTTTCTTAATATCAACTTCAACTAACATTTTAGCTTGGTCAATATTTTGTAAAGACATTTTTTCAAAGAACTTCTTAGCATCAGCATGTTCTGCACTAGCAAAAGTAGCTGGGTTACCATAGTTCATCGTGTAATCTTTAGCCCAACCAGTTGCTGGCCATGCAGCAGTTCCACAATCTTTCCAGTTATTTGCTTCAGTGAAGCTGTCACAAGTTTTGTGTTCTGGAAGTTGTACACCAACCATATCATACTCACCAAAGAACCAATGTGGTGACCATAGATAAAGTAGGAATGGCTCTTTACGCATGTAAGCAGCTTTTGCTTCTGCGATAGCAGCAGCTTCTGTTCCAAGTTCATCAGCCTGGAAGTCTATTCCTAAAAGATCAAGTCTTTTTTGGTCATGACAGTTCCAACCTGCAACCGGACATCCAATAAGTCTACCTTTCTTACCACTTTCAATTGTTGCAAATTTTGCTTTGTGTTTATTTAAGTCTTTCCAAGTTTTAATACCTAGTTCCTCAGCAGCATATCTTGGTATCCAGTAGTCTGACATACCGATTATTCCTGCTGTTCCAAGTAAGTCTACACTTCCATCACCATTGTATGTACCAACGACTTTACCTTCGTATATTAAGTCCTCTTTTAACATAACAGTGTCAGCTTCAGCGTAACTTGGCCAACTTTCGCAAGCGAAGTCTAACTCACCTGCAGCGATTGCTTCCCATAAACCAGTTCCTGAAGGAAATACAGTTTGTTTAATTTTGTATCCCATTTCTCTTTCAAGAATTGCTACGGCAACTTCGCAAGTAATTATCCCACCAGTCCAATCTGCTATAGCTGCGTGAAGTCTTTTGGCTGCATTGGCTTGACCAAAGCTTCCAATTAACAGAGCTACAGAAAGAATTAGTGCTGATATCTTTTTTGATAACTTCATTTATTTCCTCTCTTTTTAATTAATTAAAAACACATTTTAGATCAAAATGTATTGGTCTGTAAACCACGCAAATAGTACTATTTGTCTTAGCTTATTAAGCCTAAAGCTTCTCTTTGTTTCTTAGTCCACGCAAGTGTTATTCTATCAATAATAATAGCTAGTAATACTATTCCGATACCAGCTGCTAATCCTCTTCCAGTATCTGATCTTGCAAGACCATTAAAGACTTCTAGACCTAAGCCCTTACCACCAATAAGCGGTGTAACTATTTGCATAGCAAAAGCCATAATTACAGTCTGATTAAATCCAATAACTAAACTTGGAATAGCTAACGGAAATTTAACTTTATTTAATGTTTGAATAAGTGTTCCGCCAAATGATCTCGATACTTCAGAGTAGGTACCAGAAACCTGTGTTAAACCTAGTGATGTTAATCGAATTATTGGTGGAATAGAATATATTACAGTTGCAAGAACAGCTGACACTGTTCCACCACCAAAAAACATTAGAACAGGAATTAAATAACAGAAATAAGGAAGTGTTTGCATTGCATCCAACACAACGTTTTGAATATTTCTAAATCTTTCATTGTAAGATGCAATTATTCCAAGAGGAACTCCTATAACAAAACACAGCACTACAGACACAAGTACTGAGGATAAAGTTATCATTGATTGTGTCCATATTCCACATGCACCAATAAATAGAAGAAGAACTGCTGTAATTATTGCAAATCTTATTCCAACAGTTACGTAACCTAAAGCAGAAAATACTGCTAGTGTATACCACCAAGGTATTTGAGTTAGAAAAACATCTAAAGGTCTTAACAAATTTAAATAAACAAATGCCCTTAAACCTTTTGCAAAAGAAATAAATCCTGGATTTACAGTTAAGCTTTCCACTGCATTAGTAATTGGTTGTCTTATTGATAATTTCCATTCTTTTGGAAATGTTCCTATTTCTAAAAAGTAAAGATCTATAAATGCAATTAGAAATAAAACTAAAAAATAAGGAATAACATAATATCTTTTGCTAATAAATTCACCGATGTTTTCAGCTGTAGATTTATTAAAAATTGAAACTAAGACTCTAAATACTGTTGCTATAGCAGATGTAACTGTTTGACATATGATTTTTAAAATCTTATTTCCAAAACTTAAGGGCATTTCTAAAATTTTTGCGATTTGATATTTTTCCCAACTTTGAGGAAGTAAATAAAATCTTTGTACATCTGAAGGAAGTCTTTCTTTATCTTTACTAAACGCTAAACTAAATCTATCGAACATTATCGCCATAAATAAAATACATAGCCCACCTTCCATTGCCCAGCCAACATCCAATCTCCTGATTGCTTGCCAAACTTGACCGCCAATACCTTCGGCACCTATAAAACATGCAAGAACCACTAACGCTAATGCCATCATTATTACTTGGTTAATACCCATCATTATACTTGGTAAAGATAATGGAATTTTAATTTTAAATAACAATTGAAGTTTACTTGAACCAAAGGAAGTTGCTGACTCTATAGTTTGAGCTGGCACTTGTCTTATACCAGTGTTTGTCAATCTTATTATTGGAGGCATTGCATATATCATGGTAGCCAATATTGCTGGCGCACCTCCTATCCCAAAAAAAAATAATGCTGGGAACAAATATACAAATGCTGGCATTACTTGCATAGTATCTAAGACTGGCTTCATGAAATTTTCAAATCTATTACTTTGTGAACACAAGACACCCAGTATAAATCCAAAAAATACACATAATAAAACTGACAGACCCATCAATGCCACTGTTTGTAAGGATGGTTCCCACATTCCTGTAGCTCCCCAAAAATAAACTACAAAAGAAGAGTAAATTCCCAATCGCAAACCACCCGCAATTATGCAAGGTATTACAATTATTGCTGCTATTAAAATCCAAGGAGACTCTAGCAAAAAGTCTTCTAAAAAATAGTAAGTTTCTTTTATATAGCTTGCTATAATTTTAGTGACCCATCTGTAATTTTTTTTTAAATAATCTTCTCCATCATTCACCCAAGCTGTAAATGTAAATTTATCTGTGACTTCTTTGGGAAATTTCGAAGGCCCTTCACTTTGAGTAGATAGCCAGAGTGCTACCAAAAAAACAACTCCAATAATTACATAAGTTATTATGTTTTTTGATTGATTTGATTTATCTATTAAATCAGTTCTAGTTGCCATGTTCGCAAATTAAAATAAATAATTTTACATTTAAAGTAAAATATTGTCTATTTTTGGGGTAATATTATTTATTAAAAATGTCTGTAGAACAAAAAATCACTTGTACAAATATATGGAAGTTATTTGGACCAGACGAAAAAAGAATTATTAAAAACCTTGATAAAAATTTAAGTATTAAGGAAGTTCAAGAAAAGACAGGACATGTTGTTGCTGTAAAAGATGTCAGTTTCTCAATTCAAAAAGGTGAAACATTTGTAGTAATGGGATTATCTGGTAGTGGAAAATCGACACTAGTGAGATGTATTTCGAGATTGATTGAACCAACAGCTGGCATAGTGAAAATGGATGATGTTGAAGTTACAAAAATGAGTGCAAGTGAATTATTAGAATTAAGAAGAAATAAAATGAGTATGGTTTTCCAACATTTTGGTTTATTTCCTCATAGAACAGTCCTAGAAAATATTGGTTATGGATTAGAAGTAAGGGGAACAAAAAAAGATATAAGAACAGAAAAGTCAATGGAAGTTTTAAAAATGGTTGGCTTAGATGGTTGGCATAATAATTATCCAAGAGAATTATCTGGAGGTATGCAGCAAAGGGTAGGACTTGCAAGAGCACTAGCTGTGGATCCTGAAATATTAATTTTTGATGAACCTTTTTCAGCATTGGATCCTTTGATTAGAAGAGAGATGCAAGATGAGCTTTTAAAGATCCAAGAAAAGCTTCAAAAAACTATGGTATTTATAACTCACGACTTTTTAGAGGCAATTAAAATGGGAGACCACATAGCAATTATGAAAGATGGAGAAGTTTCTCAAGTGGGTACACCTGAAGAAATTGTATCTAATCCGAAAGATCAATATGTTAAAGATTTTTGTGAAGATGTTCCTAAATATAAAGTATTAAGTGCAGGCAAAGTCATGAGAACTGAGTGCTGCAATGAAACAAAAAATTTATTTGAGAATGGAAAAGATAATATTTTAGATAATTCTAAAATTGAAAACTTAATAGATAGGCTAATTGATAATGATAAAACTTATCCAGTAGTTTGTAATGAAAGTGGAAAGCTATTAGGTGAGATAGATAGAGTTATAGTAATGAAATCTATGAGATCAAATCAATAAATTTGCTTATTACCTTCTATTGATTTCTTTTTAATATTATCTCTCCATATAATAATCATACCTGCAAAAATAATTACTATTACTCCAGGAAATAGTTGGCTCCATGGAGCTTCATTAAAGAAAATCCAACCAAGAATAAAAGATGACGGTATACCCAGATACTCAAATGAAGCTATTTTACTT
>CACCFT010000003.1 GCA_902545405.1 uncultured Pelagibacteraceae bacterium
TAGGTTTAGCTATAATGAAACATATTATATCTCAACACAGAGGTGACTATGAGATTCTCAGTAAAGTTAATGAAGGTACTGAAATTAAGATATATCTTCCAACAAAATAATTAATTTAAAAAATTGTTTAAAATTAACTCTTATTCAACCAAGATTTAACAAATCTTTTGTTGATTCGTATCTTAGTTTATTTAAAATTAATTTATGATTAAGATATTACATAGTATTTTAATTATTATTTTTTTTTTAATGTCGATCATTACTAAAAGTAATGCATCAGATATTTCTACAATTTTAAGAAACCAGCAATTAACTGTTTTTGATATTGGTATCTTTAGATTACAGGAAGACTTAAAAAGTGCATATCCTGAAATAAAAAAACATAAAGATGTACCGTATGAAGATATATATATAGATGTTCTCAGTTCCTATTGGAGAAATACAGTAGATTTAATTGTTTCAATTCCAGTAAATGAAAATTTAAAAAAAGAGAACTACATGTCAGATTCATTGAGATGTCGAAACATATTTAATTCTGTTAGAGATCATTTACTGAGAAATGAAAATATGAGTAATTATAGGTTTACTATGGCGACAAGCTATTTAACATCTATTTTTTCTACTCCTACTAGTTGGCCAAAATGGCGTTATGACCAAAGTGTTCTTGAGGAATTAGTTAATTTGGTAAAACTTGAAGTTGTCTTAAGACCAACCCCAGATCTTGCTTTTAAGGATAACGTAAATCCAGTTTCATGCAAAGGTGGTCTAGAAACTGAAAATAGTGAGATTATTGTCTCAATGAAATACAACTAAAAAGTTAGGTTTTTAACAAAACTGTAATAATTCTGTAATATTAAAGATTCAATAAATTTATACGAGTCAGGCATCTTTTAATTAATAAATAACGAAAGGATTAAAGATAATGAAAAAACTAACTATAGTGATTGCTTCTTTAGTTGCTCTATCAATAGCAACTGTTGCTCAAGCAAGAGATCAAATTAAGATAGTTGGTTCGTCTACAGTATTCCCTTACGCGACTGTTGTTGCTGAAAGATTTGGTGGTTCAGGATTCAAAACTCCTGTAATCGAGTCGACTGGTACTGGTGGAGGAGCTAAACTATTCTGTGCTGGTGTTGGTGAGCAACATCCAGATATTACAAATGCATCAAGAGCTATGAAAGACAAAGAGAAAGCCCTATGTAAGAAAAATGGTGTAAATGATATTGTTGAGATCGTAATTGGTAACGATGGTATTACATTAGCTTACAGCAAAGATGCAAAACCAGTAAACTTTACTAAAGAACAATTATATTTAGCATTAGCTGCTCATACAGTAGTTGATGGTAAGTTAGTTCCAAATATTTATAAAACTTGGGACCAAATTGACCCTAGCTTACCAAAACAAAAAATTTCAGTAATGATCCCACCAGGAACATCAGGAACTAGAGATGCTTGGAATTCTTTAGTAATGAAAAAAGGTATGACTAAAGAAGCTAAAGCTCTTTATAAAGCAGGTTTTGAAGCTGGAAATAAAAAATACAAAAAACCACAAAAACTTTACAGAGAAGATGGAGCTGCTATTGAAGTAGGAGAAAACGATAGTTTAATCATCCAAAAGTTAACTCAAGATAAAGATATGTTTGGTTTCTTTGGTTTCAGCTATTTCTTAGCTGCTAAAGATAAATTACAAGCTGCTAGCATAGATGGTGGACAACCCTCTCTAGCGAGTATTCAAGACTACAGTTATGCAGTTGCAAGACCATTATTTTTCTATGTGAAAAAAGCTCACGTTGGAGTAATCCCAGGATTACATGAGTTTGTGAAAGAATTCACAACTAAGAAAGCTATTGGAAAAGGTGGTTACTTAGCAGATATTGGTTTAGTTCCATTAGATTCTAAGTTGTATAAAACAACTAGAACTAATGCTACGAAGCTAGTTGCTATGGGTAATTAATTATTACTCTGTTAACAAATAATTAAAAAGGGGGTCTTTTTAGACCCCTTTTTTTTGAAATAAGAGTAAAGTCCTCAATAAAGGAGATTCTTTGAACTTAATATTGTTTACATTTATTGTTCTTCTGGGTTTCACAAGTTATTATTTTGGACGTAGAAAAGCATATACAATTCAATCTACAAATAAAAGATTAACTGCATTACCACAATTTTATGGTTATTATCTTGCAATTTGGTGTGCAATACCAGCTTTTATAATTTTTTCTTTATGGGCAATTTTTGAGCCCACAATTGTAAAATTATTAATCTTAAGTGATTATTCAAATCAAGGCTATCTTGATGATGAATTAAATTTAATTTACGAAAAAACAAAAGCATTGTCTCGAGGACAATTTACCGGAGAAATTACACCTTTTATTGAAGCTTCCGCTGAAAAATATTTAAGTCTTCGATCAATAGCTCAAAGTTCAAAAGCTGTTATAGTATTATCTATAATTATTGCCTCTGTTGCTTACGCTTATAAAAAAATTTCATCTAATTCTAGAACAAGAGAACCAGTTGAAAAATTTTTGAAAGCAGTTTTATTTACAGCTTCTTTAGCTGCAATATTAACTACTGTTGGAATAGTATTTTCACTTATATTTCAAACTATAGATTTTTTTAAAGTAATTCCATTATTTGATTTTGTCTTTGGAACTCATTGGTATCCTGCAAAAGCTTTTGTTAGAGATTCTTCAGAGGCTTTAGATCCGACAATGTACTCCGATACTTTTGGAGCAGTCCCTATTTTTGCTGGTACTTTTTTTATTGCTTTCATAGCTATGTGTGTTGCTATTCCTATTGGACTAATGAGTGGAATTTATTTGGCTGAGTATGCATCAGTTAAAGTTAGACAATACGCAAAACCTTTAATTGAAATTTTAGCTGGTATACCAACAGTTGTTTATGGATTTTTTGCTGCTCTAACAGTTGGACCTTTTTTAAAGGAAATAGGTAATAGCATGGGTTTAGACGTTTCAGCTGAAAGCGCTTTAGCGGCAGGCGGAGTAATGGGCATTATGATTATACCATTCATTTCAAGTTTAAGTGACGATGTGATTACAAGTGTACCTCAAAGTTTAAGAGATGGAAGTTATGCCATGGGAGCAACCAAATCAGAAACAATAAAAAAAGTTATTTTTCCTGCAGCATTGCCTGGTATAGTTGGATCTATTTTGCTTGGTGTTTCAAGAGCAATTGGAGAAACAATGATAGTTGTTATGGCCTCTGGTTTAGCTGCTAATTTAACTTTAAATCCATTAGAATCTACTTCAACAATTACAGCGCAAATTGTTGTAATATTAATTGGAGATCAAGCTTTTGGCGACCCAAAAACGCAAGCTGCATTTGCTTTAGGTATGTCATTATTTTTAGTAACGCTCTGTTTGAATATTGTGGCCTTAAGAGTAGTTAAAAAATATAGAGAAAAATATGAATAAAAATAAAGAACAATTATTAAATAAAAGATATAAAGCTGAAAAGAGATTTCGATTATACGGTCAAAGTGCAATTTTTATGGCACTTTTATTTTTAACAATCTTTATTTTTAAAATTTTTTCGACAGGCTATTCAGCCTTTCAAAAAACTTGGCTTATTGTTCCAGTTACTTTTGATGCTGAATTAATGATGTTAGAGCAAAATCCTTCTAAAGAGGATTTAAATGATGCTGATTATTACGATATAGCATTAAAATCAATGGCTGATTTGGATCCAAATGCTAATGAGGATCAAGAAAATGAGCTGAAGAGAATGGTCTCTTACTTTTTCGAAAGAGAGATTAAAAGGGAACTTTTAAACGACCCTTCATTAATTGGAAAAACTAAAGATGTTTATTTAACTGCCTCAGATGATTTAGATCAAGTATTTAAAGGCAATTATCCAAGAGATTTACCTGAAGATCAAAGAAGAGTTACGGATTATCAATTAAAGATTTTTGATCAACTTGTAGAACTAGGAAAAGTTGAAAGTAAATTCAATTTAAGTTTTTTTACATATCCTGATTCAAGAGAAGCTGAATTAGCTGGTATAGCAAGTTCATTTATGGGATCAATATTTTCTATACTTGTTTGTTTAATGATAGCTTTTCCTGTAGCAGTTCTAGCAGCTATTTATTTAGAGGAATTTGCTCCTAAAAACAGATTTACTGATTTTATTGAGGTAAATATAAATAATTTAGCAGCAGTACCTTCAATTGTTTTTGGTCTTTTAGGACTGGGTATTTTACTTGCTGTATTTCAATTACCTAGGTCAACACCTCTAGTCGGTGGAATAACTTTATCGTTGATGACTTTACCAACAATTATTATTGCTTGTAGAGCATCTTTAAAAGCAGTTCCTCCAAGTATAAGAGAGGCAGCACTTGCAATGGGTGCTAGTAAAATGCAAACTACAATGCATCATACAGTTCCGTTATCTATGCCAGGGACTTTATCCGGTACAATAATTGGTTTGGCCCAAGCTTTAGGCGAAACCGCACCTTTGATATTGATTGGCATGGTGGCTTTTGTAAATACAATACCAGGATCTCCTTTAGATCCAGCTGCAAGTTTGCCAGTGCAAATTTATATTTGGGCAGAGAGCGCTGAAAGAGGTTTTGTCGAGAAAGTTTCTGCCTGTATTATGGTTCTATTAGGATTTTTAGTTATAATGAACTTATTTGCACAAATAATTAGACATAAATTTGAAAAAAAATGGAGTTAAGATGATAAAGATAAATTCAAAAAATGTAGATGTTTTCTATGGAAAAAAACAAGCTCTATTCAATATAAATTTAGATATTGAAGAAAATCAAGTTACAGCACTGATTGGGCCTTCAGGTTGTGGTAAATCTACTTTTTTAAGATGTCTAAACCGAATGAATGACGTTATTGATATATGTAGAGTAAAAGGGCAGATTATAATTAATGATTTTAATATCAATGATAAAAGTTGTGATGTTGTTAGATTAAGAGAAAAAATTGGTATGGTTTTTCAAAAACCAAATCCTTTTCCTAAAACTATTTATGAAAATATTTCTTATGGTCCAACAATTCATGGTATGGCTCAATCAAAGAATGAAATGGATGAAATAGTTGAAACTAGCTTAAAAAAGGCAGCATTATGGGAAGAGGTGAAAGATAGACTTCATGAACCAGGTACTGGTTTGTCTGGTGGTCAACAACAAAGATTATGTATAGCAAGGGCAATTTCAGTTAAACCTGAAGTTATTCTAATGGACGAGCCTTGTTCTGCTTTAGATCCTATTGCTACAGCTCAAATAGAAGAACTAATTGATGAGTTAAAAAAAGACCATACTATTATAATAGTCACTCACTCAATGGCACAAGCTGCAAGAGTTTCTCAAAATACAGGTTTTTTTCACCTTGGAGAATTGATAGAACATGGTTCTACTGATAAAATATTTAAGAATCCAGAAAACAAAAAAACTCAGGATTATATCACAGGGAGGTTTGGATAATGACCGAAGCACCACATACAGTAAAGTCTTACGAAGAAGAGCTTAAAAATTTAAATAGCAATATAATTAAAATGGGTGGATTTTGTGAAGAAGCTTTGGGTAAAGCTATTCAAGCAATTACTACAAGAAATAGTGATAATGCTGAGGCAGTAATTAAAGATGATGAAAAAATTGATAAATTTGAGACTTTAATTGAACAGCAAGTAGTAAATTTAATTGCTTTAAGACAACCTATGGCCATAGATCTTAGAGAAACAGTCACTGCTTTAAAGATATCTTCTGACCTTGAGAGAATAGGTGATTTAGCAAAAAATATTTCTAAAAGAACTCTTTTGTTAAATGAAAATTTACCAAAAAATTTAGTAGATGCTATTATAAGAGTATCTTCGGATGCTCAAAAACAATTGAAATCAATATTAGATGCATATTTAGAAAGATCTTCGAGTATGGCAATTAATGTATGGGAAAGCGACGAACAAATTGATGATTTAACAAATTTATGCATGCAAGAAGTGATTAGATATTTAAAAGATAACGAAAATAACTTAAGTGATGGAACCCACTTATTATTTGTAACTAAAAATATAGAGAGAATAGGTGATCATACAACCAACATTGCTGAGCAAGTATATTATTTAGTTAAGGGAGAATATCTAGAGGGTGATCGACCAAAAGGCACAGAACCTATTGTTACTGGAGAAAAGTAAAATATGTCGGCTCACATTTTTATAGCTGAGGACGAGGCTGCTATAATAACTCTACTAAAGTATAACCTTGAAAAAGAGGGTTACAAAGTAAGTTTCTGTGAAAATGGTGAAGATGCGCTTAAACAAATTAAAGATAAGCTTCCTGACTTAATATTAATGGATTGGATGTTGCCCGATTTGTCAGGCGTTGAAATATGTAAAAATTTAAAAAAAGACAAAAAGCATAATGACATACCAGTAATAATGTTAACAGCAAAAGGCGAGGAAGAGGACAAATTAAGAGCTTTTGATACAGGTGCAGATGATTATGTAACAAAACCATTTAGTCAAAAAGAACTTAATGCAAGAATTAAATCTTTACTCAGAAGATCAAAACCACAATCCACCGTTGATGTTGTTGAGTTTACAGATCTAAAAATAGATAGAATAACAAAAAGAGTTTATAGAAATAACATTGAAATATCTCTAGGACCTACAGAATTTAAATTATTAGATTTTTTTATCAAAAATCCAAAAAGAGTATATTCAAGAGAACAACTCTTAAACAATGTTTGGGGAGAAAATATTTACGTTGAAACTAGAACTGTCGATGTGCATATCAGAAGATTAAGACAGGCTATTAATATAGACAATACTAAGCCTTTAATTAGAACTGTAAGATCAGCAGGTTATTCTTTAGAATCTTGAAGGTCTTTAGGTCTAGTAAATTCTTTAATTAAACCATTTCCATCTAATTTATTCCATTCATTAAAATCAAAATAAATTTTTGCAAATGCCGATGTCGGAAATTTGTAGTTTAATAATTTAAAATGGTTGTTGTTGTGATTTTTTGTCAGTGATCGTATTAGATTTCTAACAGTAGGTTCATGGTTAATTAAAAGCACTGATTTATATTTTTTTGGTATTTTTTTTATTATATCTATAATTTTATCTTCACTTGATAAGTATAATTTTTTTGAAGAAATAATTTTTTTTGGTTTATCTATTTTTTTTAATAAAATTTTTAGGGTTTTCTTTGTTCTTTTTGATGATGAAAGTAATATGTAATCAAACTTATAATTGTTTTTAACAAAAAATTCACAAATCTTTTTTGCATTTTTCTCGCCACGCTTACTTAATGGTCTTTCATGATCATCAAGATTTGGGTGGTCCCAGCTAGATTTTGCATGACGCATAACGTATAATTTAAGCATAAATTTTAAATATATGACTGCATTAAAAAAACAAGATAAAGAAACACTAAAATCTAAATACATAAATAGAGAGCTGTCTTGGCTAAAATTCAACGACAGAGTTCTTCTTGAGGCCCAAAATTTTGAAAATCCTCTTTATGAAAGAATTAAATTTTTATCTATAGCTGGATCAAATTTAGATGAATTTTTCATGGTTCGTGTTGCAGGTTTATATAGTCAAATCAAACAAGATGTAGATTCACTTAGTTCTGATGGTCTTACTCCTGATGAACAAATGAGTGAAGTTATTTTGGAAACAAATAATCTTCTTAATAAACAAAATAAAATATTTAGAGATTTAATTCTTCAATTAAAAAAAGCAAATATAAGTATAGTTAAACCTGAAAATTTAAGTAAAACTGAACAAAAAAGATTATTTAAAATTTTTAATGAAGAAATTTACCCTCTGCTAACCCCATCAGCAATAGACCCAGCTCATCCCTTTCCATTTATTGCAAATCAAGGAAGAGCATTAGTTATGAGATTAAATAAGAAAAATAAAAAAAGGACCTTAAATGCAATAATAGTAATTCCAAAAGCTTTATCAAGATTTATTGAAATAGATGGAAATAAAAGTTTTAAAAAATTTTTAATTATAGATGATGTTATAAGTTTTTTTGCCTCTGAAATATTTCCTGATCATGATTTAGATAAAAAAATGTTATTTAGAGTTATAAGAGATAGTGATGTAGAAATTCAAGAGGAGGCCGAAGATTTAGTAAGATCTTTTGAATTGGCTTTAAAAAGAAGAAGAACAGGTGACATAGTACGTTTAGAAATTTTAAAAAATAGTAATAATGACTTAATTAAGTTTATAACCAATAAGTTAAACGTAAAATCTGAATACATCTATGAAATTGAAGGCATTGTTGGAATTCAAGATATAGACCAAGTTTGTAAAATTAAAAATTCTAAATTAAGATTTAAAAATTTTAATCCCAGGGAGGTTGAGAGATTAAAGGAGTTTAATAATAATTTTTTTGATACTATAAAAAAAAAAGATTTAATAGTTCATCACCCTTTTGAAACATTTGATGCTGTCGTTGAGTTTTTAAATCAAGCTGCATATGATAAAAAAGTTATAGCAATTAAACAAACTCTATACAGAACAACGCTAGATTCTCCAATTGTTAAAGCCTTAATAACAGCAGCTGAAAATGGAAAGACAGTAACCGCTTTAATAGAGATCAAAGCAAGATTTGATGAAGAAGCAAATATTCAACTTTCAAGAAGTTTAGAAAATGCAGGAATTCAAATAGTTTATGGTTTTGCAAAATATAAAACACATGCAAAATCATCTTTAATATTAAGAAAAGAGCAGGGAAAAATTCAAACTTATATACATCTGGGAACTGGTAATTATCACCCAGTTAATGCAAAAATTTATACTGACTTATCTTTATTTAGCTCTGATAAAAAAATAGCAACTGATGTGGAAAAATTTTTTAATTATGTAACTGGTTATTCAAAACCACGAAATCTTAGTAAAATATCTATATCACCAATTAATCTTAGGGAAACCTTGAACAAATGTATTGCTAACGAGATAACAAATGTCAAAAAAGGTAAAAAAGGTGAAATATGGGCCAAAATGAATTCCTTGGTAGATCCAGCGATAATTGATAAATTTTACGAAGCTTCAAATGCTGGAGTAAAGATATTTTTATTTGTAAGAGGTGTTTGTTGTTTAAGACCTGGAGTTAAAGATAAATCTGAAAATATAATAGTTAAAAGCATGATTGGAAGATTTTTGGAACACTCAAGAATTTATTGTTTTGCAAATGGAAAAACAATGCCTAGTAGAGATGCAAAAGTTTTTATTTCATCAGCAGATTTAATGCCAAGAAATTTAAATCGAAGAGTAGAACTTCTAGTTCCAATTGAAAACCAAACAGTCCACGAACAAGTTCTTGATCAAATTATGTTAGCTAATTATTTAGATAAAAAACAAAGTTGGGAACTTGATGCTAGTGGAAATTATAAAAAAATTAAATATAGTGAAAATGATTCTTTTTCAGCCCATGATTATTTTATGAATAATCCTAGTTTATCTGGAAGAGGTAAAGCTAAATTAAAAATGAAACCAAAAAAATTAAATTTAAGATTAATTAAAAGTGCAAATTAAAGTTTTAAAAAATAATCAAAATTTGAAATTAAAACCTGCTAAATTAGCAGTAATTGATATAGGTTCCAATTCTATCAGGATGTTAATCTATGAAGATTTTAACTCATCTCGTGTGCCTTTTTTCAATGAAAAAGCCGTTTGTGAACTTGGTAAAAATTTAGATAAGTCAAGAAAACTTCATAAATCTGGTGTGGATTATGCCCAAAAAGTATTGAAGAGATTTTCAGAAATTTTAAATGTTTCCAAAATTGTTAATTTAAAAATAATAGCAACTGCTGTTTTAAGAGAAGCAACAGATTCAAAACCCTTTGTTGAATACGTAGAAAACCTTTTTAAAAAAAAAATAGAAATCTTAAGTGGTGACGAAGAAGCAATTTGTTCAGCTGAAGGTGTTAAAATTGGATTTGATAATGTAGATGGGTTAGTTGCTGATCTTGGTGGAGGAAGTTTAGAATTGGCTAGAGTTGAAAATGGTTTGATTACTAATAAAACATCTTTACCCTTAGGTGTTTTAAGACTACTTAATAATCCAATTGTAAAAAAGAGAAACCTTTCTAAATATATAAAACAACTTTTGAGAGAAGAGAAATGGTTATCTAAAAAAAAATTTGAAAATTTGTATTTAGTTGGAGGAACATGGAGAGCTTTATTTAAACTTCATCTGTTTCAAAATAAACATCCTGTCCATATAATTCATCAGTATTCAGTAAATTATGAAACTATATCATCATTTGTAGAAAAAATAGCATCGTTTAATAAAGCAAAACTAAAAACAGTTGAATATATATCTAAATCTAGAACACCTTATCTACCATATAGCTCTATTATTTTAGATGAGATCATGAAAGTCACAAATCCAAAAAACATAATTTGTTCTATAAGCGGTATTAGGGAGGGATCTTTGACGAAAGATTACTTTAAAAATATTGATAACTCTCAGGTTTTTGAAAAATCATTAGAATATATTTCTAAGAAAAGAGGTGATTTGGGATTAACTTACAAAAAGTATTATGAATTTATCAAACCTGTATTTGATGGTAATGAACATTTTAATGAAAAATTACTTAACTTAGCTTGTGTTTTAAGTCATATGGATTGGGGACTAGGTGCTTTTCAAAAGGCAGAATTAGTTTTTCAAGAAACATTAAATACCCCTTTATTGAGACTTTCACATAAAGAAAGAATTCAAATAGCTCTTTCATGTTATTGGAGGTACTGCAGTATTAAATACAATCCAAAAATAGAATATTTGACTTTTTTAAATAATAATGAAATTTTTTCTAGCAAACAAGTTGGTGCAGCCTTAAGATTTGCTCACTCACTAACATCTATTTCAACTATCTTTTTAGAGGAATTTAAATTGTATAAAAGAGGCAACTCTGTATTTTTAAAAATTCCAGCACAACATCAAGAAATAATTTCTAAACAAGCCACAAAAAGATTTAAAGCTCTGGCGAGAGAATTATTTTTAGAACCAAGAGTAATTTATTCAAATAATTAATATATAATTTAATTTATTACAACTTACAGGTTAGTGATTTTTCTTCTTTAATATATTTTTAATTTTATTGAAACATATCTTTAATCCAAATGTAATATTCTTCTGTAATTAGAATATAAACATTAAACCCCTGAAATACGCTCGGTATTATTATTGAGCGTATTTCTTTTTATAAAACAAATACATTCCTATATGAGATGCATTGTTAAATTTACCATTCTCAATTAATTTAATTATTTGTTGAGTGGAAACTATATGGATTTTAATTCCTTTTTCAGGCTTTGAAATTTTTCAATCTTTTTCTAAGAATAATTTTTTTGCAATATAAACAGCAATTAACATGCCAATTAATTCAGCAGTTATATAATAAGGAGTGTTTAAATAACTTATACCAGTAAACGACTCTGTGAATGTTCTTGCTATTGTTACAGCAGGATTTGCAAAAGAAGTTGAAGAGGTAAACCAATAACCAGCAGTGATATATAAACCTACTGATCCAGCAACAGCTAATTTACCTGATTTCATTGAACCAAAAATAATTAAAATAAGACCCAACGTAGCAACTATTTCAGAAGTAAAAATATAAATCCCATTCCTCGACTTTGTTGATAATTCAAAAACCTGATGTTCAAAAAAGAAATTAGCTAATGCTACACCTAGTAAACATCCAAGTATCTGAGCAGAAATATAAAAGGGTAAAAGGTTTTTTTTTAACTTTCCTGTAATTGTCATAGCAATACTTACAAATGGATTGAAATGAGCCCCAGATACATCAGCAAATACTGTTATTAGCACAAACAATCCAGCTCCTGTTGCTAATGTGTTGGCTATTAGCATTACTGCTATATCATTAGTTAGATTTTCTGCCATTAAACCTGATCCAACTATGATCATGACCAGAAAGCAACTTCCAATAAACTCTGAAAGAAAATATCTATTTTTATTTTTCATCTATCCAATCTTTAATTTTATTACTTATAATATTGAAAGTTTTTCTAATGATTATTTGCTTTTCTTCGTCATTTGCATTTTGAAATTTAGCTACCGGATCTTCTATATCCCAATGTATAATTTGGTTTTTATCAGGCCAAATAGGACATACCTCATTATTTGCGTTGTTGCATACTGTTATTACATGATCCATTTTTAATTCTTTATTGATAAATTCTTCAAAGTTTTTAGAACTATAATTAGTTAGATCATAACTTTTATTTTTTTCTAAAAAACTTTTAACATCTTCATTGATTTTTCCAGATGGATTACTACCAGCACTGAAAGCATTAAATTTATTTGAGTATTCGTTATTAATAATACTCTCAGCAATAATGCTTCTCGCTGAATTTCCTGTGCATACAAATAAAATATTTTTCATTAAAAAATAATTTTATAAATACCAATTACAAATAATGGAATTTGTAATCCAAAATTAGTTAATATGGCCTTATCTTTTAATAAAAAACCCGATATTGTCCATCCAACTACACCAAGACCATGAAAATATATATTAATTGGATATATATTTAAATTTGTAAGCAATATTCCGGTTAAGACTAAAAACGTACTTATCCATTTGAGATATTTTTTTAAAAACATAAAACTCCTTTCTCTATACTTATGACAGTTATGTTAAAGATTTATTAAAATTATTATTTTATATTAAATTGATTATGTATCTATGGATAAAATATCCTCCGATTAGCAATATTAAACCTGTAATATAAATTATAAAAAAATTCATATTAAAAGATTTTGCAAAAAAGAAGGGTACAAAGAATAAATAACTTGCTGGTACTGCAATAAATATACTTTTTGTAAACATTACTGTTTTCTCTGTATCATTGTGCTCATAATACGAAAATAGTATCGCTATTAGTGATACCAACGGTAATGCAATAATAAATCCAGCGAGCTTAGGATTTTGACCAGCCAACCAACTTGAAAAAGCAACAATTAAACCTGCTGCTACAACTTTAAAAATAAAAAATAACATCTGTTTTTAGCTTGTTGCAAATTCTTTAATTTTCTCAAAACTGAAGTGATCGGCTATATCTTTCTTGGCGTAGTATACTTCATCAACTGTGCCTTGTTCGTTTATCAAAACATCTGTAACAGCTATATCAAAATGACCTTTAATTTTTAAAGGAATATATCCCCTTAACATTGCAGGTATTATTTTATGAGATTTAAATAGCATTGCAGATAATGTTTTCATCATTGATCTTTCAATTTCATATTTTTGAAAATATTTAAAATCTTCATCGGCCAGTACAGTAAAAGGTAAATTGTTATGTTTTTTCATATATGACCTTAAATTATCAACCGGCGAGTGAAATATTGCAACATGTGTAAAATTATTTCCTAACTCATTAAATCTTTTATTAATTTCGTTTAATCTAAGATTGCAAAAACTACATCCAGCTATTCTGTAAAAAGTTAAAAGAACTTTCTTTCCATGTGTTTCTGATAAATTAAATGTAGACCCGTCATCTCTTGGAAGTGTAATTTCTTCTATTTTATCTCCTTTGGAGATCTTCATTTGATAGAGCATTTTTTACAAAGCCCAAAGAATTCAAGATTATATTTATTGAATTTCATACCCGCTTTGTCTTGAAAATTTTTTAAATATTTTGAAAGTTTGCTGTCACTAATTTCACTTACTTCTTCACAGCTTTCACATATTGAAAATGCTGTTGCCTTTGAGATCTGACAATTTGAATTTTTACATGCAACGAAAGCATTTCTACTTTCAATTTTGTGAATTTTTCCAATTTCAACCAATTTATCAAGCGCTCTATAAACTTGAAGAGGGGCTTTAATACCTTTTTTTTGCACATTATGTAAAATTGAATAAGCTTTTATGGGCTCATTTACTTTTTCAATGTAATCAAGAACTATTTGTTGATTTTTTGATAGTGTTTCCTGTTTAAGCATAGTTTTTCTTTTATCAATTTCCCATTAGTTTTTCAATTGTATCGTCTGTTTAATTTTAAATAGAGATATTACAAATAATAATAACGCTGCAGCAATGATAGATGGACCCGAAGGAGTATTGAATTGCAATGAAGAAAATAAACCCATGATTACTGATAATAATCCTCCACATATAGAAAAAATTACCATCTTTTTGGGAGTATCTGATATGTTACGAGCCATAGCCGTTGGTATAATTAACATCCCAGTTATTAATAAAAGTCCTACAATTTTTATAGAAATTGCAATTATTGCTGCCATTAAAATAGTAAATATTGCTTTTGCTCTATCAGGATTTAATCCTTCTGCTTCTGCAAGTTCATAATTTACTGTTGAAGCAAATAAAGGTTTCCAAATTATTTTTAATACAATTAAAATTATTGCTCCTCCTCCCCATATAATTATCAAATCATCAACATTAACAGCTAATATGTCTCCAAATAATAGTCCCATGACATCAAATCTTATAAATGAGAGAAAACCAATTACCACTAAGCCAACTGCTAATGCTGAGTGAGCTAAAAGACCAAGTAAAGCATCACCGGGCAAATTAGTATTTTTTTCAAGTTTAACTAATATGATTGCTATTACTGATGAAATGATAAATATCGAAATTGCTATATTAATTTCGAATGCCAATGCCATTGTAACACCAAGTAATGCTGAATGTGCTAATGTATCTCCGAAATAAGATAATCTTCTCCAAACTACAAAGCAGCCCAAAGGACCTGTTACAAAAGCAACACCTATACCAGCAATTAAAGCTCTTATAAAAAAATCATCAAACATTTAATTTTTTTTTATATCTCCATCATTTGAATGAACATGATCATGCTTATGTTCATATATAGAAAGAGTTTGTGAAGCTTGTTCGCCAAATAACAGTTTATACTCATTATTCATTGCAACGTCTTTTGGTGTTCCTGAACAACACACGTGGCCATTTAAACAAATAACATGATCTGTTGCTGTCATAACAGTATGCAAATCATGAGAAATTAATAAAATTCCACAATTTAATTTATCTGCTATTTCTTTTATTAATTTATACAATGCAATCTCCCCAGTAAAATCAACTCCTTGAACCGGCTCATCCAATACTAAAAGATCAGGTTTTTTTGAAACTGCTCTTGCAAGAAGAACTCTTTGAAATTCTCCACCAGATAAATTTCCTAAATTCTGGTTTTTAAGATGATCTGCACCCGTTAATTTTAAAGCTTCATTTATTTTTTCTTCATCGAGTTCATCTGTTAAAACCATAAAATCACTCACTTTAAGTGGCAATGTCCAGTCAATTGAAATCTTTTGAGGAACATATCCAATTTTATCAGTAAATTTTTCTACATTGCCTTCTATATTCTTATGAAGTCCTATCGCAATTTTTGCAGTTGTGCTTTTGCCAGAACCATTTGGCCCAATTAATGTTACTATCTTTCTTCTTTCAACAATTAAAGAAACGCCTTTTACAAGCCATTTATTCCGTTGTTTTAATCCAACTTCAGTTAATTTTACTAATACATTGTTCTCAATTGTCATTTATTACCTTGACTTATTAATGTTATATTATTACACAATGTTATATTATAACAATTAACACTAAATTAAATTATGAAAAACTTAAAAAAATCAACATTAATAATTACAATATTATCTTTTTTAGCTCTTTTTACATCAGCAAAAGCAGAAATAAAAGTTGTAGCTTCAATTAAGCCTATACACTCTTTAGCTAGCTATCTGATGGATGGAGTTGCTAAACCAGACCTAATAGTCGATGGATATTCTTCACCACATGGATTTCCGTTAAAACCATCTCATGCAAAGATGTTACAAGAAGCTGATCTTATTTTTTGGGTAGGTGAAGATCTAGAAAACTTCATGGAAAAACCATTAGATTCAATTGCAAAAAAAGCTGAAAAAATTGAATTAATGGAAATTAAAGGTCTTAATAAATTAAAATTCAGAGAACGAAATATTTTTGGTGATCATGATGATCATGACGATCACGACCACAAAAAAAAAGACGGTCATAAAGAAGACGACCACGATGATCATGACCATAAAAAGAAAGATGGACATGACGACCACGATGATCACGACCACAAAAAAAAAGATGGTCATAAAGAAGACGACCACGATGATCATGATCATAAAAAGAAAGATGGGCATGACGATCATGATGACCATGGACATAAAAAGAAAGATGACCATGATGATCATGCAGGACATGAAGGTCACCACCACGGTGAGCATGACCCACATATTTGGTTAGATCCAATGAATGCTAAAGTTATATTAAATGAAATGGCAGAGCATTTAATTGAAAATGATGCTAAGAACGCATCAAAATATAAAAGCAATTTAAAGAAAGCACTAAAAGATATTGATAAACTTGTTAGTGACGTCTCTTCTGAATTAAATCAGAGTGTTGCATCAATTGTTTTCCATGATGCTTACCAATATTTTGAGAAAAGATTTAATGTTAATATATTGGGTGCTTTTACAGTTAATACAGATGTAATGCCAGGAGCAGAACAATTGGCTGAAATCAGAGAAATAATTGAGCATGATAAAGTAGCTTGTGTATTTTCTGAACCACAGTTTAATCCAAATATCATTAAAGCTGTAGCAAAAGATATGAATATTAAAACTGGTGTTGTAGACCCATTAGGAGCTACTTTGGATCCTGGAAAAGACTTATATTTTGATTTAATCAGAAATATGTCTAAATCTTTTAAAGGTTGTTAATTAAAAATTGAACTTTTGCCGTAAATAATATCTAATATTATTTATGGCAACCGTTCCTTTAAGTTTAGAAGAAATTTTTCATTTAGCTAAAAAAACATTAATAGCTAACGGATGCGATGAAGAAACAGCAGATACTTTATCTACTTTAATCAAAAATGCTGAAAGAGATGGATCATTATCTCATGGTCTATTTAGATTACCCGCTTATGTATCTGGTTTAAAAAGCGGAAAAATTAATGGTAAGGCTAGACCAGTGATTTCAAAATTAACCCCAAGTGTTGTTAAAGCAGATGGGAAAAATAGTCTTGCCCCAATGGTTTTAAAATATGGAATACCAGAACTCGTAAAAGCTGCAAAAGAAAATGGAGTAGCGGTTTTAGCAATTACTAATTCTCATCATATGGCTGCTATGTGGCCTGAGACTGAAGCAATAGCAGAGCAAGGACTTGTTGCTTTTGCCTGTACATCATACAAGCCAGCAGTTGCACCAGCAGGAGCAATTAAACCTTTATTTGGAACAAACCCAATTTCATTTGCATGGCCAAGAAAAAATAAACCACCTGTAGTTTATGATATGGCTACTGCATCGATGGCCATGGGAGAGGTTCAAGTTGCAAAAAGAGAAGGGCACAAGGTTCCAATTGGGTCTGGTCTAAATAAATACGGAAAAGAAACAACAGATCCTGGTGAAATAGCAGATGGTGGAGTTTTGTTGCCATTTGGCGGCTATAAAGGCTCAGGAATAGCAATGATGGTCGAATTACTTGCTGGAGCCTTAGTTGGAGATAATTTTAGTTATGAGACGGCTGAGAAGGATACAGATGATGGTGGACCACCAAGTGGTGGAGAGTTTATTTTAGCTATATCTCCTGACAAATTAACAAATTCTGATTGGGATAGTCATTCAAATAAATTCTTTGAGAAAATGAAATCAATGGGAGAGGTTAGGTTGCCTGGTGAAAGACGTCACAAAAACAGATTAGATACTGGACCTAGAAATATTAATGAGGAACTTGTTAATAAAATAAAATCATTAAGTTAATTCAATTTCAATTGGTGTGTGATCTGAAGGTTTTTGTCTTCCACGAGGAAATTTGTTAATTTTAACATCTTTCACAAGATTTATAATTGAGTTTGAAACTAAGAAATGATCAATTCTCATGCCATTATTTTTTTGCCATGCACCGCTTGTGTAATCCCAAAAAGTATATCCTTCTTTATCAGGGTGGATATATCTATATGCATCATGAAAACCTAAACTTAATAATTCTCTTAATTTTTTTCTTATCTCAAGTCTAAATAATGCATCATTTTCATATCCTTTAGGATTATGAACATCTTCTGCAGATGGAATTATATTAAAATCACCACCAATAATTATATTTTCTTTTTTTTTTAAATAACCTTTTAACTTCTTAATTAAACTTTCTAGCCAATATAATTTGTAAGTATATTTTTCTGTATCAACAGGATTTCCATTGGGTGTGTATATGTTTATTAATTTAATAGTTTTTGATTTATGTTTTAGATCTGCAGTAATAATTCTAGATTGTTTATTTTTGTCTTTAAAAATATCTTTTTCAATTTTGTCTAATTTTTTTTTAGAAATTATCGCAACTCCATTATATGATTTTTGACCAAATACATAATTCTGGTAATTTGATTTTTCAAAGTCTTCGTAAGGATAGTTTTCATCTTGAGCTTTGATCTCTTGCATCATTAAAATATCTGGTGAATATTTTTTTAAATACTCTTTAATATTTTCAATTCTTGCTCTTACAGAGTTAACATTCCAGGAACTAATTATCATTAAAGCGAGAAAGATACGCCACAACCACAAGAAGATTTGCTTTGCGGGTTGTTTATTTTAAAAGAATCTCCTATTAATTCTTTTACAAAATCAACTTCAGATCCTTTTAGTAAATCTGCCGATGTTTTGTCGATAAGAATATTATCTTGTTGTAGATCATCATCCTTAGCAGAGTTATCAAATGAGAAATCATATTGAAATCCAGAACATCCACCACCTTTAATAGCGATTCTAAAAAATGACCCTTTATCTTTTGATGAAAGAAGATGGTTTATCTGCTTTATAGCATTATCTGTAAATTTAATTTCTTTAATCATAATTAAACATTGATAAAAACAATATAATAATATTTTGCCATTTTTAAAGAATGAAAAATTACTCAAAATTAGGAACATTTGCTTCAAAAGGTAGACTGTTTAAAGAAGCGAGCAATCCTTTCAGATCACCTTTTCAAAGAGATAGAGATAGAATAATTCATTCTACCTCATTTAGAAGATTGAAGCACAAAACCCAGGTATTTGTTAATACTGAAGGAGATCATTATAGAACCAGAATCACACATTCCATTGAAGTATCACAAATTGCTAGAACAATTGCTAAATACTTAGGTTTAAATGATGATTTAGCTGAAACATTAAGCTTAGCTCATGATTTAGGTCATACCCCTTTTGGTCATGCAGGAGAAGAGTCTCTAAATGAATGTATGTATGAATATGGTGGATTTGACCACAACCTTCAAACACTTAGGATAGTAATGTTCATTGAAAATAAATATTTTAAATTTGAAGGTCTTAATTTAACATTAGAAACATTAGATGGTCTTATTAAACATAATGGTCCGGTAACAAAGCTAGTCAAAATAAATAATTTAATTGGGTTAAAAAATTTAAAAAATAAAATTAATTTTTCAAAAAACTCCTCTTTGGAGGCTCAAATTGCATCTATATCCGATGACGTTGCATATAATAACCATGATATTCAAGATGGAATAAAAGCTAAATTATTTACATTAAACGATCTTAAACAAATCTCTTTTTTTGATGAAATTTTAAAATCATATAAAAACAAATTAAAAAGTGAAAATAATGATATTCTTGTATATCAAACTATAAGAGACTCTATAAATTTAATGGTTCAAGACTTAATAAAAACTACGACAAGAAATATTTTAATGAATAAAATATTTACAAAAAAAGACGTATCAAATAAAAAAAATCAAATTGTTGATTTTTCCAACAAATTAAAAATAACTATAAATGAGATTAGAGATTTCCTTAGAATAACTATGTATAATAATAAAGATGTATTAAAAAAAAATAACGAAGGAAAAAAGATAATTAAAAAGCTTTTTAATGTAATTAACAAAAATCCAAAAAAGTATATTAAAACTAAATATTTAAAAACTAACAAAGAAAGAGCTATATCTGATTATATTTCTGGCATGACAGATAGGTACGCCATACAATTATATAAAGCATCAAAATGAATATATTTGAAGAATATTTAAATAAAATTTTAAATAAAATTAAATTAGCAAGTGAAGAAAAGCTAATTTTATTACCTGAAAGTTTATCTGGTATAAATGTAGATATACCTCCTAAAAAATTTAAGTGCGATCTGTCAACCAATGTTGCAATGGTTTTATCTAAAACAAATAATGAACCACCAATTAAAATTGCTGAAAAATTAAAAGATATTATTTTTAAAGACGATAATAATGTTGAGAAGATAGAAATAGCAAAGCCTGGATTTATAAATATTATTTTAAAAAAAGAGTTTTGGACTTCATTTCTTTTAAATATAAATAATCTTAATAATTTTGGCGCAGCACTTAAGGGCTCTAAAAAGAAACATTTAATTGAATTCGTGTCTGCAAATCCCACTGGACCATTACATGTTGGTCATTGTAGAGGTGCTATACTAGGTGATGTTATCTCTAATTTGCTAAAATTTAACAATCAAGAAGTTGTAAAAGAATATTATGTAAATGATCATGGTAATCAAATTTTACATTTTACTAGATCTGTATATTTGAGAATAAAAGAAAAATTAGATAATCAAACCTTTCCACTAAATGAGCATGATTTATATCCAGGAGAATACATCAAGGATATAGCCCAACACATTATAGATAATAATAATGATTTACAATTTGATGATTATGAAAAAATAAAGTTAACACTTACTAAATTAGCAATTACAGAGTCACTTAAACTCATTAAGACCAATTTAAATAATTTGGGAATTATTCATGATAATTTTGCGAGTGAGACTGAAATAGTTAAAAATAAAGAGGTTGATAAGGTTATTGAGAAACTTAAAAAAGATAAATTTGTATATATAGGAAAAATCAAAGCTCCCGAAGGAGAAGACACAACTAATTGGGTAGTAAGAGATCAGTTACTTTTTAGATCAACAGATTTTGGGGATGATAAAGATAGGGCATTACAAAAATCTGACAACACATGGACTTATTTTGCCGGAGATGTTGCGTATCATAATACAAAACTAAACAGAAAATTTGATAAATTAATAAATATTTTAGGAGCGGATCATGCGGGTTATATAAAAAGAATTACATCTGTTGTTGAAGCATTATCTGGAGAAAAAAATAAATTAATTTGTAAAGTAAGCCAACTTGTTAAGTTAATAAAAGATGGCAAACCTTTTAAAATGTCTAAAAGAAAAGGTGATTACATTACCGTTGAAGATTTAATTTCTGAAGTAGGAAAAGATGCAACAAGATTTATTATGCTAAGTAGAAGCAATGATGCTGAATTAGATTTTGATTTTACAAAAGTAAAAGAAAAATCCAAAGACAATCCGCTTTATTATGTTCAATATTGTTATGCTAGAATTTCATCAGTTTTTAGAAATATAAATAAAAATATTGATGACAAGATTGATAATGAAAATAATAATATGCAATTTAATAATGAAGAAATTGAAATTTTTAAAAAAATATCTGAATGGCCTAAATGTGTAGAAATTTCCACTAATAAACTAGAACCTCATAGGATCCCTGTATATTTATATGAGTTATCATCTCAGTTTCATTCCTATTGGAATATGGGAAAAGATGATGTTGAAAAAAGATTTATCAATGATGATAAAACAATAAATGTAGAAAAACTAATATTTTTAAAATCTATTGCAAAAACAATTAAAACTGGAATGGATATTATAGGTGTTGATACACCTGAAAAAATGTAATGCTAAAAGAGCTCAAATATCTATTTTATTTAATAATTATATTTTTCTTTCTATTTTTTACTCTAAGATATTATTTTTCAGACGACAATTTCAAAAAATCATATAGAGCAGTTTCAAGTATTGATGAAAAAATCTCATCTAACGAAAATAATCTATTTATTCTTAAAAATGATACGGACAACATTATTGAATATGTAGAATACAAAAATAAAAACACAAAAAAATATTCTTTTTGGGAATTATTATATAATGATTAAAAAAACTAGAGCTTTTATATGTGGCATTAGTGGACATAATTTAAAAAAAAGTGAAGTAAGTTTTTTAAAAAAATATAAGCCATGGGGAATAATCCTTTTTTCAAGAAATATAAAATCAATCAATCAAGTTCAAAAATTAACCATTTCGATTAAAAAAATATTTAAAAATTCTAACTATCCAATTTTAATTGATGAAGAAGGTGGAAGAGTAAGCAGGTTAAGAAAATTTATAGATAATTCTATTTTTAGTGCAAAATATTTTGGCGATTTATATTCAAAAGATAAAAAAAAATTTGATATTTATTTCAATGTTTATGTAAAGCAAATATCCTATTTGTTAAGACTTATTGGTATTAATATTAATACAGTTCCCGTATTGGATTTAAGACGAAATAAGTATCATAAAATTATAGGTGATCGATCCTATTCAAATGATAGAAAAACTCTGTCTAAAATTGGCGATATATCTATCGAAAAATTTCACGAAAATAGGGTTGGTACAGTAATTAAACATCTTCCAGGTCATGGTTTAGCTAAAGTTGATAGTCATTATAAATTACCAGTTATAGACAAAGATCTAAAGTATCTTAAAAAATATGATTTTTTTCCATTTACCAAAAAAAAATCTGTTTTAGGTATGACTGGTCACTTGTTGTTTAAGAAACTTGATCCATTAAATAACGTTTCACATTCTAAAAAAATCATAAAATTGATTAGAAGAGAAATATCATTCAAGGGAATATTAATGTCTGATGATATTTCTATGGGCGCTCTTAAAGGTAATTTAAAAAATAACGTTATTAAATCTTTTCGTGCAGGTTGTAATTTGGTACTTCATTGCAATGGAAAAATGAGCGAAATGAATGTAGTAGGTCAAAATTCACCTTATATCGATGATTTTATTGTAAAAAAAACTTCTAAATTAATTCAAATAATAAGTTAAATTTAAATACATGAGTGATTCTTTAGAATTTAATGTTGATCTTAGTAATTACTCTGGATCATTAGAAATACTTTTAGATTTAGCAAAATCACAAAAAGTTGATTTGGAAAATATATCAATCACTAAATTAGCAGATCAATTTCATGATTTTATAACAAAAACTGAAAATTTAAATTTAGAATTAGCCTCAGAATATTTGCTAATGGCTACTTGGTTAACTTATCTTAAATCTAAACTACTATTACCAGAAACAGAGGAAGAGGAATTTAAAGCTCTTGAAGTAGCAGAGAAATTAAAGCTCCAACTTAAAAAACTAGAATTAATAAGATTATTGTCTTCTCAGATGTTGAGCAGAAAAAGATTAGGCAAAGATATTTTTATGAGAGGTTCAAAAAGTGGAATGAGATCAATTTATAATTCTCAATATTCATTAACATTATTTGAATTATTAAAAACGTATTCGAATATCGTAATGACAAAAGATTTTCAGAGAATGAATATTCCGAAACTTCCAGTATTTACTACTGAAGAGGGTATTAAAGTTATAAAAGAGTTTTACAATAATTTAAATGATTGGAAAAATATGACTGATCTAATACCAAAAAATTTTAGAAACTCTAAAACTTTAAGTAAGACTGGTAATGCAGGAATTTTTGCTGGGTCCTTAGAGCTTGCAAAAGAAGGTAATATATCTATTAAACAAAATAATTTATTTGAGGACATATATATTAAAAAAATCTAATGAATAAATTAAAAAAAAATAATGTTGTATCATTTCCATCTAAATTAAGTGATGTTGATAAAGAAATAGAGGCTATTGTTTTTGCAGCTGCAGAGCCTTTAAATATTGAAACTATTGAAAATAAAATTTCAAAAAAGACAGATGTTGAAAAATCTTTACTAAAACTTCAGAATTTTTATTCTGATCGTGGAATAAATTTAGTCTGTATATCCAATAAATGGTCTTTTAGAACTTCACCAAATTTATCCTCATTAATGTCTCAACAAAAAACTGTTGAAAAAAAATTATCAAAGGCTGCGATAGAAACACTTGCAATTATTGTTTATCATCAACCAGTCACTAGAGCTGAAATAGAAGAAATTCGTGGAGTTGCGTTCGGGAATAATACACTTGAGATATTGATGGAATTGAATTGGGTTAAACCTCAAGGTCGAAAAGATGCCCCTGGCAAACCTATTCAATACGGAACAACAGATGACTTTTTAAGTCATTTCAATCTTCAAAAATTGTCAGACCTTCCAACTGTTGATGAATTAGGAACTGCAGGTCTTATTGATACATCTAGTGTAGATGCATCGATATTTGGGACAGGCAAATTCTATAAAGAAAAACAAGAGGATAAAAAGGAAAATATATACTCTGACATAGATGAGATGCTTAATAGCACTCTTAATACCGATAACGATAAATAAAAAAATAGTTTTAAAACTAAAATTATAAGGTTATAAGTAATTATGAGTATAGGATTTTGGCAAATTGCAATTGTAGTAATTTTAGTAGTATTACTTTTTGGTAGAGGTAAAATCTCTAGTCTAATGGGTGATGTTGCTAAAGGAATTAAAAGTTTTAAAAAAGGTATGGCTACAGATGCTACAGAAGATAGCCAACCAAAAAATATATCTGAAAATCAAGACTCAGACAAAAAAGAGTAATCAATGCCACAGATCGGCTGGTTTGAAATATTAATAATAGTATCTATTGCAATAATAGTTGTAGGACCAAAAGACTTTCCTGTAATGTTAAAAAAAGTTGGATCATGGATAGGTTCTGCTAAGAGATATTTTTCAGATGTTCAAAATCAAGTTACAGAAATAACGGATGTTTCAATTAAAGAAGAATTAAAAAAAAACACTGAAATCATGAAAGAGGACAAACCTAAAGATGACAGCTAAAAAAAAAGAAACAGGTTTTATAAGTCATCTTACCGAATTAAGACAAAGACTAATACATTCATTTATCTTCTTAGCAGTATTATTTGTAGTTTGTTACTATTTTTCTGAATACATATATGGATTTTTAGTTGAACCTTATGCCAATGCTGTAAAGGATGATAATGTTGATAGAAGATTAATTTTTACCGCTCTTCAAGAAACATTTTTAACATATCTTAAAGTTTCTTTTTTTGCAGCTTTTTTTGTGACCAGTCCATATATCCTTATTCAAATTTGGAAATTTATTGCACCAGGATTATACACTCATGAAAAGAAAGCAATTATGCCTTACTTAGTAATTACACCAATACTTTTTTTACTAGGAGGTATGCTTGTTTATTATCTAATTATGCCACTAGCATTTAAATTCTTTTTATCATTTGAAAGTGCGGGACTTGGGACTAGCTTGCCGATTCAATTAGAAGCTAAAGTAAATGAATACTTATCTCTTGTGATGAAGTTAATTTTTGCATTTGGATTAAGTTTTCAGCTACCAGTTGTATTAAGTTTGCTTGCAAGAATAGGAGTTGTAAATTCAACTTATTTAAGAGAAAGAAGAAAATATTTTGTTGTAATAATATTTGCTGCTGCTGCAATATTAACTCCACCAGATCCAATTACGCAAATAGGTTTAGCAATACCTTTGTTAATTTTATATGAATTATCAATTTTTTCTGTAAATATTATCGAAAAGAAAGCTCAAGAGAGAAATGCACAATATTAAAGATATTAGAAAAGATATCGATAATTTTAAAAATACAATTAAAAATCGAAACGTTGACGTAGACTTTGATCAAATACTAAATCTCGATGAAGAAAATAGAAAATTAATTCAAGAAAAAGAAAAATTAGAAATGGAAAAAAAATCTATTTCTAAATCTAAAGACGAAACCCTTTTTGAAAAGTCTAAAGAAATTTCAAATAAAATAGATGATTTAAGTAAAAATCAAAAAAATGTTAAAGACCAACTTGATCAGATATTAAGTAATATTCCTAATTTACCATTGAATGATGTCCCCGTAGGTAAGGATGAAAATAGCAATAAAGAGGTTGTAAAATCTGGTGAAATTAAAGAAATGAGTTTTAAACCAAAATCTCATTATGAAATTGGTGAAAAACTGAATATGTTAGATTTTGATTTAGCAACAAAAACAACTGGATCTAGATTTGTTTTTGTTAAAGACAAATTAGCATCATTAGAAAGAGCAATTTCTAATTTTATGATTGATACACATGTCAGTAATAACGGCTACACTGAAATCTCTCCACCTTTAATGGCTACAGACAACACTATGTTTGGAACTGGCCAATTGCCCAAATTTGAAAATGATCAATTCGAAATTAAGTTTGATGATAAAAATGATAGAAAGTTTTTAATCCCTACTGCTGAAGTAATATTAACTAATATGGTTAAAAATCAGATATTGAACATAAAATCATTGCCAATGAGATTAGTTGCATCAACACCTTGTTTTAGAAAAGAAGCAGGAAGTTATGGTAAAGATACAAAGGGTATGATTAGACAACATCAATTTTATAAAGTTGAATTAGTCAGTATTGTAGAAAATAACAAATGTATTGAGGAACTAGAGAGAATGACTAATTGTGCAACTAAAATTTTAGATGATTTACAATTACCTTACAGAAAAATTATTTTAAGCACTGGTGATATGGGTTTTAGTGCAGAAAAAACTTATGACATAGAGGTTTGGCTTCCATCTGAAAATAAATATAGAGAAATATCAAGCTGTTCTTCATGTGGAACATTTCAGGCTAAAAGAATGAAAGCTAGATATAAAAATAATAATAACGAAAATGAATTTGTTGGTACTTTAAATGGGAGCGGACTTGCCGTTGGTAGAACTTTAATTGCGATATTAGAAAATTATCAAACTGAGGATGGTTCAATAACTATTCCTGAAAAACTAAGACCATATATGAACAATATGGAGAAAATAGGTATCAATTAAGAGTTGTCTTCTAAAAGTATATAGTATAAATAATCGTTAACTTTTTAAGGACTTAACATGGACGCAGGAATTGGACAATTTATACCCCTAATTTTAATATTCGTAATATTTTACTTTTTCTTAATTAGACCTCAGCAAAAGAAAGTTAAAGAACATAAGGCTATGGTTGAAGCTTTAAAGCGTGGAGATAAAGTTATTACTTCTGGGGGTATCGTTGGCACTGTAGAACGAGTTATCGATAATGAAAAAGTAGAAGTTATGATAGCTGATAATGTTAAAGTTGAAATTGTTCGAGCTACAGGAATACAAGGACTAGTTACTAAAGCTGAACCAAAAAAATAATAACTTCCTAAAGTGTTATATTTTTCTAAATTAAGAGTTTTTAGTGTTTTAATTTTTACACTTATTATTTCATATTTTACCATTTCCAATTTTACAAAAGTTGATGATGAATTTTTTTCAAAAAATATAAAATTAGGATTAGATTTACAAGGTGGTTCTTATTTATTGTTAGAGATAGATAACGAACCAGTCATTACTCAAAGATTGCAAAGTAAAGTATTAGAGTTTAAAAAATTTTTCAAAGATAAAGATATTAAGGTTAGAAATTTTGTAATTGAGGATAAGTCAATTATATTCGATGTTGAAAATTCTAAGATTGAGGATGTTAAATCTCTGTTAGATGATGATAAAAGTGAGATAAATCCTTATTTTCAACAATATAAATCCCATCAATTTAACTTTGAAAACATGGATACCTCATTCAAGTTAGAATTTTCTGACTATGGACTAGTATTGTTAAAAAATTCATCATTAGATCAAGCAATTGAAATTGTAAGAAGAAGAGTTGATGAAGTAGGAACTAATGAGCCAAATATTTTAAAAAGAGGTAATGATAGAATTCTTGTTGAGTTGCCAGGATTAGACGATCCTGGTAGAATTAAATCTTTATTAGGTAAAACAGCAAACCTAACATTCCAATTTATATCCAGTAGTTCTGAAGAATCATTTGGTACAGAAAAACTTTCTTTTGAGGATGGCTCTAGTGAAGCCATTGTTAGTAAACGAATTGTTTTAAGTGGTGATAATCTTATGGATGCTAAGCCCACTATGAATAATCAAACTAATGAGACAGTTGTTTCATTTAGCTTGGATAGAGTAGGAGCAAGAAAGTTTGGTAAGGCGACTTCAAATGGTGTTGGAAAAAGGTTAGCAATTGTTTTGGATGGAAAAATTATTAGCGCTCCTGAAGTCAGAGAACCAATTATTGGAGGAAATGGACAGATATCTGGTAATTTCACCTTTCAATCAGCAACAGATTTAGCTTTACTATTAAGATCAGGTGCTTTGCCGGCTCCACTTAATATTATTGAAGAAAGAACTGTAGGTCCCGACCTTGGAAAAGATTCAATTAATGCAGGAATTATGTCATTGATAATAGGATTTATCTTAGTCGTTGCCTTTATGTTCTATAAATATAGATTTTTCGGCTTAATTGCTAACTTAGCCTTAATTTCTAATTTATTTTTATTAGTAGGAATTTTAACATTATTTGAAGCAACTCTTACACTCCCTGGAATTGCAGGTATTATTTTAACAGTAGGTATGGCCGTTGATGCAAATGTTTTAATTTTTGAGAGAATTAAAGAAGAATTAAAAAATGAAAATAATTCAATTGTAGCTTTTGATTCTGGTTATACAAAATCACGAACAACAATTTTAGATGCCAATATTACAACTTTAATCGCTGCAGTAATCCTATTTTTCATGGGCTCAGGTCCAATTAAAGGATTTTCTATAACACTTGGAGTTGGAATACTTACAACACTATTTTCAGTATATTTTATTGCCCGTTTGATTACTGCTTACTATGTCATCAAAAATAAACATAAGGAAAAACTTATATAATGAAAACAATCTATTTTAATAAGTTTTATAAAAGTTTTAATATACTTTCAGGTATATTAATCATAGCTTCCTTAGTTTTCTTAGTTTTTAAAGGATTGAATTTTGGTGTTGATTTTAAAGGGGGTACTCTAATAGAGCTAAGGACTGACAAATCTTCTGCTAATATAACAAAAATAAGAGATAGTTTTAATCAAATGAATCTTGGTGATGTTTCAGTGAAAAATTTTGGTAATGAAACAGATTTTGTAGTTAAATTTGAAAAACAAAATTCAAATGATCCAAAGTTTATAGAGGAGATAAAAACTAAGCTATCAAATTCTATAGGTACGGTTGATTTTAGAAGAGTAGAAAATGTTGGGCCAAAGGTTAGTGCAGAACTTCTGAGATCAGGTGTAATAGCGATAGCTTTATCTTTAGCGGCTATGCTTTTATATATTTGGATCAGATTTGAGTGGCAATTTAGTCTTGGAGCTATTTTAGCTTTATTTCATGACGTTATAATTACATTAGGAGTATTTTCTGTATTTTCATTAGAAATCAATCTTTCAATCGTTGCAGCTGTTTTAACAATAGTTGGATATTCAATGAATGATACAGTTGTAATATTTGATAGAGTTAGAGAAAATTTGCGTAAATATGCTGATATTAAAATATTCGAACTAACAAATATCTCAATAAATGAAACTTTATCACGAACAATAATAACTTCAGTTACTACATTGTTGGCACTTTTATCTATATTTATTTTTGGTGGAGAAATATTAAAAGGATTTTCGTTGGCAATGATATTAGGAGTAATTTTTGGAACTTATTCATCTATTTATATTGCAAACCCAGTACTAGTCTCTTTAAAAGTTAGCCAAAGAACCATTGTTAAGGAAGAAAAGAATAATTAATAAAGGTTTTGTGCTGCTACCATTGTTAACAACATTGGTAAGGATAAAAGTGTATTTGTTCTAGAAAATAGCATTGCAGTCTTTGCTGATTTAGCTTTAACTTCTGGTTCACACTCAACCATACCTAAAGCTCTTTTTTGATTTGGCCATATAACAAACCAAACATTGAATGCCATTATTAATCCTAACCACATTCCAATTCCTATTGCAGTATTTTTTCCGCCACCTGATCCAATTCCTAATGTCATCGCTTGATGAACGTAACCATTAAAATAGGCTAATAATAATCCTGATATGATTGTAAATAGCGCTGCCCATCTAAACCAAAATAATGCTGCTGGAGCTATAACTTTGCCTATTGCTGGTTTTTGTTCGTCTGGAATTTTAGCCATGTTAGGAATTTGAACAAAATTGAAATACCAAAGTAAACCAATCCACATAATACTTACAGTTACATGTACATATCTTAATAACCAGCTCCAAAATAAAACATCAAAATCAAATCCACCATTACCGATGTAAAGACCAATGAATAGTAATATTGCAATAGCTAATGATAAATGAACAGTTTTTGATAATGATTGTAATATGGAAGTCATCTGTGTAATGATTTTATATTATTTTTCTATAAAGATTAAGCGATTTTTTTAAATTTTGTATCTAATAAAGGCTTTAAAAATTTACCTGTATAGCTATCTTTCACTTTTGCAACTTCCTCGGGTTTGCCTTCGGCAATAATATTTCCGCCTTTAACACCACCCTCGGGTCCCATGTCTACAATATAATCGGCAGTTTTAATAACATCTAAATTATGCTCAATAACTACAACTGAATTACCCGTTGCAACAAAGGTGTGCAATATTTCCAAAAGTTTTTTTATATCATGTTGATGTAATCCAGTAGTTGGTTCATCTAATATATACATTGTTCTTCCTGTAGACCTTTTAGATAATTCTTTAGCAAGCTTAATACGCTGAGCCTCTCCACCAGAAAGAGTTGTAGCTTGCTGACCAATTTTTATGTAGCCAAGACCCACTTTTTTTAAAGTTAGAAGTTTAGTTTTGATGTTTGAAATATTTTCAAAATACTCACATCCTTCATCAACAGTCATATTTAAAACATCTGCAATACTCTTATCTTTGAATTTAATCTCTAATGTTTCTCTATTGTATCTAGTACCTTTGCATTCATCGCATGTTATGTAAACATCAGGAAGAAAGTGCATTTCGTAAGTAATTACACCATCTCCTTCACATGCTTCACATCTTCCACCCTTTACATTGAAGGAAAATCTTCCAGGTTTATAGCCTCTACTTTTTGCTTCAGGTAAATTGGTAAACCAGTCTCTTATAGGACCAAAAGCTCCTGTATATGTAGCAGGATTTGATCTAGGAGTTCTACCAATAGGTGATTGATCTATATCTATAACTTTATCAATTAATTCTATTCCTTTAAATCCTCTAAATGGCTGAGGAATTTTTCTAGATTTATTATTATTCAAAGTAAGATTTAATGCATTGTATAAAGTTTGAAGTATCAAAGTAGATTTACCACTTCCAGATACACCAGTAACACAAGTGAAACTACCTAAAGGTATTTTTAAATTTACGTTATTTAAATTATTTCCAGATGCACCATTGATTTCTAAAAATCTACCATTTTTTGCAAGTCTTCTATTTTTTGGAATAGGTATGAAACTCTTATTTGATAAATATCTTCCAGTAATACTTTTGTCATTCTTTAAAATTTGCTCATATGTACCTTCAGCAACAATTTCTCCACCTTTATTTCCAGCTTCAGGTCCTAAATCTATTATATGATCTGCATTCTCCATTGTTTCTGTATCGTGCTCAACAACAATAACAGTATTACCTAAGTCTCTTAATCTTTTTAATGCATCTATAAGCTTAACATTATCTTTTTGATGTAAACCAATTGATGGTTCATCTAAAACGTATAGAACTCCAGTTAAACCTGATCCTATTTGTGAAGCTAGTCTAATCCTTTGTGCTTCACCACCAGATAATGTTCCAGACTCTCTAGATAGAGTTAAATAATCAAGACCAACATTTAAAAGAAAATCTAAACGTTCATTAATTTCTTTTAATATATGTTGTGCAATTTTAATTTGTCTTTTATCTAATTTAACTTCTAAAGATCTAAACCATTCCTTAGCATCAAAAATTGATTTTTCTGTAACTTGGCTAATGTTTAATTCATTTATTTTAACACACAGAGCTTCATCTTTTAATCGATAACCATTGCATCTTTCACATTTTGTATCAGATTGATATTGAGCAATTTCTTCTCTTTTCCAATCGCTATCTGTTTCTAAATATCTTCTCTCTAGATTATTGACTACACCTTCAAAGGTTTTTTTGTGCGAATATTTTTCATAACCATCGTCATAAGTAAATTTAATTTCTTCATCATCAGATCCATACAAAATTACATCCTTAATTTTTTTTGGTAGTTTTGACCATTTATCATCTAATGAAAAACCATAATGTTTAGATAAAGATGCTAATGTTTGGGCGTAATACATTGATGTAGATTTTGCCCAAGGTTCAATAGCACCATCTGCGATAGATTTTTTTTCATTTGGAACAACTAAATTTGGATCAACATTTAATTTCATTCCAATACCTTCACATTCTTCACAGGCTCCATAAGGACTGTTGAATGAAAAAAGTCTTGGTTCAATCTCTTCAATAGTAAAACCACTTTCAGGACAAGCAAATTTGGTTGAGAAAATTAATTTTTCAATTTTTCTGTATTTTTTTGGAAGTGTTTCATTTTCATATTCAACGAAAAGTAATCCATTTGCTAAATTAACAGCTGTTTCAACACTTTCAGCTAATCTGTTTCCTAATGAGGAATTTATTACAATTCTATCAACTAAAATTGAAATATCGTGTTTAAGTTTTTTATTTAACTCTGGAACATTTTCAATATCATACAATTGGTCATCAACTTTAATTTTTCTAAATCCTCTTTTTTTATATCCTAATATATCTTTTTTATATTCACCCTTACGTCCTCTTACGACTGGAGCGTATAAATATATGGTTGATTTTTTTGGTAATTCTTTAATCTTATCAACAATTTGACTAATAGTTTGAGAAGTAATTGGTTTACCTGTAAATGGAGAATAGGGTATTCCTGCTCTTGCATAAAGTACCCTCATGTAGTCATATATCTCAGTAACGGTTGCAACTGTTGATCTTGGATTTTTAGAAGTATTTTTTTGTTCTATTGAAATTGCTGGACTCAAACCTTCGATTAAATCTACATTTGGTTTTTTCATTTTGTCTAAAAACTGTCTTGCGTATGCAGATAAACTTTCAACATATCGTCTTTGACCTTCTGCATAGACAGTATCAAATGCTAATGATGATTTTCCCGAACCAGATAGACCTGTTATTACAACAAATTTATCTTTAGGAATCTCTAGTGAAATATTCTTTAAATTGTGCTCTTTTGCGCCCTTAATAAGTATCTTTTTAAGCATAATTTTAGTTGCTTTAGATTAATAAAATTAATATTCAAGCCTATTAATGTTATAAATAACATTTCAAATATATAAATATTATGGCAGGAAGCTTAAATAAAGTACTTTTAATCGGTCGATTAGGCGCAGATCCAGAAGTTAAACAAATGGTTAACGGTAAAAGTGTAGCAAGATTGAGCCTAGCTACTAGTCAATCCTGGAAAGATAAAAATACCGGTGAAAAAAAGGAAAAAACTGAATGGCATAGAGTAGTTGTTTTCAATGAAGGACTAGTAAATGTAGTTCAACAATATTTAAAAAAAGGAGCACAAGTATACGTTGAAGGACAACTGACTACTAGAAAATGGAAAGATGAACAATCAGGTCAGGATAAATATTCTACTGAAATTTTAATTCAAGGATACAATTCATCATTAACAATGTTAGGTGGAGGAAATCAAAATTCAATTCCATCACAAGATAACAAACAAAGTTTTGATGATAGTTCTATGGCTCAAAACGAGCTAGATGATGATATTCCTTTCTAAATAAATGCAAAAAAACGAAGTAACTAAAGATTTAAATATCAAACCAATCTCAATGTATGATGAAATGAGCTCATCATATTTATCTTACGCAATGAGCGTAATAATTAGTAGGGCACTACCCGACATAAGAGATGGACTCAAACCTGTTCACAGAAGAATTTTATATGCAATGCACAAAGGTGGTTTTGATTGGTCAAAACAATTTAGAAAATCTGCAAGAATTGTTGGAGACGTAATTGGTAAATATCATCCGCATGGTGATCAAGCTGTATATGATGCATTGGTTAGAATGGTCCAAGATTTTTCAATGAGTGTTCCTTTAATTGATGGTCAGGGCAATTTTGGTTCAATCGATGGTGATCCACCTGCAGCAATGAGGTATACAGAAACAAAACTTGCAAAAATATCTCAATTTTTGATTGATGATATAGAAAAAAATACTGTCTCATTTAAAAGTAACTACGACGAAACCGAGCAAGAACCTACAGTGCTGCCAGCTCAATATCCTAATCTTTTGGTAAATGGAGCTGGAGGTATCGCTGTTGGTATGGCAACTAGTATACCACCACATAATCTTGGTGAAATAATTGATGGAACTTTAGCTCTTATTAAAAATAAAGATATTAAAGTTAAAGAGTTAATGAAGCATATACCCGGCCCTGATTTTCCAACTGGTGGAGTTATTATCGGTAAAGATATTATTCGAGAAGGATACAAAACAGGCAGAGGCTCTTTTAAAATTAGGGGTGAAATAAATGTAGAAAATCTTAAAAATGGTAAAGATAGATTAGTAATTACTTCAATACCCTATCAAGTAAACAAATCCAACTTAAATGAAAAAATTGCAGAATTAGTTAGAGATAAAAAGATTGAGGGTATAAGTGACATAAGAGATGAATCTAACAGAGAAGGTATAAGAGTTGCTATAGATTTAAGAAGAAGTGTTGAACCGGAGACAATCAAAAGACAACTTTACAAATATACATCTATTGAAACTTCATTTGGTTTTAATTCATTAGCCATTGTTGATAACAAACCCAAAACATGTTCATTAAAAGATTTTTTAGAGAACTTTTTAAAATTTAGAGAAGATGTAGTCATTAAAAAAACAAAATATGATTTAAAAAAAGCAGAGGACCGTGTCCATGTATTACTTGGCTTATCTGTTAGCGTAGAAAATATTGATAAAGTCATAAAAATTATTAGATCTTCAAAGAATCCAGAAGAAGCAAAAAATACTCTAATAAAAACTAAATGGAAAATAACAAAATCTGCAAAATTAATTAAATTAGTTGATAGTAAAAATTATAAAGGATCATATAACTTATCTGAAACTCAAGTCACATCAATACTAGAACTTAGATTACAAAAATTAACCGCCCTTGGAATTAATGAAATTGAAGAAGAAATTAAAAAATTATCTGAATTAATTACAAAGTATAAAAAAATAATAAATTCTAAAAGTGAACTATTAAAAGTAATTAGTAATGAGTTATCTCAAATTAAAGAGAAATTTTCATCTCCGAGAAGAACTCAGATTATAGATGCTGTTTTAAACTATAATATTGAAGAAACTATTCAAAAAGAGTCTGTAATAATTACAATTACTTTACAAGGATACATTAAAAGAGGTGCCTTAAGTAATGTTAAACAACAGAAAAGAGGTGGAAAGGGTAAAACTGGGATTAAAACAAGAGACGAAGATTCTGTAGTACAAACATTATCAGTAAATACTCACACATCTGTTCTATTCTTCTCTACTGAAGGATTAGCATACAAAGTTAAAGCTTGGAAAATTCCGGAAGGATCAGCTGCATCAAAAGGTAAGTCTTTATTTAACATTCTTCCTCTAAAAAATCATCAATCAATTAGTTCAATTATGCCATTTCCAGATAGTGATGTTGATACAAAAAACATGCATATCATTTTTGCAACAAGTGAAGGAAAAATTAGAAAGAATAATTTAGAAGATTTTACCTCAATTAATGCTTCAGGTAAAATTGCAATGAAACTTGACGGTAATGATAAAATTATTGGTGTTAAAATTTGTAGAGACGATCAGGATATAATTTTAAGTACTAAATTAGGAAAATGTATAAGGTTTGAGTCTAAAAAACTTAGAGTTTTCAAAGGCAGATCATCAAAAGGTATAAGAGGTATCAATTTAGCAGAAAATGATACTATTGTATCTCTGTCTATTATTGATCATGACACAAATAAGAAAGCAAAAACTAAAGACCAAAAATCAGAAATTAAAGCTAAAGAAAAATTCATATTATCAATCACAGAAAATGGTTACGGTAAGAGAACATCTCATTATGATTATAGAGTTACAAATAGAGGAGGAAAGGGAATTATTGGTATTGTAAATTCACAAAGAAACGGGAATGTTTCTTCATCCTTTCCTGTTTTTGAAGGAGATCAAATATTAATTTCTACAAACAAAGGTAGGGTAATTAGAACAGCTGTTAAAGAAATAAGAATAGCTGGTCGTAATACACAAGGTGTTAGAATAATTAAACTGACTGGTGATGAAAAAGTAGTTTCTGCAATTAAATTAGATGATAATCTCATCTAATGAAAAATATAGCTATCTATCCAGGAACTTTTGATCCAATTACGTTTGGTCATATAGATGTCATTAAGAAATCACTTAAGATAGTAGATAAAGTAATTGTAGGTATTTCAGATGGAAATCAGAAAAACTTCCTATTTTCATTAGACGAAAGAATAGAAATTGTAAAAAGAGCTCTTTATAAAGATCTGAAATTTAAAAAAAATAAGGTTGATGTTATAAAATTTAATACTTTGACAACAGACCTTTGCAAAAAATATAAATCAAATATCATTTTAAGAGGCCTGAGGGCAGTTTCTGATTTTGAGTATGAATTTCAATTAGCTGGAATGAATAGAAAACTTAATAATCAAGTTGAGACAATTTTTTTAATGTCAGATGTTGAAAATCAAATAATATCATCTAGATTTGTTAAAGAAATCGCTCAACACAATGGTGATTTAAAAAAATTTACAACTAAAAGTACAATTAAATCATTGAAAGAGGTTTATGAATAAATTTTTAAATATTTTAATTATTTTTTTTATTTTTTTATCAACAAATTTAATAGCAAAGGAGAATATAATGATTTTAAAATTAAAAGATGGTGATGTAAAAATTGAAATGTATCCAGATGTTGCCCCAAATCATGTTAAAAGAATTCAAGAGTTAGCAAATTCAGGACAATACGATAATGTTGTTTTTCACAGAGTAATTGATGGTTTTATGGCACAAACAGGTGATGTAAAATTTGGAAATTCATCTTCAAAAGATTTTGATTTAAGAAGAGCGGGTATTGGTGGATCTGATTTACCAGATTTAAATCAAGAATTTAATGACCTTCCTCATGATAGAGGAACCGTTTCTATGGCAAGATCATCAGATCCTAATAGTGCCAATAGTCAATTTTTCATTTGTTTTAAACCAGCACCTTTCCTTGATAGACAATATACTGTTTTTGGAAAAGTAATAGAAGGAATGGAATTCGTTGATATGATTACAAAAGGTGATGGCGATAACGGAGCAGTTTCAAATCCAGATAAAATTATTAGTTTTAAATCTCAATAATTAATAATGAATGTCATTAAAAGATTTCAATTTTAATGTTCATCACACTCAAAATTATGCAAGAGTAGGAGTTATAGAGACTCATAGAGGTAATATTAATACTCCTGCTTTTATGCCAGTTGGTACACAAGCAACTGTTAAAGGTGTTTTTTTAGAAGATATAAAAAAAACAGGTAGTGAGATCATCTTATCAAATACATATCATCTAATGATAAGGCCTGGTATTGAAAGAATCGAAAGTGTTGGAGGACTTCATGAATTCATGAATTGTGATCTTCCAATTCTAACCGACTCAGGTGGCTTTCAAGTAATGTCTCTGTCGAAATTAAATAAAATTGATAAAGATAAGGGTGCAATTTTTCAATCACATATTGATGGTAAAACTTTTATTTTAAGCCCTGAAGAAAGTATAAGAATTCAAAAAGGCTTGAACTCAGACATAGTGATGGTTATGGATGAATGCCCTAAAAATACTAAAGACTATGATAAAATTAAGAAATCAATGGAATTATCATCAGAGTGGGCAAAAAGATCAAAAGATGCATTTGGAACAAACGATCACAAAGGTTTATTTGGAATAGTGCAAGGTGGATTATTTAACGATCTAAGAATAAAATCCTTAAATAACCTTATTGACATTGGATTTAATGGATATGCTCTAGGAGGTCTGGCAGTGGGGGAAACACAAGATGAAATGTTTGACGTTCTTGATGGAATAAAAGATCATATGCCTAAAGATAAACCAAGATATTTAATGGGTGTTGGTACTCCATCTGATATACTAGGAGCAGTTAAGAGAGGTGTAGATATGTTTGACTGTGTAATGCCCACAAGATCTGGCAGAACTGGTTTAGCTTTTACTTGGGGTGGTCAAATACAAATTAGAAATTCAAAATATAAAAATGATAATACACCTCTGGACAAAAATGTCACAAAGTTCAATTTAAATAAATATTCTAAGAATTATTTAAATCATTTATTTAATACTAATGAAATGTTAGCATCAATGATTCTGACCCTTAATAACATCAATTTTTATCAAGATTTAATGAGAAACATAAGAGACAATATAAAACAAGGTACTTTTAATGAATTTCACGATAAGTACATCAATAAATTGTAAATTTTTAACATTGATTAATAAAAAAAAATCAATATAAAAACGCTTCTTGGGGGCCCTTAGCTCAGTTGGTAGAGCAATTCCCTTTTAAGGAATGGGTCGATGGTTCGAGTCCATCAGGGCTCACCACTTATGCAATTGGCGGATATTTAATAATAATTTCGTTTATCCAATTTGTAATATTATTAATTCTATTTGTTGAAGATGGGTGAGTAGACATAAATTCTGGTGGTTCTTTTCCTTTTTTAGCTTCTTTCATTCTTTCCCAAACTTTAATTGTTTCCCTAATGTCATAACCAGATAGTGATGCAAATATCAAACCAAGATAATCAGCTTCACTTTCTTGTTTTCTATTGAAAGGATTCATAATTCCTATCTGTGATAATAACCCGACGGCATTCATCCCTGTGGTTCTATTTATCTGAGATACTTTACCTTTAGTGGCTATATCTAAAATTGCTGTACCAGTATTTAACAAAACACCTCTACTTGCTCTTTCTACTGAATGTTTTGCAACTGCATGTGCTATTTCATGACCCATTACAGCTGCCAATCCATCTTCATTTTTAGTTATATCTAACAGACCTGTATAAACAGCTATTTTGCCTCCAGGCATGCACCAAGCATTTTTAACTTTTTTTTTATCAATAAGTATATATTCCCAATCAAAATTTATAGTTGGGTCAGGTATATTATTCCGGTCAAAGTATTCTGATATTGAGTATTCAATTTTGGATCCAATTTCTTTTATTTGATTTAATGTTTTAGTATCATCACTTAAAGTTTCTTTCTCTTTTACCTTTTCATATAATTGAGCAGCTTTCGCATTGAGGTTAGATTCGGGAATTAATTTTAGTTGTTTTCGATCTGTTATCGGTGCACTACCACATGCAGATAGGCCAAAAGATAAGCAACTACAACCAAATAAATGTATGAAATTTCTTCTATTCACTTTTTTTACTTAATATATTACACCTTTTTTATAATAATTTATATGATACTTAATAACAAAATTTTAATAGTACTATTTGTACTGGCAGTCGTATTTGTTTTATATGCAAGTTACAGTTAATTTATGGCAAAATTAAAAAGAAGAGGCATTTCAATCCTTGGAAGACTTAGAAACTATTTTATAGCAGGAATAGTTGTTCTTGTTCCAATAGGTATCACATTATATTTAACTAGATTTTTTATATCTATATCGTCAAAATTAATACCAAACGAATTAAATCCAAATAGTTATTTACCTTTTGCAATACCAGGTTTGGAAATATTATTAGCTATAATTTTTATTACAATAATTGGAAGTTTATCTCTTTCATTTATTGGAAAAAAAATACTTAAAATATTTAATGATATATTAAAAAGAATACCAATTCTTAGAACAATTTATTCAGCAATTGGCCAAATGACTGAAACATTAGCACCAAAAAAAGGATCAAAGAAAAGTGTAGTCTTAGTTGAGTATCCGAGAAAAGGTAGTTGGGCAGTAGGGTTTGCGACCAGAGAAAACGATGGTGAAATATCAAAAAAAACAAATACTAATCTTATTAATGTATTTGTTCCAACAACACCAAATCCAACAAGTGGATTTTTATTAATGTTTCCCAAAGATGAAGTTATTTATTTAGATATGACTTTTGAAGAAGCTTCTAAATTTATTGTTTCAGCCGGTACTTCAGATCCAAAAAAAATTTAAGAAATTTCGTTAATTATTGAGGCTCGATCGTATAATTTTAATAATTTATTATATTTATTGAAATTATCACCTTTCATCTCTAATTTTTTTACTTCTGCCTCAGCAAGTAAGAATAAGTCTTCATTTAATATGGGATCAGCTAATCTAAAATTTTTAATTCCACTTTGCTTAAATCCTAACAAATCCCCATATCCACGTAATTTCATATCTTCCTCAGAAATTACAAAACCGTCATCTGAACTTTTTAGAATGTTAATTCTTTTTTTTGCATTCTCACTTAGTGAGGATTTAAACATTAATATACAGTAAGATTGTTTACTACCACGTCCGACACGACCTCGTAACTGATGTAATTGGGATAAACCATACTTATCAGCATTTTCAATAACAATTACGTTAGCATTAGGAAAATCTATTCCAACCTCAATAACAGTGGTTGAAACCAATATATCCAGCTTTCTATCTAAGAAATTATTTAAAATTTTGTTCCTTTGATCCTTATCAAGTGAACCATGAATTAATCCAATTCTATTCTTAAAATATTTTTCTAAATACTTAAATTTATTTACAACAGATTGTTGTTCAACTTTTTTCGACTCTTCTATTAAAGGACAAACCCAGAAAATTTGATTTTTATTAGAAATTTCTTTTTTAACAAATTTAATTATTTCAGATATTTTATCTTCTAACTTGCTATATGTTACTATTTTTTTTCTATTTTTTGGTTTTTCTTTAATTAAGGTTAAATCCATATCACCATAAACCGTCATCATCATTGTTCTTGGTATTGGAGTTGCAGACATGACTAGAACATCGCAGTTGTTTCCACCTTTTTCTGATAACTCTTTACGTTGACGAACTCCAAACTTATGTTGTTCATCAATTATTATTAAACCGAGTTTATTATATTCAACCTTTTTTTGGAATAACGCATGTGTTCCTATCAGAAAGTCTATCTTACCAAGTTTTAAATTTTCTAAAATTTTCTTTCTATCAGCATATTTTGACTTACCAGTTAACATTTCAATTTTAATATTTTTGGGAAGATATTTTTTAGCAAAAGAAAAATGTTGCTTAGCTAGAATTTCAGTCGGCACCATAAAGCTTGTTTGATATCCAGAATTTATACAATTTACCGCAGCTATCATTGATACTATTGTTTTACCTGATCCAACATCCCCTTGTAAGAGTCTAAACATCCTACTTTTTGATTTAAGATCTTCGTTTATAATTTTTATTGCTGCTTCTTGATCATTTGTTAATTTAAAATTTAAATCTTGTATTAATTTTTCCTTACAATCTTTAAAAATTTTTTGTGATTTCTTTATTTTTTTTATTTTCGTTCTTATCTTTGAGGATAATAAAAAATGAGCAAACAATTCGTCAAAAACTAACCTTTTATAATACTTAGATTCTAAAATTTCTTCTGTATCAAGACTGTGAATTTTTAGGATTGCATCTTTCCACTTAATATTATTAAATTTTTTCTTTATATCATCATTTAGCCATTCATCTAAATCTGGTAATTCCTTTAAAACTTCATTAATTATATTATTATATTTATTAATTGTAAGACCATCTGTAAGACTATATTTATTTTTAGTCTCTAAGATATTTTCATTACTTTCTTTAACCTGAGTAGGATTAGTGATTTGATATTTATTTCTAAAAAAATTAATTTTTCCACTTATTATTATTTCAGTATTTAATGGTAAGATTTTTTTTATATATCCTTCATATGAATTAAAAAAAACACAATCTATTTTTATATCATTACTTTGACATACAACTCGGTTGGGCAATCTTCTTATTCTAGGAAAATTATATTTTATAGGTGTTAGTTTAATTGTTTGTAACTTACCTATTTGTATATCACCAACATTTGTTACTTTTGAATTTTCAATTTTACTTGTGGGTAAATGCCACAATAAATCAAAAATTGTATTTATATTTTTTCTTTTAAATAATTGGCTTGTTTTTTTCCCTATACCTTTAATATTCTGAATATTTGACAATAAATATTCGTGATCATTCATGATTTATATATATAAAGATTTAATTAATGGATTCAAATAAACAAAATTTAATTAATAAAATTTTATACAGAGCTCAATACCGTGGAACTAAAGAAATGGATATTTTTGTTTCTAAATTTGTTAATTCAATTATTGACAATCTCGATCATAAAGAATTAGTTTCTTTAGATAAGTTAATTAATTTTGATGACGAAACTTTAGTCGATTTAAGTTTAGGTAAAAATTCAAAAGATTTTGAAGATAAAATCGTCTTAAAAAAACTTATAGAATTTAAAAATAAATATTAGTGGCGGAGAGACTGGGATTCGAACCCAGGAAAGAGTTGCCCCTTTGCCGGTTTTCAAGACCGGTGCTTTCAACCGCTCAGCCATCTCTCCTAATTTGTAATAATTAAAATTCTATATTTCATAAACAAAATAGTTTAATTGATCAATATAATGTTAAGCAAAAATCAATTTAATAAAGGTATAATTTTAACGGCATTTGGTTCTTTCTGGTGGGGTTTTATCGGAGTTATATATTTTAAATATATTGCTTTTGCTGGCCATATTGAAGTTGTCCTACATCGAAGTGCATGGACAACTGTTATGCTAATTTTAACAACAATCATTTTATCAAAGTGGAAAAAATTTTGCTTAGTTTTTAAAGATAAAAAAAAAATTATGATGCTTTTTTTATCTGGATTATTAATTTTTACAAATTGGGCTGTTTGGATTTATGCAATAGGGAATGATCAAGTTATTGATGCTAGTTTTGGGTATTTCATAATGCCTATAATAAGTGTTTTTTTAGGTTACTTTTTTTTAAAAGAGGAATTAAGTTTCAAAACTAAAATTTCACTTTTAATCGTAACTATATCAATTTTTTATTTAGTTATATCCAGTTTCCAATCAATACCATGGGTTGGACTAATTGTAGCCTTAAGTTGGAGCTTTTATAATTTAGTAAGAAAAAAAATTGATGTAGACACAGATATTGGTTTATTAGTTGAAAGTTTATTTATTTTTCCAGCAGTAATATTTGCATTTTATTTAATTGTACAAAATGATTTAAATGATTTTGATATATCGAATGTTAAATTAATGTTAATATTCATGCTGGCAGGTCCTATGACCGTGATTCCTTTATATTTATATGTTAGGGGAGTTGAATTATGTGGTTTAGGTCCAACGGGTATGGTTTTTTATATAACGCCAACTTTGCAATTCTTATTGGGTTATTTCTTATATAATGAAGAACTAGATATACATAAATTAATCAGCTTTATTTTGATATGGATTGCTGTATCGATATACCTAAAAGATTTATATGAAAAAAATTAAATTATTAATTATATCGATATTTATTATTTTTAACTCTTCATCTTTAATTGCTGATGATTTCAATGATTGGAAAATTAAATTTAAAAAAAGAGCAATTAATGAAGGTATTAGTAAATCAACAGTTAATAATTTAATAGATAACACCAAGTTTTTACCCGATGTAATAAAGTATGACAGATATCAACCAGAATTCTATGAAGACACAAAGACATATATTTCAAAAAGAACCTCTTCAAAAAAAGTAAAACTAGGAAAAATTATATTAAATAAAGAAAATAATATTATTAATAAAGTATCTTCCGAATACAAAGTAGATAAAAATTTATTATTAGCACTAATGGGTATTGAAACTAACTTTGGAAACTATTTAGGTAAAATGGATATCGTTTCTTCGCTTGCAACATTAAGCTACGATCAAAGAAGAAGCGAATTTTTTACTAAAGAATTAATTACTCTTTTAAAATTAGTAGATGCAAAAATTATAGATCCAAGCACATTATTTGGATCTTGGGCGGGAGCATTTGGAAATTTTCAATTTATGCCATCCACAATTAAAAATCATGCAATTGACTACAATAAAGATGGATCAATTGATCTAAAAAATATTGAAGATTCTTTTGCATCTGCAGCTAACTATTTAAGTAATCTTGGATGGAATGATAATACTCCGTGTTTTTATAGAATTAATCTAAATGAAAATATTCCTGATAAATATTTAAATACATCAGCAAAAAAAATTAAAAATGAAAGAAAAGTTAAATATTTAAAAAATTATATTAAAAATTCATCTTTTTTGGATAAATATGATAATTTAGTAGCAGCAATAGTTACTCCAGATGCTGAAATAGTTGAAAATGCAAATAAACTTAAACCAGCTTATATTATTTTTAATAATTATAAGCTAATCTTAAAATGGAATAGATCATTAAGATTTAGTTTGGCTGTATGCACATTAAAAAATAGTTTTAAAAATGAAACTTAAGATAATAATTTTTTTCGCAATAATTTTAACATCATGTGAAACTACTAATAAAAAGGTAATTACCAACAAAGATTTCAAAAATTATTCAAATGATGGTTTTGCTCTAATATTTAATAATGATATTTTCAAAGAACGAATAGTTTCAAAAAAAATTGATCAAAGATCATTAATTATTTTCAATAATAAACTAAAAAAAGATACAGATATAAAAATAACAAATTTGTTAAATGAAAAATACTTGATTGCTAAAGTAGGAAAAAGTTCAAAATATCCAATATTTTATAATTCGGTAATTTCTGAAAGAATTGCAACTGAACTTGATATAGATACTGATCAGCCTTATGTGCGTGTAGAAACAATAAATTCTAATAATACTTTTGTTGCAAATAAAGCAAAAACTTTTGATGAGGAAAAAAAAGTAGCTAATAAAGCTCCAGTAGACAATATATCAATTCAAAATATATCCCTTGAAAAAGATAATAATACAAAAGTTCAAAAGGTAAAAAATGCAAAATTTGAATTTATAATTAAATTTGCCGATTTATTTTTTGAAGAATCTGCAATTACATTGAAAAAAAGACTTGAGGATGAATACAATTTAAAAGATATAAATATCAAAAAAATGTCTAAAAACTTATATAGAGTTTATAAGGGTCCTTTTTATAATTTAGGATCAATTAAAAATGTATATAATGAGATTGCTGATATAAATTTTGAAAATATTGAATTAATAAAATTATGAAAATAAAAGCATTATTAAGTTTTGTCCTATCATTTTTAGTTATAACTAATATTTCTTATGCAAAATTTAATATAAATGCACGAACAGCAATTTTACAGGACTATTTATCTGGTGAAATTTTATATGAAAAAAATTCTGATGAGAGAATTTTTCCTGCTTCTATGACAAAAATAATGACCTCGATCATTGCTTTTGATTTATTGAAAAGTGGTGAAATTACTTTAGATGAAAAATTTATCGTTTCTGAAAATGCTTGGAGACTATCCTCATCTGGTTATTCATCGATGTTTATAATGGTTGGAGATGAAGTTTCGGTAGAAGATTTATTATTAGGTATAATTGTTGCTTCAGGTAATGATGCTTGTGTAGCATTAGCAGAGGGTATTGCAGGAACAGAGGATGAGTTTGCTTTGCTAATGACCGAGAAAGCACAGGAAATTGGAATGGAAAATACAAATTTTTCAAATTCTTCAGGGATTAATGATGATAATAATTATTCAACCGTTCGAGATATTTTAATTATGTCTAATTATCTAATTAAGGAACATCCTAAATATTATGAGTATTTTAAAATTAAAGAATTTACATGGGGTAGGACAGGCGGGGATCCCATTACACAAGGAAATAGAAATCCATTATTATATAAAAATATAGGTGTAGATGGAATTAAAACTGGCTACCTTGGTTCTGAAAAATATTCGCTTGCATCGTCTATATTAAGAAAAGAAAGAAGATTAATAGCTGTTGCCAGTGGTTTTGAAACAAAAAATTCTAGATCCAAGCAATCACAAAAATTGTTAACATGGGGAATTACAAATTTTGATACAATAAAAATAAGTAATGATAATAAATATCTTTATGAATTAGATGTTTGGCAGGGAAAAAAGAAAAAAGTAAAAGTTAATACTAAAGATACAATTTATAAGACCATTCCAAAAGCTAAAAAAAAATACATGAAAGTAAAGATAGTTTATGACGGTCCTATACAAGCACCTATTAAAGAGGGAGAAAAATTAGCAGAAATACAAGTATTATATAAAGATGAAGTTATATCTAATCATGACTTATTTTCTACAGAAAATATCAAACAGCAAAATGCAATATCAAGGTTGATAACTTCTATCAATTTTTTGATATGGGGCGATGTCTAAATATCCAATTATTATATTTGAAGGCATTGAAGCCTCAGGAAAAACTACAAATTTCAAAATTGCTGCAAATTATTTAAAAAAGAAAAGAAAAAGTTTTGTAAAATTAAGAGAACCAGGTGGATCAATTTTTTCAGAAAAAATAAGAAAATTGATTTTAAATAAGAAACTAAATTTAAATAATAAAACCGACCTATTACTATTTTATGCTGGCAGATCAGAGAACTTTGAGAAAATAATTAAAAAAAATTATAAAAAAAAAATAATACTAATTGATCGATTTACAGACTCAACTATAGCGTATCAACATTATGGAATGAAAATTGATTTAAAAATAATCAAAATGTTGAATAAGTTTATAATTGGAAATTTTAATCCTAATGTAGTTTTTTTAAGTACTGTAAATTCAAAAAATTTACAAAAAAGACTTAGAAATAGATCTAAATTAAATAGATATGATGAATTTAAACTTAAATTTTATAACAAAGTTCAGAATGGATATAAAAAAATATCAAGCAACAAGAGCAAATATATTAAAATTAATTCAAACACAAATACTATTAACGAAGTAAAAAAAATCATAGTAAATAAACTTGAGAAAATAATATAAATGTCTGAACATAAATTAATAGGACATGAAACATATTTAGAAAAATTTGTAACACTTTACGAAAATAATGAACTTCCAAGTAAAATTTTATTATCTGGTAGAAAAGGTATTGGAAAGTCATTACTTGCTGAAAAATTTTTATATAAAATTTATAATTCCAATAACGATTACGAACTAATAAAAAACAAATCCCATCCTAATGTTTTAAATATTAAAAAAAATAATGATAAAAAAAATATCGAAATTGATCAAATTAGAGAAATCATAAAGTTTACAAATCAATCCTCCTTTAACAATAAATCAAGATTTATAATCATCGATGATGTTGAATTTTTAAATATTAATTCATCAAATGCCTTATTGAAAAATTTAGAGGAACCAAATCAAAATGTTTTTTTTATATTAATTTTTAATGCAGAAAAGTTTTTAATAGATACAATAAAATCACGATGTATAGAATTTAAATTAAATATTGATCATGAAAGTACCAGATTAATAGTAAATAGTTGCTTTAATGAAAATATATATGATCAAATAAATTCAAATTTTATAAATTATTACTCAACACCTTATTTTTTAATATCCTTAATAAATTATATGAATGAATTTGAGTTATCATTTTCTGAAACTACAGTTGATGATTTATTAGTTAATTTAATTAATAATAAACACTATAATAAACAAGAGTTTGTAAGAAATAATTTAAATATGATTATTGAATTATTTTTTTATAAACATATAAAAACAACAAAAAAATTGTCTCATAAAGCTAAAGAATATTATTATTCAAAACTATTTAATGTAAAAAAATTTAATCTTGATTATGAAACTTTTTTTTTAGAATTTAAGGATAAATTACTAAGTGAATAAAAATTATTATATAACAACACCAATTTATTACCCTTCTGCAAAACCTCATATGGGACATGCGTATTCAAGTATAATTGCAGATTTTTTTGCTCGTTTTAAAAAAATTGATGGTTTCAATGTCTATTTTTTAACAGGTACAGATGAGCATGGATTAAAAATACAAAGATCTGCTGAAAAGTTAAATAAAGATCCAAAATCATTTTGTGATGAAATAAGTAAAACCTTCGAGGATTTAACCAAAACATTAAACTTATCTAATACAGATTTTATTAGAACTACAGAAGATAGACATAAAATATCTGTGCAAAATTTATGGAATATACTTGAAAAAAATAACCAAATTTTTTTGTCTAAATATTCTGGTTGGTATTCTGTATCAGATGAGGCTTTTTATAATGAAGATGAAGTTGAGGAAAAAGATGGTTTAAAAATTGCTAAATCGTCTGGCTCAGCAGTTGAGTGGGTAGAAGAAGAATCTTTTTTTTTTAAACTTTCAGAATGGGAAAAACCGTTATTAGATTTTTATGAAAAAAATAAAAATTTTATATTACCTGAAAGTAGAAGAAATGAAGTAATTAGCTTTGTCAAAAGCGGCTTAAAAGACTTATCTGTTAGTAGAAAAACATTTTCTTGGGGTGTAAAAGTGCCAAGTGATGAAAATCATGTCGTTTATGTATGGCTAGATGCATTAACAAATTATTTAAGTTCTTTAAAATATCCAGATGAAAATAATGAATTATATAAAAATTTTTGGCCAGCAGATTTACATATTATTGGTAAAGACATATTAAGATTTCATGCTATTTATTGGCCAGCATTCTTATTGGCTGCAAAAATAGAACCTCCCAAAAGGGTTTATGGACATGGATGGATACTCTCTGGTGATGAAAAAATGTCAAAATCAAAAGGAAATATTTTAGATCCATTAGAAATAATAAATGTTTATGGTTTAGATCCATTAAGATATTATTTACTTAAAGAAGTTTCATTTGGTAATGATGGAAATATTTCAGAGGAAAAACTAGAAAATTGTATTAATAGTGATTTAGCAAATAATTTTGGAAACTTATGTCAAAGAGTACTTTCTTTTGCTGAAAAAAATTGTTCATCTTTAATACCTGAACATAAATTTAATGATGAAGATTTAGAAATTTTAAAACCATTAAATAATCTAGATAAAATAAGATCATTTATAGATAATCAAGACATAAACCAATATATGAGTTTTATTGTTGATAGACTGTTTGCGGCTAACAAATATTTTAATGATCAGGAACCTTGGAAGAAGAAAGATGATAGATTAAGGTTAAATACGATTGTTTATACTGCATTAGATTTAATTAGAAAAATTACTATCTTGCTTTATCCAGTAATGCCAGAAACATCATTAAAAGTGTTAAATGTTTTTGATGAAACAGAAAATTCTATTGATTTTACATCAATTGATAATAATGAAATATTAAAAAAAGATTTAAAAATAAATAAATTAGATATTTTGTTTAAAAAAATTGAAAAATGATAGACTCACATTGTCATCTTGATCACGAACCTCTTTATTCAAATATTAGTGATGTTATCAAACGTTCTAAGGAAAATGGATTAAAGAAAATTCTAACTATTTCAACAAATTCAAAAAGTTTTGAAAATATTAAAAAAATAATAAATCTTGATGAAATAATTTATGGAAGTGTAGGAATTCATCCTCACGAGTCCAGCATTGATAAAATGGATAAAAGATTCATTGTTGAAAATGCTAATAAATTTAAAAAAATAATTGGAGTAGGAGAGACAGGATTAGATTTTTATTATGAAAATAGTCATAAAGATGATCAAATTAAAAGCTTCGAGACTCATATAGAGGCCTCCATTGAACTAAATTATCCTTTAATAGTCCATTCTAGAAGTGCCGAAACAGAAACTTTTGATATTTTAAATAAATATAAAAATAGTGATATTAAAATACTTATGCATTGTTTTACAGGTTCAAAAGAGTTTGCAAAAAAAATGATGACATTAAATGCGTATTTTTCCGCTAGTGGAATAATAACTTTCAAAAACAGTATTGCTCTTCAAGAAACATTTAAAATGATTGAAAATGACAAAATTTTGATTGAAACAGATAGCCCTTTTTTAGCTCCTATTCCAATGAGAGGTAAAAAAAATGAACCTTCTTTTATTAAATATACATTGGAAAAACTTTCAGAATTAAAATCAATAACTTTTGATGAATTAGAAGATATTACAAATAATAATTTTGAAAGATTATTTTTTCAATAATGAGTATAAAATTTATAATATTAGGTTGTGGAAGCTCCATGGGTGTGCCAAGACCCGATGGTTTTTTTGGAAATTGTGATCCAAAAAATAAGAAAAATTATAGAACAAGATGTTCTGCACTAATTAAAACAACTGATGAAAATATTTTAATTGATACATCTCCTGATTTAAGGCAACAATTATTACGACATAAAATTAAGAAAATTGATAAAGTATTCTACTCTCATATGCATGCTGATCAAACTCATGGAATAAATGATTTAAGGTCTTTTTTTATAAATAGCAGAAAACAAGTTAATGTTTATGCTGATAATGAAACATCCAAATATTTAAAGCAAAGTTTTTCATATTGTTTTGACAGTTTCTCAAGAGAATATCCAGCTACTTTAAAATTAAATAAATTAAAAAAAAATTCATTTATTAAACATAAAAATAAAAATATAAAATTTAATTCAATTCTTGTTAAGCATGGTTCAGTCAATTCTAATTGTTTTATAATTGATAAAAAACTTGCATACATTACTGATGTAAGTGATATTTACAAAAAAAATTACTCATATTTTAAAAACTTAAAGTATTTAATAATTGATTGTCTGTGGTACAATTTTCATCCATCACACTTTAATTTGGAAAAGTCTTTATACTTCATCAAAAAGTTTAAACCAAAAAAGGCTATTCTTTCAAATTTATCTCCAGTCTTAGATTATAATCAGTTAAAAAAAGTTATACCAAAAAATGTCATTCCAGCACATGATGGTTTAACTATAGAACTATAGAATTTCTTCTATTTTATTTATGATCTTATTTGATGTAGGTTTTGTAAAAGAAGCATATGTGTCTTCTACATTTCCCTGTTTATTGATTAATATTTTATGAAAATTCCACTTAGGAATTGCAGACTTGCCAAAATTATTTTCTGCCCACTTAAAAATCTCATGAGCATCCCTTCCTTTTACCTCTGTAATAGTTGTTAATGGAAAATTTATTTCAAAATTAACTTCACAAAATTCTTTTACTTCACTATTGTTTTTTTTTTCTTGATTAAAAGAGTCTGAGGGCACTCCGAGGACAATAAGACCCTTAGATTTGTATTTATCCCATAATTCTTGCATATCCTCATACTGTTTTGTGAAACCACAATAGCTTGCAGTGTTAACTATAAGTATAACTTTATCTCGATAATCTCTTAACTTAATAATTTCTCCATTAATACTCTCTATTTCTAGATCGTGAAAACTTTTCTGATCGTTACTCATTACTGAATTTTTAAAAAAAAACATTATTATCGTTAAACTTATTATTATTAATCTTTTCATAAACTACTTACTTATTTGGTGTAAGTAGTATTAAGAAGTACCCAAATAAAGTGGATAATAATGACCCAGTCAAAACTCCTATTTTAACTCCATCCATGTATTGCATATTCTCAACAAAAGCTAAATTACCCACAAATAAGCTCATTGTAAAACCAATACCAGTTAAAACACCAACTCCGTAAAAATTAAACCAATTAGAATTATTAGGCATCTGGGCTATTTTCATTTTTATTGAGACATAAGAAAATACAAATACTCCTAATTGTTTACCAACAAACAATCCTAATAAAATTCCTAATGGAACTTTATCAAGTAAAGATGCAAAAGATAAACCTTCTAATGAAACACCAGCGTTTGCAAAAGCAAATAATGGCATAATACCAAAAGCAACGTAAGGACTTATTGCATGTTCAATTTTTATTAGGAGTGAAAAATCTTTATCTTTTTTTCTATGAGGTATTGTCATTGCTAGCAAAACACCTGCAATTGTTGCATGAATTCCAGAATTGTGAGTAAAGTCCCAAAGAAAAATTCCAACAATTAAATAAGGTAAAAATTTCTTTATATTGAATTTATTTATTACTAGAAGAACAATAAAGGCTAAAAGCATTAAGCTTAAGTATTTTATACTAAGGTCTCCCGAATAGAATAATGCAATAATAACTATAGCTCCTAAGTCATCTATAATAGCTAAAGCAGTTAAAAAAACTTTTAATGATAAAGGAACTCTTTTACCCAATAATGAAAGTACTCCTAAAGAAAATGCAATATCAGTTGCAGATGGAATGGCCCAACCATTCATTGTTTCACTGTCTCCAAAATTAATAAAAACATAAAATAATGCAGGTACTAACATTCCTCCGACTGCAGCAATAATTGGAAGGAGCGCTTGTTTTATATTTGAAAGTTCACCTTGTAAAAATTCTCTTTTAATTTCCAATGTTACAAAGAAGAAAAATATTGCCATTAAGGCATCATTTATCCAATGTAATACGGATAATTTTAAACCAAAATTATTTATTCCTAAAAATAAATATTTATTCAATGTGGAAAAATATAATTCAGATAAATTAGAATTACTTACAATTAAAGCTATTATGGCTGCAAAAAGCAAGACCAAACCACTAGCGGCTTCTAATTTGAAAAACCATCTAAATGGTTTTGTAATTATCTGAATCATTTTTACCTGACTAAATCTTTAATAAATAATTTCAAGTCATTTATTACCAGATACAAACTATCTGACATTTTTAATATGCCAGGAAATATAACAGATATCTGATTTTTAAATGTGTCTATAAACAAAATAAATGCAATAATAGAAATAATAATTAGAAATATTTTTTTAATAATATTGTTTTCTCTTGAAACTGAACTTTTTTCAATAGACACTAATTCTTTTGATGTACTCTCTTTTGTTGAAGATTTTTTTGGAATTTTTTTCCTTATTTTCTTCTTTTGTTTTATAGGTTCTTCAACTGGTTCAGTATTGATCTCAGATTTATTTTGGTTAATTTCATTTATTTTAGTAGTTTCAGCCTCTAATTTTATATTTTCATTTTTTTTAAAAAACCATGTATGATCGCAATTGCCGCACTTTAAAAGTCTACCTTCATCTGGAATTAATTTTTCATCAATATTGAACTTCTTAGAACAAGCTGGACATTCAATGATCATAGCTACTTATATATAGTAATTTTTATAAAATTTCCTTTTAAATAGTGATTAATATACTTTGAAATTTTTTTTATCTACTGTATTAGTACTCAATTCGGGGTGTAGCGCAGCCTGGTAGCGCACTTGGTTTGGGACCAAGGGGCCGTAGGTTCAAATCCTACCACCCCGACCATTTTATGAAAAAAGCAAAAATTTATAAACCTTCTAAAACTGCTATGCAGTCAGGATTAAAGAAATTTGATAAATGGATTATTGAGTACATTACTGATGATCCTAGTACCAATCCTTTGATGGGGTGGGAGAGTTCTACAGATACTTATGGTGAATTAAAATTAGAATTTTCCACAAAAGAATTAGCAATTGAATATGCAAAAAAAAATAATATTAATTTTGAAGTAATCGAACCAAATAAAAGAAAAATTACTTTAAAATCCTATGCTGACAATTTTACAAAATAATGTTTAAATTTTTTACAGAAAGAAGATGGTACGGCTGGAGTATATTTGGATCAATCTTCATATTAGTTTCAACTTGGTATCAAGTACAATTAGACGTAAAAATAAATGAATGGTTCGGTGAATTTTATGATACTCTTCAAAAAGCTTTAACAGAACCTGGTTCAGTAACAGAAACCGAATTTATTGGATATTTGTTTACATTTGCAAAAGTTGCTGGTCTTTGGATTATAATTGCAATTATAACAGGATTTTTTGTATCTCATTGGGTGTTTAGATGGAGAACCTCAATGGCTGAATATTATCACTCTCAATGGCTAAAAGCTCGTTTAACCGAAGGAGCTTCGCAGAGAGTTCAAGAAGACACTTTAAAATTTGCAAGAATAATGGAAGGTCTTGGTGTTGGGCTTCTAGATAGTATAATGACTTTAGTAGCTTTCTTACCAATATTATGGGGTTTATCTAAACAGGTCGATGTTCTTCCATGGATTGGTGAAGTTGATCATGCTTTAGTTTGGGTTGCAATAATATCTGCACTCGGTGGAACAGTTTTATTAGCGGCTGTAGGTATCAAATTGCCTGGTATTGAATATGATATTCAAAAAGAAGAAGCTGGCTATAGAAAAGAATTAGTTCATGGAGAAGATGATCCAATAAGGGCAGCTCCGCCAACCATAGGTCAATTATATGATAGAGTTAGAGGTATTCACTATAAATCATATTTTCACTACTTATATTTTAATGCAGTCAAGTGGAGTTATTTCCAAGGTATGGTAATTGTTCCTTATTTAGCATTAGCACCAACTATAGTATCGGGTGCGATAACATTAGGTTTCGTTCAACAGATAACCAGGGCATTTGGAAGAGTTGAAAATTCATTACAATACTTAGTTCGAAGCTGGTCTACTATAGTTGAATTGATTTCAGTTTGGAAAAGATTAAGTGAATTTGAGGCTAGATTGAAATATAATTCAGAAGAATCCACTGCTGAAAATATTTAATGTCTTTAAATAAAGGTTTGATCAACTCACTTGTAAAAGTCACTTCAAGAGCCGCTATTAATTGTTATCAATATCTTGGTAAAGAAGATAAAAAATTAGTTGATAAAGCTGCAACGGATTCAATGAGAAATGATTTAAATAATCTAGAAATTAATGGGGAAGTGGTGATAGGTGAGGGCGAACTCGATGAAGCACCAATGTTATATATAGGAGAAAAACTTGGAAAGGGTAATGGTCCAAACCTAGATATAGCCGTTGATCCTCTTGAAGGAACAAATTTTGCTGCAAAAAATATTCCAGGAGCCATATCAGTGTTAGCAATTTCAGAAAAAGGAAATTTATTTAATGCTCCAGAAACTTATATGAATAAAATTGCTGTAGGTAAAGATGTTCCATTTGATGCAACAGATTTAGATTATCCTATAAAAAAAAATATTTATAATATTGCAGAAGCCAAAAACAAAAATATTTATGAATTAACAGTATGTATGCTTGATAGACCAAGACATAAAGAGATTATAGAAGAATTAAAATCTCTAAAAGTAAATTTAAAATTAATTCAAGATGGTGATATTTGTGGAGCTCTCTTGGTTACTAATGATAAGTATAATATAGACTTATTTCTGGGTGTTGGAGGTGGGCCTGAAGGAGTAATCTCTGCAGCAGCTTTGGATGCCTATGGCTGTAAATTTCAGGGAAGATTTTTATTTGAAACTGATCAAGATAAAGCTAGAGCTAAAAAAATGGGAATATCTGACTTAAATAAAAAATATGAATTAAATGAAATAGTTAAAGGCGATAGTATTTTTTGTGCGACAGGTATTACCAGTACTGAAATGGTGGCAGCTATAAAAAAAGAAAATACAAAATTTATTACAGAAACTCTTGTCACACACAAAGAATCTTCAATAGAAATTATAAAAAGTGAGGAAGCTATAGCTTGATTATTTTTAATAATTGCAATAAAAACTCCAACTCTGGTCCCTTCGTCTATCGGTTAGGACACATGGTTTTCATCCATGAAAGAGGGGTTCGATTCCCCTAGGGACCGCCAATAAATACTAAACAAAACAATTATTATTACTGGATTAGAAAGAGTGGGCACCCTCTGGGCACCCTTACTAATGACGATTAATTGCCATAAAATTATTTTATAAATAAATATGTTGAAATTGTTATTTAAAATAATTTTATTTTATTATTTATTTCTAAATATTGGATTTTCAAAAGAAACTATAAAAATTAATTGTAAAAATTTTGAATATGAAAGAATTAAAAATTTAAAAATTATTCTTGAAAAAGATACAAATACGTCAATATTAATTGATACAGATTGTAAACTTTATACTAAACAAGAAAAAAATATTAAATTTAATGAAAAAGTATTAAACACATACGCAGATATATTTAATTTTAAGTAAAATGCCATACTGGTACAGATATCAAAGAGGAAGATCAGTAAAAAATATTGTAAAAGATCGTTTAATAGAAAAAAGTGAAATTATTACCAAATTAAAAAAATTAGAAGATTTAAATTATAATGATTTAAAAATTCAAAAAGATTTATATGAAGATGAATTAAGAGCACTAGAAGAAAAATATCCAGTCAATATATTTAAAAATAACTTAAAGAAAATCAGTCTAGCTAGAAAAAATATAGAAAAAAAATTAACTAAAAATGAAATTAAGTTAGAAAAAATTTCAAAGAATTTAAAAAATAAAACTAGTTATTACATAGAAGATAAATCCTTTTTTGCAAAAAAAAAGGTTGTATCCTCAATTATACTAAAAAATATTACAGCCGAAGATATATTTAAAATTGAGAAAGAAAATTTTGACATAATTAATGAAAAAGAATTTCAGGTTTTGTTGTCATATTTTAAAAATTTAAACGAAATTATTTTTAATTATTTTCATATTTTCAATATAGATATATTTGAAAATAACTTGATGTCATGGGATCAGCATGTGTTAGAAGATAATCATTTTGTAAATCCATACGATTTTATAAAAAAATACAATTTAACATTTAGTATTTACATCTATAAAAAGTTTGTAGAATTATATGAAAAAGATATCAGTAATTATTTAGAACATAGATATATGTTAGATGAAAATCAAAATTATATTTTGCAAAAACCTTTTTTTTATGATGATGCTAGTTATATCGAATATGATAAATATCTAGTAGATGAAGACTCTTGGGGTGATTATTATCATAGAATAGATGAAACTATTTATTCAAAAAAATTAAAAAATAATAATAAAATTAAATCTATTCATTTTTCAATTAGGAAATTTCAATCTTATGAAAAGAAATTACTTTCTAACCAAAAAATTTATAAAAAGTTTTATGAAAACAGCACAGAATTGCTAAAAAGATATTTAAGAAAAATTGAGCTATTAATAAGATCAAAAATATTAAAATCAGAAAAAAAGACCAATCAAGGCAAAGTTTATGTTATGAAAAATAAAGGCTTTCCGGGAATGTACAAAATTGGTTCAACATATGGGTCAGTTGATAAAAGGGCAGAGGAGTTAAGTGGTACAAATACACCTTACCCTTGGGTGCATGATTATCATATTAAGATGCAAGATGCTGAATACTATGAAAAACAAATTCACAAATTATTAAAAGATTATAGATTTAGAAAAGATAGAGAGTTTTTTAGGCTAGATATCAGCAAAATTAGAAAATGTTTAAATGAAGTTTCAAAAATCTCAGAAAAAGGTAAAAATAAAATTTCTACACATATAATAAAAAAAAATGTTAATTTATAGTTCTGGGCACCTTATGGGCACCCTACATTTCAATTTATTCAATCTAATTAGTTTATTAGTGAGTTTGCTCATAAATAAAAAATGTAAGAAAGGGGTTCGATTCCCCTAGGGACCGCCATAATGAAATACTTTGTTTATCTAATCATATCCAAAAATAAACAGAAATATCTTAGCTACGTTGGGTATACTAACAATTTAAAGAAAAGATTGGCAACTCATAATGCTTCGAAAGGAGCAAAATTTACTAGAGGTAGAAAATGGATATTAGCCTATAGTATGAGCTATGATACAAAATCTAAGGCCATGAGTGAGGAATACAAACTTAAAAAAAACTATAAACTTAGAAATAAAATAAAATCTAATTATTTATAAATGAAAATCTCAATTCTACTTCCTTACAAAGAAAATTTTACACCAAATTATGCAGGTGCAGTTTCACTTTTTTTAAATGATACAATCAAACTAAGTAAATACAAAAAAAATATTCAAGTGTATGGGAATACCTCTTATAAAAAAAAATTATTAGTTAATTATACCAATTTAAATTTTTCGAAAATATTCTTCAGAAGCAGTAGTAAAGTATATGTAAAAAAATTTCTGGATATTGAAAAAATAAAAAAATCAAATTTAATAGAAATACATAATAGACCAGATTATATAAATTCTATTTATGAGATAAATAATAATATTGTTTTATATTTTCATAATAATCCACTAGAAATGAAATCATCGAAAACGGTGATGGAAAGAATTGATATATTTAACAAAACAAAAAAAATTATATTTAATAGTAATTGGACTTTAAATAAATTTATGAAAGGTTTAAATAAAAAATACAATACTAATAAACTTGAAGTTATTAATCAATCAACTAGTAAAAAAATAATTAATTTTAAAAATAAAAAAAAAATAATTTTATTTGTTGGTAGATTAAATGCCTCTAAAGGTTATGATTTATTTGGAAAGGCTATCATAAGTGTATTAAATAATAATCCTTATTGGAAAGCTATTGTAATTGGTGATGAACCTAGAGAAAACCATATTTTTGAACACAAAAATTTGAAAATTTTAGGTTTTCAAAAATATAATGCTGTTACAAAATGGTTTGTAAAGTCAGATATTTCAGTTGTTTGCTCTCGATGGGACGAACCCTTCGGTAGAACTGCTTTAGAAGCTTCAAGTGCAGGATGTGCTGTAATTATTACAGATAAAGGTGGGCTTAGTGAGGCGTCTCCAAAAGCTATGAAAATAAAGTCTTTAACAGTTAAAAATATTGAAAATTCAATCGAAAAACTTATTAAAAATGAGTCCTTAAAGAAATCATTACAAAAAAAGATTTATAAGCATTTTTATTTAACTAATAATTATATAGCAAAAAAAATTGATAGATACAGAGATGAGCTAATTTAAGATTATTATATTTTAATTTTATTTAATGCATTATTTTTAAATATATTTGCCTCTCTAATATATCTTCTAACCATTTGAGTTGTTTTATGACCTGTCATAGCCATTATGCTTCTTTCATCAGCACCTGAATCAGCAGCTACTGTTGCAAAACCCGACCTTAAACTATGACCAGAAAAATTTTTGTTTTCGATACCTGCTAACTTTAAATAGTCTTTCATTAACAAAACTACAGATTGGTCAGTTAATCTTTTATCTGTTAATGATAAACCTTTAGAAAATCTTCTAAAAATAGGTCCAGACTTAATTTTAGAAATTTCTAACCATTTTTTTAGATTTGCAACAGGACAATAAATTTCATTATCGAAGTAGGGTATTCCTTTAGTCATTCCTTCTCCGAATTGGTCAGTTTTTGATCTTTTAATAGTGATTTTTAGACCTTCAGGAACAAATTCTAAATTCTCATAATCAATTGAAACGAGCTCTGTTCTTCTAAAGCCTCCTCCAAAACCAATTAAGATTATTGATTTGTCTCTAAGTTTTTTTATTTCGTAAAGTTTTTGTTCATTTATTACATTAATTATTGATTTTAAATGATTGATTAATATAGGTTTTTTGCCTTTCTGAATACTTCCTTTGACCCTCCTTATTCCCATTAAATTTTCAACGATGATTGGATGTTTTGTGTCTAGATAATGCCCTTTAAGCTTATGAAGCATGCTTATTGATACTAATCTACGTCTTAAAGTGCTTATTTTTGAGTTTTTAGATAGATGGGTTATGTATAAGGAAACTATTTTTGGCTCTGTTGGTAATGAAACTAGTCCGTGTTTAGCACAAAAAGCTGCGAAATCTTTAAAGTCAGATTTGTAAGCTCTTAATGTATTATTTGCTTTAGAGTTTTTAAGGTTATTTAAAGTTGCCTCATGAAGCGATTTTAGGTCTGTTGTCAGTTCATTCATATAATTACTATTGATAACAATTAATTATCATTAGTAATATATCAAGTGATTTTAAATGTCAAATGAATTAAACTTAGAAATTCATGACTATAGATGGTGAAATTCCTACAAGCTATTTTTTAATAATATCTATAGGTTTAACTATACTGAGTTATTTGGTGTACAAAAGAAATGGGAAATCTTTAGAAGTATATTTCTTATCAGTTTTAACAATAATTTTCTATTTATCCTATTTTATTCTTATTTTTGTTGGACCCAGATAGTTTATTAACGCTATCCACAGCTGTTAAAAACCCTTAATTATCAACTATAAAGTGATACTAATATAATTTGAACTGTGATAATATCATAAATGAATTAAGAGGCAACTCTTAACTGACCATCTGGGGAAAAATCGAGAGATTCAAGCCCAGAGGGCAGAAAACCACGCAGAGTAGCGCTAAAATTGCGGGGTGGAAGGCATGGCGGTAGCGCATACAACGACGTGCCAAAAAACTACTGATCTTTGTACCTGAAAAGGTGCAGAGATACAGGGTTTTTTCTTTATATGATGCTCAAAGGTACAAAATTTCAAATTAAAGTTTGGAAATACTTGAAAACAATCAAAAAAGGTAGTGTTTTAACCTATTCTGACGTCGCAAAGGGTATTAATAAGCCAAAAGCTGTTAGAGCTGTAGCTAATGCTATTGGAAGAAACCCATATGCTCCTAAAATACCTTGCCATAGAGTAATCAGGTCTGATGGATCTCTAGGAGGATATTCTGGAAAAGGAGGTATAAAAACCAAGAAAAAACTGCTCAAATCCGAAGGAATTTTGCTCTAAAAGCTAGCAATACCAACATTTTTTTAAAATTTAACAACATTTAGTATTACAATTTTTAATTCCCCTATTGGTTGCAGCTTATAAATTGAAATCTCTAAATAAGCCCTATATTTGGAGCATTAAACGCTATATTCATAAATTGCATTACTTAGATAATTATTATGAAAATTATTATTTTTTTGTATATTTATATCAATTAATATAAAGAAATTTCCATATCAAATTAAAACTAACTTTTATTATCAATAGATTTATTTTAAAATTTCCTCAAAATTTTTGATTTTATTGAATTATTGTCCCATATCTCATAATCCAATTTTATAGTCTTTTTTATAATTTAAATAACTGCATATTTATTGATTATTTTTAATCACTTGAGGTTATTTAATTGATTATTTTATAAAATTTTATTCCAATCTTTTTTATTATGTGCAAATTAAACTATGCTTCAGATAAATTATAAAATGTAATAAATACAATGGTTTATATATATTAATTAAAGTATTACATTAGTATATAGTACATATATTTTACCTATATTTATGATAATATTCTCTTTGAAAAACATATAACCCAGATGATACAATAATGAAAAGACCAATAAAATTATATTTATCAGGAAAATCCGAAAACACATAATACCCCAAAATAAGGTTAGTAATTATCTCAAAATAACCAAATGGTGCTAATTTTGAAGCATCAGCGTAACGAAGTGATAAAATAATTAATATATGGCCTAAACAGGCAAATATACCCATTAAAGCCATCCATGACCATTGAATTGGAGTAGGATTAATCCAAACAATAGGAACAAATAAAGATGCGATAATGGCCCCTACTACGCCCGTAATCAGCAATGTGAGTAAAGGACTATCTGTTGAATGTAATTTTCGAGTTATTATTAGATAAAAGCCGTAAAAACAGCCTGTTCCAACAGCTGCTATACTAGCAAGATTGATCTCTATAATTCCAGGTCTTATGACAACTAAAACACCAATAAAACCGACTAATACAGCAGTCCACCTTCTATATCCAACTTTTTCGTTAAGTAAAAAGGGAGAAAGAGCAGTTGTGACCAATGGAGCAACGAACGCCAATGTTAATGCTTTTGCCATTGAGATTACAGAAATGGAGTAAAAAAAACATATATTTGCAAAAAATAAAGACAAACCTCTAATTATTTGTAATTTGATATTTTGAGAAAACTTCAATTGTTCCCTAAAAAAAAAAAACATAAAAAAAGTTGTGAATACAACTGTAAAAAAATATCTAGCCCAAGTTATTTGAAAGAAAGATAAATCGGATGACAAATATTTTGCAATGGCATCCATAAAGGGCAAAACCATCCATGCGGATAAATTTAAAAATATTGCTTTCATTTAAGCGAAATATTTAAGGGCGATAAATACTGTAATTGGCACTGTAACCAGTGACATTAAAGTAGAAACAACAATTGTGCTGGAAATATTATCTACATTTTTTTTTGGTGAATACATTGAAGCAACCAAATAACATAATATTGCACTAGGCATTGAGGATTGAATTAGTAAAACTCCAGCTGCAAAGCCAGATAAATTAAAAAATTTTATAATAAAAAAACCTACAATTGGACCAAGAATTACTCTACCAATTGATGTTATAATTGAGTCTCTCAAAGAAAATACTTTCATTTGGGTTAAAGCAATGCCTAAAGACATTAAAATCATTACAATCATTGCATAAGATAAAAGCATTGTTGTGTTAATCACAAAAACTGGCATTTCTTTGTCGTAGTATAAAAAAATAACTGTCAAAATAATTGTATAGAAAGAAGGACTTTTTGCGATTATTGAAAAATCAAATTTTCTTTTTGCAAGAAATATATTGGCAGTAAAATGTAAGAGTATTACCAAAGATGATATAGCTGCAGCTACACCCATACCCAATTTACCATAAGCAAAAAGACATATTGGTATACCCATATTACCTGTATTAGGTAAAAAAAAAGTAGGTAATTCTCTAATATAATCTTTTTTCATAAGAATTAAAAAAACAAGACCAATTAAAGCAAATGATGAAAGTAATATTAATGCGTAGATAAAATATTCAGCAAATATATCAAATGTAACACCTGTAGAAGTAAGAGAAAAAATTACTAAAGCTGGAGTTCCAAAATTTCCAGCATAAGATGTTATAAACGAAGTATCGAAATTTGGATTTTTTTTCCCTAATAAAAAACCAATTCCAACAATAAAAAATACAGGAAATAGAACTTCAAAGAGCTTTAAATAAAGTTCCATTTAAAAAAGTCTTAATAATATAGGGTTTTTAATGATATTTTTATTTGATTTAAAAGATTTAATACATTTCTGATAATCCTTTTCTAAGGATTTGTGAGTTATAATCACAATAGAAGCGGTTTTATTTTTATTATTTGGTATTTGTATTAATCTTTGAACAGAAATTTTATGTTTTGCAAATTTTTTAGTGATTTCAGATAGTACACCTGGTTTATCTTTAACTTCAAGCCTAATATATAAAGCATTGGAATAATTATCCGTATTATAAATTGATGGAGATTTTCTTTTATTATCAGAAATCCCAAAAGGGTATTTGATATTTCCACGTAAAATTGACAAAAGATCAGACATTAAAGCAGATGATGTTGGGCCAGGCCCAGCACCTTCTCCTTGCAAAACACTCTCCCCTACTGGATTGCCTTCAATTATAACAGCATTCATAACACCATTTACATTTGCGATGTAAGTATTTTTTTTAATTAAACACGGATGAACTCTTTCAAATAATTTATTATTAACAATTTCTGTTATTCCCAATAATTTAATTTTATAATTTAATTGATTTGCAATTTCTAAATCCTTGTATTCTATATTTTCAATACCCTCCATTAAACATTTAGAATTTGAAACTTTATTATTAAATGCTAAAGCAGAAAGAATTTTAACTTTAGCTAAAGCATCGTAACCATTTAAATCTAATTTTGGATTACCTGGTTCAGCGTAACCTAATAGTTGAGCTTTTTTTAATACAGTTGAAAAGGCAGACTTAGTCTCTTCCATTTCAGATAATATATAATTACAAGTGCCATTTAATATTCCATATACTTTACTTATCTTATTGGTTGCTAGCCCTTCTTTAATAGTTCTTAATACAGGGATTCCACCTCCTACTGACGCTTCAAATTCTAAATTAACTTTATTTTTTTCAGCAAGTTTAGAAAGATTATTACCGTGTTTAGAAATTAATGCCTTATTAGGTGTCACAACATGAATTTTATTCTTAAGTGCAAATTCTACAATTTTTTTTGATATACCATCAGATTGACCAATGGCTTCAATTAAAATATCAATTTTATTATTTTTAAAAATTTTAAAGGGATCTTTATAAAATATTTTCTTATTAATTCTAAATCTTCTTTTTTTATTAATATTTTTAGCTGAAATTGCAGAAACAGAGATAATTTTTCCAGTTTTTTTTAGAATATCTTTTTTTTTTGTATTTAATTCATTATAGAGATAATTACCAATCTGCCCTAATCCAACAATTGCTATATTAAGCTTTTTAGTCATATCAATCATCTAAACTTGGAAAACTACTATTTTTTCCATAATTAATAATTTTATTTTTAAAATCCTCATAAGAAATATTTTTATCAATATCTAAATTTGGTTTTTCAACCATATCGTCATTTTTTTTCTTTAAAAAAGAACCAAAGTTTTGGTTAGAACAATTATTTAAAAATAAAAAAATTAATAAAATTATCAGTATTTTCATCAATTTAATCCTTCGTCGGACTTATATCCAAATAAAATATTCATATTTTGAACAGCTTGCCCACTACCACCCTTAATCAAATTATCTATTGCTGACAATATAATAATTTTATTCTTATATTTACTCTCACACACAGAAATATGACAGTTATTTGTGTTTATTACTTCATTAGTTCCTAAAAAAGTATTTGGTTTCAAAATTTTAATGAATTTATTATTTTTGTAATATTTTTTTAGAAAAGAATAAATTTTTTCAAGAGAATCATCTCTTTTAAGATCTAAATACATAGTAGTTAATATTCCTCTAAACATTGGTGAAAGATGAGGTGTAAATTGAAATTTTACTTTTTTGCCAGTTTTTATTTTTAGTTCCTGATCAATTTCTGAATTGTGTCTGTGAAAGGCTAAACCATAAGCACTCAATGTCTCATTTAAAAATTTGTTGTTATATTTTTTATGAATATTTCTGCCTGCACCCGAGTAACCAGATTTTGAATCAATTATGATATTGTTTGATTTAACAATATTTTTATTAATTAACGGTACTAGGGGTAATAAAATTGATGTTGGATAACAGCCTGGACAAGAAATTATTTTATATTTCTTAATACTTTTATTATTTAACTCAGGTAAAGAATAAATACTTTTTTTGATTAATTTAGGAGCATTGTGTTTGATTTTATACCATTTCAAATAATCACTGGCTGATTTAAGTCTAAAATCTGCCGCTAAATCAATTAAAATATTTTTATTTTGTAAATTTTTTGAAATTTTTTGAGCCTCTCCATTAGGTAATGCGGTAAATATAACATCAACATTTTTTAACAACTCTTTATTAAATTTAACAATATTTGGTAGTTTATATTTATTAAAGTATTTATCATAAAAACTAATTTTCTTACCTACAGAGGTATCACCACAAAGATATTTAATTTTAACTCTTTTATGTTTAGTTAATAATTTGACCAATTGAATACCTATGTATCCGGTAGCTCCAGCAACTAATGCATTAATCTTAGACATATTGTAATATAACAGTTGTTTAATAAAATGATATTATCTTTTAGAGAATTGATAACTTCTTCTAGCTTTTGCACGACCAGGTTTTTTTCTCTCAACTGATCTAGAATCTCTCGTGGTAAGTTTTTCTTTTCTAAGTGTTGGTTTCAGATTTTCATCAAATTGTAATAGTGCTCTTGATATACCATGTACTAATGCACCTGCTTGACCTGTGTGTCCACCACCAACAACTTGGGATCTAACATCATATTCTGTAGATTGATTGATAATTTCAAAAGGTCTTAGTATTTGCATTTTATGTGTAGCTCTAGTGAAATAATCATCTAGATTTTTACCGTTAACGTAAATTTTACCAGTCCCCTTTTTTATCCAAACTTTTGCAATTGAAGTTTTTCTTCTACCTGTTGCATATTTTGCATCTTTAAAATCTAATTTTAATTTTGAAGATGTTGATTGATTTGTTTCCATTTTAATTTCTTGCTATATTTTTTGAATTAAGTTTTCCAATCTCAATTACTTCAGGATTTTGTGCTGAGTGAGGATGATCCGATCCTGAATAAACTTTAAGTTTAGTTAATTGTTTTTTAGCTAAAGGACCGCCAGGTAACATTCTTTTTACTGCCATTTTTAAAACTTCACCTGGTTTTGCAGATTGTAATATTTCAGGTGTTGTTTCTTTAATTCCACCAGGGTGACCTGTGTGTCTGTAATATTTTTTGTTTGAAAACTTATTCCCTGTAAATTTTAATTGATCTACGTTTTTAACAACAACAAAATCTCCACTATCCATATGAGGAGTAAATGTTGCTTTATTTTTTCCTCTAAGAATTTTTGATACAACAGTTGCTAGTCTTCCAACTACAGCTCCAGTTGCGTCAATTTCAAACCATTTACTATTTAGGTCATCTTTTTTAAGAAATTTAGTCATAATTGCGGGATTAATACTTATAAATCGATATATTGTCAAACGATATACAGTTAGAACTTAAGTCATTTTTAATAGTTTTAACTAATAAATAAGCTATAAATAAGCGATAATATTTGTTTATAATAAAATCTTAAAAATTTAAATAGGAGAAACTAAATGTCAGACAAAAAAGGAATGGATCCTAAAACATATAAATTCGATACCCTTAGTTTACACGCAGGATATCAGCCTCATAAAAATGCTGGTTCAAGACAAGTACCAATATACCAAACAACTTCATATCTATTTGATGATGTAGATCATGCGGCAGCATTATTTAATTTAGAAAGAGGTGGACACATTTATAGTAGGATATCAAATCCAACAGTTGCAGTTTTAGAAGAAAGAGTTGCTTCATTAGAAGGAGGAACAGCTGCACTTGCTACTTCGTCTGGCATGAGTGCGATATTTCTTGCAGTAATGACACTTTGCGAAGCAGGAGATCATTTAGTTGTATCATCCCAGCTTTATGGTGGAACTGTAAATCTATTTAGACTAACGCTTCCAAAATTTGGTATTAAAACAACTTTTGTAAAACCAAGAGATACAGAAGGATTTAAAAAAGCAATTCAAAAAAACACAAAAGGTATTTTTGGAGAACTTGTTGGTAATCCAGGTAACGAAATAATGAATATGCCTGAGATCGCTAAAATAGCTCACGACGCGGGTATTCCTTTAATGGTAGATGCAACTTATCAAACACCTTATTTGTGCAAACCTATAGAACATGGCGCTGATATCGTAGTTCATTCACTTACTAAATGGATGGCAGGACATGGATCTTCAATGGCTGGTATAATCGTTGAAGGAGGTAAGTTTGACTGGATGCAAAATGATAAATTTCCAACAATGACACAACCATATGAAGGTTATCATGGATTATCTTTTGCAGAAGAATTTGGACCAACAGCATTTACAATGAAAGCAAGAGCAGAAGGCATGAGAGATTTTGGACCTTGTCTAAGTCCTCAGAATGCATGGAATGTATTACAAGGTATCGAGACACTTTCTGTCAGAATGAAAAAGCATTGTGAGAATGCTGAAAAAATGGTCGAGTATTTATTAGGTCACGAAAGTGTTGCTTGGGTTTCTCACCCTAGTGTACCAGATCATCCAGATCATGATTTAGCAAGCAAATTGTTACCAAATGGCAAAGGATCAATGATTGCATTTGGTATTAAGGGAGGAAAAGCTGCAGGTGAAGCATTTATTAATAACGTTAAACTTGCTTCTCATTTAGCAAATGTTGGGGATACACGTACATTGGTAATTCATCCAGCATCAGCAACACATTCTCAAATGGACGAAGCTACATTAAAATTTGCGGGTTTATCACATGATATGATCAGATTATCAGTCGGTATTGAAGATATAGATGATATCAAAAATGACTTTGAAAATGGATTTAGAGCTGCTAGGAAACCTAGACTCGTATCCAATCAATGAAGTTTCAGGTAAATAATAACGAGGTTTATGCTTCTACGGGAGGTAGACCTTTTGATAAGAATAAGCCATTAATAATATTTGTGCATGGTAGTGGACTAACTCATATGACGTGGGTTTTGCAAACAAGATATTTTGCATTCCATGGATATAGCGTTTTAGCTTTAGATATGCCAGGTCATGGTTTATCTGGAGGTGAAAGTTTAAAATCAATTGAGGATATGGCCGATTGGGTTAGTGATGTTATTGATGCAGTTGGATATAAAGAAGCTTCGTTAGTAGGTCATTCACAAGGTTGTTTAGTTACAGTTGAATGTACAGCGAGAAATCCTGAAAAAATAAAAACTTTAAGTTTAATGGGTGGGGCTGGAGCAATTCCAATGAATCCTGAATTATTATCTTTAGCGGAAAATAATGATCCTAAGGCCGTTGAACTAATGATGGACTGGGCACATGGTCCAGCTGGCCATTTTGGTGGTCATCCTGTACCAGGGTTATATCATATTAATACTGGTTCTATGTTAGCTAAAACTAGAACAATAAAAAATACTCTCGGTGTAGATTTTAGAGCATGTGATAATTACAAAAATGGTTTTGAGGCTGCAAAACAAATTAAGATACCTACCTTATCAATACTTGCTACAGACGATAAAATGTGCCCGGTAAAAGAAGGTAAAAAATTAGCTAATTTAATTGAAGGAAGTCAAATAGATATAATAGATAATTGCGGACATATGATGTTATTAGAGGAAGCAGATCGAGTATTAAATGTTTTGAAAAAGTTCATAACAACAAATTATCCAGCAAATTAGTATTTGCAAATTTGTATTTATGAAAAAAAATTTTAGATTTTTTGATAATAGACAAAAATATTTACTTTTCGTTACAACAACTAACGAAAAGAACAAAATTGCTGATGCGTTAAAACCTATTGTTCAAAAATTAAAACCAAAATTTCCAGCATTAAAAATATTTGATGCAGGTATGGGTGATGGATCATTATTGATGAATGTGATGAGACAATGTCATCAGAAAATGCCTCAAATTCCCCTACTAGTAAGCACAAAGGAAATAAGCATGGAAGATGTTAGATTAGGACTTGAAAAACTTCCAGATCGATTTGTCGAACATAAAAATACAGTATTTGTTATCTCAAATCTAAATTATATTGAATCAACATCACTCAAATCAAATAACAAAAATAAACAAAAAAAAATGAATTGGAAAATAGTTAAACTTAAAGGAAATTCATCACTAGATTTTTCAAATCAATTGAGAAAACTTAATCAAGAATTTTTAAGTAAAAAATGGCAAATCGAGAGAAACCCTAAAAATGGAAATCCCACATACAAAGAGCCATCAGTAATTGTAATTTATAGAAAAGATCAGGAATTTTCATTGAAAAATGTTATTCCAAAAAAGAATAATGGAAAAAATAGTTATGACTTGATCATTGCATCTCAACCTTATAGATCAAGAATACCTGCAGAGAAAAAAGTAAAGTATGTTATCGATCCAATGATAAGATCATTAGATAAGAGGGGTAAATTAGTGGTAGTTCATGCATGTGGAAATGATCCAGGAAACAAAATAATAAAAAAAATCTGGCCTAAAGAAAAACCATTCCCTTCACTATACAGATCAATAATAAAATATATAAAAAATAATACCGACACAGAAATTTTAAAAAAATTAAAATTTAATAAAAAACAAACGATTAAATATGTTTTGAGAGCATTACCAAATGAAATTAGTGGAGGTATTGCTACATCATTAATATTTTCAGCATGGAATGCTGCAGTATATGTTAATCAGATATCAGATGAGCAAATAATGAGTGCTGAAAGGAAAAAATATTACCAAAAAGTTGTAAAAGATATAGTAAATAAAAACAAAGGATTATATTTTAACAATGAGTTATTTGTAATTGAAAAAAAATAATCAACTAAACCTATTTTTGTATAAAAAATACAATGATGATGTTATTAGTAATATTGAACTAAACTGATGCAAAGAAGCTGTTAAAATACTGGCACCAGATAAAACAGTAAGAATTCCCAATATAATTTGTAATAAAATAATTAAACCTAAAATAGATACAGCTTTAAATAAATAAAAAATTTTATTCCGATAAATTATGTATGAAATTAATAAGAAAATAATAAATATTAAATAAGCTAAATTTCGATGTAAATATTGAACTAGTGATGGATCGCTAAAAGCAGATAATTTAAATAAACTTATAAATTTATTGTCGTCTGGAAAATAAGAATTACCCATTAGTGGCCAAGTGTTATATATTTTTCCTGCATCCATGCCTGAAACGAATGCTCCAATAATAATTTGTAAGAAAATTAAGAATAAAAAAAATTCAGGTATATAATTGTTAATTTTTTTATCCTTTATATTTAAATTTACTAAACTTAAGTAATTCCAATAAATTAACGATAAAATAATAAATGCAAATAAAAGGTGAACTGACAACCTAAAATGACTTACATCTATATTATTCACTAGACCACTCTGGACCATGTACCATCCTAAAAGTCCCTGAAAACAAATCAAAAGAAAGATAAAATAAAAATTATAAAGTTTTTTAACGCCTAATTTGATAGAAAAGAAAATTAGAGGTATCAAAAAAGCCAAACCAATAACGCGTCCAAAAAATCTGTGTGCCCACTCCCACCAAAATATTACCTTGAATTCACTTAGTGTCATTGAATAATTTTGAAGTTTAAATTCAGGTATTTGCTTATAAGCATCAAAATAAGCTATCCATGCATCATTATTGATTGGTGGAAAAAAGCCTTTAAAAAATTCCCATTCTGTAATTGATAGTCCAGAGTCTGTAAGTCTTGTTAAACCTCCAACAACTATCATTGCAGAGATCAAAATGAACATAATTAATAACCAATTAGATAAGTATATTCTGTATTTTGTATTTATTTCGGTATACATAATTGTTTAAATATAATATTTATTTGTAAATCCAATTGATCAAATGTCGCCTGATAAAAGAAAAAAATTAAACATACTGAGAAAGAAATTAGATCTACTTGATAATAAGCTTATTAAATTGATAAAAAATAGGACTAATATAGTTAAAGATGTCCTTAAACTTAAAACCTACAAACATGAAATTGTTGACAAAAAAAGGATTTCAGCAATTCTTAAAAATATTAAAAAAAAATCAATTAAAAATAAAATTGATCCAAAAATAACTAACAGAATTTGGAAAAATATGATTATGTCTTATATTGATTTTGAGAGAAGAAACTTTAAAAAAAAGTAAATTATTTACTGTGAGGCGGTAACTTTTTTTCTACAAAAACTTCATGTTTTCTAGTTACAGGATTGTATTTTTTTGCTTTTAATTTAACTTTAGCTTTCTCACCACCAGCGGGTTTTTTGACATAATAGAAAAAAGAACTATCCGGTTTAGCTTCAGGTACTAGTCTTACCTTTACATGGGTTTTTTTAGCCATTAGTTTTAATTTTTTTAATTAACTTTGATATATTGTTTAATTTAGTTTTTATAATTTTTGCTTTTATAGATTTATTATCATGTACGTCAAGTTGAGAATTAGCATGATTTAGGTATTTTTTTACACCTTTTATGGTCATACCTTTGGTTTTAAGAAGAAATTGTATTTTTTTTAAAATCTCAATTGATGTATTGTCATAATATCTTCTTTTTCCTGCAAAAATACGTGGTTTAATTTGCTTAAATTCTTTCTCCCAAAATCTTATTGTGTGTGTAGATAATTTACCAGTTTTTTTATCTATAAGATTAAGAATTTTTGCTACATCACTTATAGTCTTATATGTTTTATTGTTTTCATTCATCTCTATTTATAAAAGTTTTTAGGTCTTTTGACGCTTTAAATGAAATGACATTTCTTTCATGAATAATTTTTTTCTCTAATGTTTTAGGGTTTCTTCCAATTCTACTTTTTTTATGTCTTAATATAAAAGTTCCAAATTTAGCAATTTTAACTTTTTTATAAATTATAATTTCATTCAAAAGAATATGAAGAAAATCTTCAAATATACTTTCTGAAATTTTTTTTGAAAAACCTAACTGCATATAAATTGAGTTAATTATTTCTTTTTTTGTTAAGTTAATTCTCATCAAATTATATTTTTTTTAATTTTTTCTATCAATTTTCCTTTTATTATTTTTTCACTAACTTTTAATGAATTAGCAAAACCTATTTCATCAGTTGATCCATGACTCTTTATTACTGGTTTATCTAAACCTAGTAAAATAGCACCATTATATAATCTTGGATCTAATTTATTTTTAAATTTTTTTAAGTTTTTAATGTTTAAAATTGCTGATAATTTACCTAATAAAGATGAATTCATCGTCTTTTTAAGTTCAGAGGTAATAAAATTTGCTGTACCTTCAGCAGTTTTAAGTGCTACATTTCCGGTAAAACCATCAGTGACAATAACATTAACATCACCATCCATAATTTTATTTCCTTCAATATATCCTTTAAATTCGAATAAAGAATTTTTTTTTTCATTCAGTATTTGATAAGTATTTTTGATAATATTATTTCCTTTTAATTCTTCAGATCCAATATTTAATAAAGCTACCTTTGACATTTCATTTTCAAACAATGATTTATGTAAGGCTGATCCCATTAAACTAAAATCAACTAGATTTTTTTCATTGCATTCAATATTTGCGCCCAAATCTAAAACTACGTTCATACCAATTTTATTAGGCCATAACGCTGAAAGTGCCGGTTTTTCAATCCTTTCGATCATTTTTAAATTAAGTTTTGCTATTACAAATAATGCTCCAGTATTTCCAGCGGAGACAATAGCGTCTGATTCTTGATTTTTTAAACTTTCTACAGCTAACCACATACTGCTATTTTTACCTTTTTTTGCTGCAGTCAAAGGACTATCGGTGTCTTTAATATAATTTTCTGTATGTGTAATATTATAAATTTTACTTTTGATATTAGACTTTTTTAAAAGTGGCTCAATAATTTTTTGATCGCCATAAATATTATAATTAATATTATTCGTGTTAGAACTGTGGATCTCAATTCCTTTTATAACTTTATATGGAGAATTTTCACCACCCATTGCATCAATTGCAATATTAATTGGGTTGCTCATAATCAATTTACTCTTTAGGGTCTAATACCTGTCTGCCTTTATAAAAACCAGTTTTAGGATCAATATGATGTGATAATCTGTACTCACCAGATTTTTTATCTTCAATAATATTTTTAGTATTGTGCCTCATATGTGATCTTCTTTTGCCAGCTCTAGATTTAGTTGTTTTTCGTTTTGGTACAGCCATAATATAATTTAAAGGCTTAATATATCTTTTGAAAGATTTTTGAAAGTGTTTTTTGCAAGAAAATTGCTATATTTTTCAAAATATATTAAGTATTTTTCAGGATCCTTGTCCTCATTTATATATTTTGATAAAATTTTCTTTTTTTCTATATCGTTAATTAATTCCCATTTATCAAGTTTATCTATAATAGAAAATAATATGTTAATATAATCTTTCATTTTTTTGTTAATTGTTGCATCACCATAACCTATTTCTCTAATTGATAATTCTAATTGTTTAATACAAAAGTCAAAAAATTTCTGTAAATCGTCTTTTGATTCTATGTTTTTGAATGTTTTTAATAAAAAACTTAAATGAAAAAAGAATATAATCATTCGATCATAAAAGGTATCTTGATGGTTATTGTTGTATAAATTTTTATTTCTGGTTAGTTTAATTAAATTGTTGTAAATATTTAAATAAATTTTATTCATGAAATATATTTATATAATAATTTTTACTTTAATATATAGTTGTTCTGGAAATAAAGTCTCGAATTATCATGGCGCAAAATCATTAGATCATAAATTTAAGCAGATTTATATAAACGTAACAAATAAAAATGATCTAATTAAAATTATTGGACCGCCATCTACAATTAGTGATTTTGACCAAAATAAGTGGTTTTATTTTGAAAGACTAAAGACAAATCAATCCTTAATAAAACTTGGTACACAAAAAATAAAAAAAAATAACGTTTTAATCGTAGAATTAAATAATAATGGTATTTTAAAAAACAAAACTCTATTGAATTTAGAAAACATGAATGATTTAAAATATTTAAAAAAAACTACAGAAAAAGAATTTGAAAATAAAAATATTATGTATGATGTATTTTCTTCTCTTAGAGAAAAAATAAATGCTCCATCTAGAAATAGGAAATCTAAATAAATAAATTTTTTTATCCCGCAATAACAGCAAGTAATAATAATGCTACAATATTTGTGATTTTTATCATCGGGTTAACAGCTGGGCCAGCTGTGTCTTTGTATGGGTCACCAACTGTATCACCTGTAACTGCTGCCTTATGTGCTTCTGATCCTTTTCCACCAAATTTACCATCCTCAATATATTTTTTTGCATTATCCCATGCTCCACCTCCTGCTGTCATTGAAACGGCAACAAATAATCCGGTAATGATAACTCCTAGCAACATTGCACCAACTGAAGATAAAGCAGCAACTTGACCACCTATTGGTAAAATAATTAAATATAAAACAATTGGTGATAAAACTGGTAACAATGATGGTATAACCATTTCTTTGATTGCAGCTTTTGTAAGCAAATCTACAAGCTTTCCATAATCTGGTTTTGCTTTTTTTTTCATAATCCCTGGAATTCTTTTAAATTGTCTTCTAACTTCGATAACAACAGCACCACCTGCTCTACCAACGGCCTGCATACCCATTGATCCAAATAAATATGGTAACATTCCTCCTATTAATAGGCCAACTACAACAAAAGGATTTGATAAGTCAAAAGTAACAACAATTCCCTCTAATTTAGATCCTGCTTCTTTTGAGAAATGTTTAATATCTTCGGTATATGCAGCAAATAAAACCAATGCGCCTAATCCTGCTGAACCAATAGCATATCCTTTTGTAACTGCTTTCGTAGTATTTCCTACCGCATCTAAAGCATCAGTAGTTTTTCTAACATTTTTTGGCAAATTTGACATTTCAGCAATTCCACCCGCATTATCTGTGACGGGGCCGTATGCATCAAGGGCTACAACCATGCCAGCTAATGCAAGCATAGTCGTTACAGCAATAGCAATACCAAATAATCCAGCTATTGAATTAGTTAATAAAATTCCCCCAACAATTATAAGTGCAGGAATTGCAGTAGCTTCCATAGAAATTGCCAAACCTTGTATAACATTTGTACCATGTCCTGTTGTTGAAGATTGGGCAACACTTTTAACTGGTCTGTAATCAGTACCTGTGTAATATTCTGTAATCCAAATTAATAAACCAGTAATAACTAATCCTATAACACCACAATAATACAGGCTCATTCCATTGAATATAACTCCGTTAACAGTATAGTTTGTGTCTAATCCAATTACATAATCTGTTATGGGATATAAAATAATCAAAGACAAAATGGCTGTAGCAACAAAACCTTTATATAATGCATTCATTATATTTTTTGATTGTCCAAGCTTTACAAAAAAAGTACCTACTATAGATGTTAAAATACAAGCCGCTCCAATACTTAAAGGGTAAACCATCATATTTAAATCTGACACAAAGAATATTGATGAAAGAACCATAGTTGCAACAATAGTTACTGCATATGTTTCAAACAAATCTGCCGCCATACCTGCACAATCACCTACATTATCACCTACGTTGTCTGCAATAACAGCGGGATTCCTAGGATCGTCTTCTGGAATACCAGCTTCTACTTTTCCAACTAAATCTGCCCCAACATCAGCACCTTTTGTAAAAATTCCACCACCTAATCTTGCGAAAATAGAGATTAAAGAAGCACCAAAACCTAATGCAACTAGTGCATTAACTATTTCTCTTTCATCAACGCCGGCGGATAATAATATATAGTAGTAAACTGCAATTGCTAACAGTGCTAAACCTGCAACCAACATCCCTGTAATTGCTCCAGATTTAAACGCTATTGAAAGACCTTGAGATAAACCTTTTCTTGATGCTTCAGCGGTACGTACATTAGCTTGAACAGAAACTAACATTCCAACGTAACCCGCTATACCCGATAATGCTGCACCAATTAAATATCCAATTCCAACTAATAATGAAAATGCAAAACTAATAATAACTAAAACAACAACACCAACTATAGCGATTGTTTTATATTGTCTGTTTAAATAAGCTTTTGCCCCTATTTGAATCGCAGAAGCGATTTCTTGCATCTTTGCATTACCTGCGCTTGCATTTAAAATTGATGAACCTGTAACAAATCCATATACAATGGATAAAATCCCAGCAAAAATAGTGTATAATAAAATGGTATCAACAGACATATAAATCCTTAAATAAGTGTTTTAGTTATTTTTTAAAATGCGCACATTACAAAAAAGATTATAAAAGGCAATATTTAA
>CACCFT010000004.1 GCA_902545405.1 uncultured Pelagibacteraceae bacterium
CAATTTTTTTTTTTAGTTTCTTTATTAATTTATTGCAGGCTAAGATTTCTTTTGAGGTTAGATCAAAATAATTTTTAACACACCGCTTTGGAATTATAAGTGAATGAAATTTTGATACAGGGTAAGTGTCAGTAGTTGCATAAGCTAGTTCGTTTTCAAAAAGATATTCCTTTTTCTTTGTAAAACAGAATATGCAAGGGTTATTAGGATTTCTCATAAATAATTACTCAATTTTTTTTGTTTTAGTATTTTAGTTTGATATTTGCTTACAAAAGTTTCATAGGATTTATATTTTTTTCTATTCCAGTTTTTCTCTTTTATAGATGAAACAGTAGAAACTCCCTTTCCAGATCCGATTAGAAGAATCTCCTCGTATTGATTTAATTTATTTATATTAATATTGGTTTTTTTTATCTTAAATTGCTTTTCAAAAAACTTTAGATTAACTCCTCGATAAAATTTTCTTATAGGTGAATAGTATTTATTATCTTTTATAAAAATAATATTTGAAGTTCCTGTTTCTAAAATTTTTCCATTTGAGCAAAGAGCAATATCAGATTTTGTGTTATCCATTTTAGATAAACTTTTTAAAATAAATTTATACTTCAGATTTTTATGCTCAGGCTTAATTCTATTGTAATTGACTAACTTTAACTGAAGATTTTTTTTAATTTTTAATTTATCTCTCAAAGAAATAGAAATTAAACTTTTGGTAACAGCAATTCTCAATAAATGATTATAATTTTTTTGTTTATTTAAATTCGATTTAATTATTTTAAATATATTTCTTTTTAAATTTCGATCATAAATTTTATAATTTTTAGTAGACTTAATAAGATTTGTTATGTGTTCTTTAAAAAATAAAATCTTTTGAGGCTTTCCATAGATCCACATAGTTGTGAAAACCCCATGGGCATTCCATAGATCTTTAAATTCTTTTTCTTTAAGATCTTTTCGACTGTAAGATTTTTTTAATAAGAATTTTACCATTTGTTGTTAAAAAAGATTCTGGATGAAATTGAAAACCATATACATCATCTCTTTTGTTTTCGAAAGCCATAGCAATATTAGTTTTAGCGCATCTCATAGTAATATCAAAATTTTCTTTAATAAATGGCTCTTGAAGCTTAAGTGAATGATATCTTCCAACTTTAAATTTAGAATTCTTTCTAAAGATGGATTTATTCGAAACAACTTTTACTTCAGATTGATAACCATGGAATATTCTCCTTTGTTGAATAATTTTGGCATTTTCACAATGTAATATTTGCTGGTACCCTAAGCAAATTCCTATAATTTTTTTTCTTCCTTTAAATTTATTATAAATTTTTGAAGTATTTGGATAATCTTTGGGTGAACCGGGTCCAGGCGATAATACAATCGTATTAGATTTATTTAATAAACTGTTATTTATTTCAAAATAATTTGAACAATAAACTTTATCAAACTGAGAGAATTGATGAACTACATTCCATGTGAATGAATCCTGGTGATCTATTATATAAATCATTTAAATAATTCTAATAATGATTTTGCTTTGATAAAATTTTCATTAAATTCTTTTTTTGCTGCACTATCTAATACAACACCAGATGCTGCAGATATTTCAGATGTATTTTTATAATTTAGTATAGATCTTATAATTATGTTAAATCTCATATCTTTATTAAATTTTATATAGCCAAAACTACCTGTAAAAATATTTCTATTCTCTTTTTCTTGTTGATTTAATAATTCCAAAGTTCGTACTTTTGGACAGCCTATAACTGACCCCCCAGGCATCATAGATTGGATAATATTTTTTATAGTCATACCTTTTAATAGGCTTCCAGATATGGTTGTAACATAATGAAATAAGTGTCTGTATTCCTCAACATACTTTTCTTTATCAATTTTTACTGTTCCTGGAATACAAACTCTGGATAAATCACTTCTTTCCATATCAACAATCATATTATGTTCTTTAGTCTCTTTAATGTTATTTCTAAAAAACTTTAAGGCACTGGATCTGTTAGATTTTTTACTTTTTCTTAATGTGCCAGCAATAGGCTTGGTAATGATTTTGCTACCTTTTTTTAATAATAAAGTTTCAGGTGAGCAGCTTACAATAGAATAATTTTTATCTCTTATCATAAAAGATTCTGGTGAAGCATTTGACTTCATTAATCTCCAGAAAAAATTAATTGGATTTATTGAAGATTTATTACGATATTTTGTACAAATTTTTATTTGATATGTTTCTCCTTGTCTTATTTTTTTTGAAAAAATATCAAATATTTTTTTGTATTTTTGATATTTAATATTTAATTTAAAAGGTGATAAAATTTTAGTTGGTTTAAAATAATTATTAAATTCGTGCTTTTTTTTATTTGAAAATATTGAAATATTATCTCTAATTTTAATAATTGTTTCTGGTTTGTAAAAAACTCCTTTATAAAAACTATTTTTAGACTGTTTGCTAATTTTAATACCAAGTAAATAATTTAAAATTTCATATCCAAAAAAACCAACATATTGATCAGTTTCTTTTTTATATTTCATTCTTTCAAAAGAATTTAAAAATTTATGTATATTTTTTTTTGTTAAATTAATTTTTTTAGAAAAATCTGTATAAATGTCATAACCATTATCAACTTTGTAGATTATCAGTGGCTTATCCGACTGATAAAGTTTTTCTAAATACGGGTTAAATTTAAGTTTATGCGATTTGCGGTCTTTCAATTGGCTTCTCTTTTATAGGTAAATGTATCAAACCAGCAAAAATAGATAATGCGATAGATATGTACCAAGCATAATCAAAATTGCCGTTAAGTTCGTAGAAAACTCCACTCAAATAAGCTCCTAAAAAAGATCCAATTTGATGACTTACAAAAACAATTCCATATAATAATCCGATATACTTAGTTCCAAATACCTTGCCTATTATTCCATTTGTTGGTGGAACTGTTGATAGCCACAACATTCCAAATGTTATTCCAAAGATTACTGAATTAAAAACACTTGGTGGTAGGAATATGAAATAAATAATTGATACTCCTCTTAGTAGATAAATTGCACTTAATAAAATTTTTTGACTGTATCTAGTTGCAAGATATCCACTTGTAATTGTTCCAACCATATTAAAAAGTCCAATTAACGCCAAAACCATTGCTGCACACCAATCTGGTAATCCTTTATCAATCATGTAAGTGGGTATATGAGTTGCGACCAAAGCAATGTGCCAACCGCATACAAAGAAACCTAAAGTAAGATAGATGTAACTTTTATTTGAAAAAGCCTCTTTTAAAGCTTCTCTAGCTGTTTGATTGTTATTTTGATTTGTACCGACAGGTATTTTTGGTGTTGAAACAAATAATGCTACTATTAATCCTAGACCTAAAAAGAAACAGAAAAATAACATTGTATTTTCCCACCCATGTTCAACAAGTGAATATCTTGTGATTAGTGGTGATATAAAATATCCAAAAGATCCTGCTGATGTTACTATGCCTGTTGCTATTGTTCTGCTTGATACTGGAAAATGTTTTGCAACAACTGAAACAGGTATACTGATTGCTGTGGATCCCAGTCCAACTCCAACTAATATTCCAATTGTTATAGTAAAATAATAACCAGTATTAAAACCTGAATAAAACAATAAAATTGCTAACAAATAAAAAACAAATCCAATAAAAATTGCAATATTGCCACCATACTTGTCCGTAATAATTCCAAACATAGGACTGAAAACACCCCACAATAAGAGCTGTAATCCCATTGTAAAACCGAACTGTGTTATGGTGATATCTAAATCAGTTGCAAAATCAAAATAAAACATTCCAAAAGTTTGTCTTATTCCTAATGCAATAATAACAACAACAGATGCAGCTATTACAGTAACTAATGCTTTTTTTGTTGGAAAAAATTTGGTGTCATTCATCTTATAGATTTAATAGCCTGTTTAATGTCAGCAATCAAATCATTTGGGTCTTCTAAACCAATATGTAATCTTATAATATGTTCGTTATTACTCAGCTTTGTGTAGCTCCTGTTGCCCAGTGCCAATTTGTCTTGATATAAAGCAAGACTTTCAAATCCTCCCCAACTGTAACCATGGGCAAATAATTTTAATTTATTCAAAAATTTTATTACAGAGTTTTTATTTTTAGAAATAATTTTTACACCCATTAACCCAGATGATCCTGAATAATACTTTTTCCACATTTTGTATTGTTTAATATTTTTTTTAATTGGGTAAAAAACCTCTTTAACTTTTTTTTGTTTGCTTAAAAAATTAGCTACCTTGATGGTATTTTCTTGATGTTTGTCTAACCTAATATCCAACGTTCTTAGTCCTCTCATAATTAAGTAGGCATCATCAGGGCTTAGTCTTAAACCAACTGCTTTTTGACTTAATTCCACTTGCTTAAAAAGTCTTTTTTTAATAGCTAAACTGCCACCCATGACATCTGAATGACCAGAGTAATATTTTGTCGCTGAAACTATAGACATATCAAAACCTAAGTCTAAAGGCTTGATTAAATAAGGTGTTCCCCAAGTGTTATCAATAGCTGTGTAAATATTCTTATTCTTGGCAAAAGATAATATTTTTTTTAAATCTTGAAATTCAAATGTGTTACTTCCTGGGTTTTCAACAAAAATAAGTTTTGTCTTATTTGTAATTTTTTTTTTTAGATCATCCAAGTTTTTTGGATCATAAAAAACTGCTTTAATATTAAATTTTTTTAAATAGTCTTCGGTTAAAAATCTTGTGGGAGAGTAGACTGAGTCCGTTATAATTATTTCATCACCAGGTCTTACAACACTAATCACTCCAAGAAAAACTGCACCAAATCCTGTTGGTGTTAAATAAACTTGATAAGCATTTTCAATTTTTCTTAATAGTTCTTGTAGTGCAAAAGTTGTTGATGTTCCTTTTCTACCATAATCAAAATTTTTGCTTAAGGGATTTTTTTTATAATTACTTTGTGTTTTCTTTATATCTTGAAGAGTTTTAAATATTATTGTTGAAGCTCTTACTACTGGCGGATTAACTGACTGATTTTGATAATCTTTTCCTACTTGTTTTAAAAAAGTTTTAACTGAATTAACCATAAAAAAATTGATTAGTTATATTGACAATGCTATATCCCTCAAATAAGTCAATAAAATTGTAAAACTAAGGAGATTATGGGATACCCTAAAAAGCATAGAGGCCGAAGAAAAATGGGCTCTAAAAAAAGAAGAGCAAGAAAAAAGAATAAGAAAAAGTAAAATTAATTATTCTTTAATCCAACCACCACCAAGAACTTTGTGACCATATTGGTCTTTTTTATAAAAGACACATGCTTGTCCAGGTGAAATACCATCTTCAGAATTATCTAAATTTACCTCAGCATCATTCTCGTTTATAAAATTTACATTGGCGCTTAATAACTTTCCTGTAGACCTAACTTTGACTAATATATTTTCATTTAATTCGTTTTTATCGGATAATAGATTAATATTTTTTAAATTAATTTTTTTTTTACCTAGATGTTCTCTACCTCCAACAATTATCTCATTATTTTCTGCATCAATTTTAATTACATATAATGCCTCTTTGTCAGATACTTTAATTCCTTTTCTTTGACCAATAGTAAAATTTATAATTCCATCATGAACGCCTATTACTTCACCATTTAGATTTTTAATATTACCTTTTTTTAAGGAATCTGGCTTAAACTTTTTTATTACTGATGAATAGTCTCCGTTAGGAACAAAACATATATCTTGACTATCTGGCTTATCTGCAACATTTAAATTTAGTTTTTTAGCAATTTCTCTAGTTTCATTTTTTAACATTCCACCTAATGGAAATCGTAAATAATTTAATTGCTCTCTTGTAGTATTAAATAGAAAATAACTTTGATCTCTATTTTCATCTACTGCTCTATACATATTATTTTTTTCATTTATTGTTATATTTTTTACATAATGACCTGTGATCAAAGCATCAGCATTTAAATCTTTAGCAACTTCATACAAATCTTTAAATTTGACAGTTTGATTACACTGTACGCATGGTATTGGAGTTTCTCCTTTTAAGTAACTTTCTACAAAATTATCAATAACACCTTGCTTAAATTTATCTTGGTAATAAAGAATTTTATGATCAATATCTAATTTATGAGCAACTCTTTTAGCATCTATAACATCTTGGCCTGAGCAACATACTTTTGATTTAACAACTTCTTTACTATCGTTGTATAGTTTTAACGTTATGCCAGTAACATTATATCCTTGCATTTTCATCAAACCTGCAACTGTAGATGAGTCTACACCACCAGACATAGCTACAATTACTTTTGTATCAGACGGTTTCTTATCTAATCCAATTGAGTTTAACTCTAAATTCATGTGGTGGTATTTATACTCATTTCTATTATAAGTAAAATCAAATGATTTTAGATTTTGAACCAGGTGATAAAGTTATAAATCCTAATAATAAAGATTGGGGAATAGGACAAGTACAGTCAATTATTAAAGAAAAAGTAACTGTGAATTTCGAAAATGTAGGAAAAAAAGTTATCAATGCTAAAAATATCGAATTAGAAAAGTTAGAATAAATGAAACAAATCGAAATAAAGGCAGCTATTGAAAAATTGATTGACACTTTTTTATACGCAGGAAAAGTTTCAATAGAATTAAGAGAAAAAGGATTAAAAAAAGAAATTAAGGAAGATAACACACCTGTTAGCAATGGTGATCTTGAAGTTAATAGAATTTTAACTGAAAAAATAATTGACTTAACTCCTCAAATACCGATTGTATCAGAAGAAACTAGTCATAATAAATCCAAGAAAGATTTAAAAAATTTTTGGCTAATAGATCCAATTGATGGTACTTATGATTATATTAATGATCTTGACGAATTTACTCTAAATGCTGGTTTAATAATTAACAATCGAGCAGTAGCAGGTATAATATATGCACCCGCTAAAAATAGATTATTTTATTCTTATGATAAAGGTTGTTCATTTGAAATAATTAATGGTAAACATGTAAAATTAGACTGTTCAAAAATTTCAAATAATAAACTTAAATTTGTATCTTATTCAAATAAACTAAAACCTGAAATTAACAAAATATATCAAACAATGAATGTTAGTGAATTTAAAAGGATGAAAAGTTCTTTAAAATTTTGTGTAATAGCTTCAAATGAATACGACGGATATGTTGCAGAGCCTAGAGCATGTGAATGGGATATAGCAGCTGGGCATGCTATTCTTGAAAATGCAGGAGGTATAGTTGCAGATTTTGAGGGAAATGAAATACTTTACGGAAAAGAAAATTTTAAAAATCCTAGTATAATTTTGAAAAGAAATAAAAATATATAATGAGTGAGCAATTAAGAATAATATTAATAATAATAGTTTCTGTATCAATTTTTGGATTGATAGTATTTGTGATGGTAAAAAACTATATCAAAAGCAAAATTCAGTATTATTTAGAGGAAAAGAATAAAAAGTCTAAAGAAGATTTATAATTTTCAAATATTCCTCTTTATCTAATTCCATTACTCTTCTGGAAACTTCAAAATCAAATCCAGATCTTGCTAATATACCAATATCTTTTTTATAGAATAAAGGTCTATTATCTTCAGTTCTTGAAGGACCAATTCTTTTTTTTTTACAAACTTTTATGGCTGAAAAAAAATCTTGATCTTCATTATTTTCATTAATTTGTTCAATTGTATTTTTAATATATTTTTCTCCAACTCCTTTACTTATTAAATAATTTCTAATCTTATTTATTGATGAACCTCTTTGGATTAGACTTTTTGCTTTTGTTTCTGAATAAAATTTATCATTTATAAATTTAGATTTTTCTAAATCTTCAGCTACAATCTCGATTAGATCTGAAATATTGCTTCTTTTAACGTTATCAACTTTAGATCTTAAATATTTCTTTAAAAGATATGTTTTTAGCTGTTGTTTTGATGGTGCAAATTTTTCTACATAATTAAGTGCAAAGTTGCGCATTTCATCAATTGTCGCTTCTAAGTTTTTTTTTTTATTTTTTATAGGAATCATTATTGCATTTAATATAATATAACCCTGATGATTGAACAAATATCTGCATTTTTTACAGTAGAAATGATCTATATGTGGTTGAATATAGGTGTAATACCTTTTTGGTTAATGCTTATTATTTTTCCACAAACTAAAATTTGTGGTTTATTTGTTACATCAATAATTCCAACATTTATTTTGGCAAGTGTTTATGTTTATCTATTATATTTATTCTTTTTTGCAGGATATGATTTTGATAAAAACTTTATTTTATATTTAAGTTTTTATGATCTTGCTGAGCTTTTTGAGAATAATGAGTTTTTAATTTTATTTTGGACGCACTTCTTAGCTATAAATTTGTTTTGTGGATCTTGGATTGTTAGAGATAGCCAGAGGTTTTACATGTCAAAAATTCTAGTCTTTTTTCCTTTAATAATCACATATTTTATTGGTCCTTTAGGATTATTTATATACTGGGTGATAAGAATTTTTTTCGCAAAGAGAATAAGTTTATTTGATTAATTTTTATTTCTCTACTTTAAAGCCACTGCTCTTCATTTGAGAAAAGCCACCATCTATATGTGAAATTTTTTCAAACCCCATATCTTTCAATGATTTTGTGGCTAGTGCAGATCTTAGTCCACCTGCACAAAATAAAACCATTTCTTTGTTCATATCTATCTTGCCTTCTTTAAAGTAAGGACTATCTGGATCCATCCAAAACTCTAACATTCCTCTAGGAATGTGATGAGAATTTTCTATTCTTCCCATTTTCTCAAGTTCTCGAATATCTCTTATATCAATTAAATTGCATTTATCACTGTTTACCATCTCTAATGCTTCCGCAGGGGAAAGTGTCTTGATTTCTGTCAAAGCTTCTGCGACTAATGTTTGTGCTGATTTAATGCTCATAAAGGTTTAATACATCATTATAAATTTTAATCTACGAAAAAATATGCCAAATAAAGCTCCTAATTTTAAAATCCCATCAACCAATTCAAAACTTTTAGAGCTAAAGAAAATCAAAAGTAAATATAAAGTTTTATATTTCTATCCAAAAGATAATACACCAGGCTGCACAGTTGAAACAAAAGACTTCAATTCTCTACTTTCACAATTTAAAAAATTAGACTGTGAAGTTATTGGTATTTCTAAAGATAGTATGGAAAGTCATGAAAAATTTAGAGATAAATTTAAAATTAAGTTTGATTTGGTAGCAGACGTAAAAAAAGAGGCGATTAAAGCATACAAAGTTTGGGGTAAAAAAAAATTCATGGGTAGAGAATTTATGGGATTAATAAGAAGTACATTTTTATTAAAAGATGACAAAATTATTAAAGAGTGGCGTTCAGTAAAAGTTAAAGACCACGCAAAAGAAGTGTTAGAATTTTTAAAAACAGTTTAATAAAAAAAGGCCCCATTTACGGGGCCTTTTTAGTTTAACTTAAGGGAGGGAGTTAAATTTAGTCTCTTATAGCGTAAGCTATTACACCAGTTTCAGTTACATCTGTACCTTTCAGTTCAGCCTCTTTACTTAATCTGATACCCATAGTGTTTTTCATAATTGCCCATACAATGTATGATACTACAAAAACAAATGCGTTGATCGAGATTACACCGATTAACTGTGCACTAAAATTTGCGTCAGAGTTTGTTAGTGGAACAGCTAATGTTCCCCAAACTCCAGCAAATAAGTGAGCTGGTATTGCACCAACAACATCATCAATCTTAAATGAGAATAATAGTTTTGTTCCAAACACTACTATTAATCCACCGATTGCACCGATGAATATTGCTGCTATAGGTGCTGGGGCTAATGGTTCAGCTGTTATTGCAACTAATCCACCAATTGCACCGTTAAGCATTTGAACTACATCAGTTTTACCATACATTAATCTAGTAATTACTGCTGCTGCTAAAACACCACCACACGCTGCTAAGTTTGTATTAATAAATATGTTTGATACAGCTACTGCATCATCGAAAGTTCCCATAGCAAGCTGTGAACCTCCGTTGAAACCGAACCAACCTAACCATAAAATAAATACTCCAACTGTTACCAAAGGTATAGAAGAAGCTGCAAATGGTCTCATTGGCTTAGCTGCACCTGATTTATCAAATCTTCCTGTTCTTGCACCTAACAACATAGCACCTGCTAAAGCTGCAGCACCACCAGTTGAGTGTACAAGAGTTGAACCAGCAAAATCAGAGAAACCTAAAGCGGCTAACCAGCCACCACCCCACTGCCATCCCATGACAATTGGATAAATGATTCCTGATAAAATTGCTGCAAATAAGAAGAAAGGCCATAATTTAATTCTTTCTGCTAACGTACCAGATACAATTGATACTGTTGTTGCACAGAACACCATTTGGAAATACCAATCCGAACCATCTGCATATCCTGTATCAACTGCACTTGCATCAGACCACGGTGTGAATGTTCCTATATAGCCACCTTCTGGAATTCCATATGCTAGATTATAACCAACCATCCAGAACATAATTCCAGCGATAGAAAATAATCCTATATTTTTTGCACAAATTACAGATACACTTTTTGAAGTTACCATTCCTGATTCTAGCATCGCAAATCCGCAAGCCATAAACATGACAAGAAAACCACAAACTAAAAATAGAAATGTATTAAAAATAAATCCAACTTCTGCAGAGACTGTAGATTCGGCATAACCTACACTTGTCATGTTAAGTAAGAAAAACAAACTTACTAAAGGACCGACAAGTTTTTTTAAATGTTTAGTCATTTAACCTCCATTGTTAAAAAGAGGTTCTTATAATTTTAAAAAAAATAAAAACTAATGATTGTTGTTAAAAATAGATATGCAGTTTTTGCATGTGGAAACAGCCTTTATTAAGAATTTTACCATTCCTAATAAAGGCTGTTAAATGAAATTTACTTGTTAAATACTTCTTTAAGTGCTTTAGCAGGTAAAAACTTTACCTTTTGAGAAGCAGCGATTTGGATTTGCTCTCCAGTTCTTGGATTACGTCCAATTCGGGCTTTTCTTTTAGCCACTTTATATGTACCAAAACCTGCAATCTTTACAGAGTCGTCGTTTTTCAACGCATCTAGTATAGTATTCGTAATAGTATCAAAAGTACGCTCTGCATCAGCTTTACTTTGATTTAACGAACCAGCTAGCTTTGCTACTAATTGTTTTTTGTTCATTTTAGCTCCGGTTTTAAAGGTTTATGAAACTATACTTAACAAAATCATTGATAATTCAAGCTTTTTTTTAGTATATATTTTTTTTTGAACAACAATATATAGTGGTAAAAAAAGTCAATAAATACAATGTTTTTTTAGCTATTAAAAAAGCCTTAAAATAAGCCTAAATCTTTAAGGTCGTTAAATGTTGCGAAAAACATCAAAGATAACAACAAAAACATTCCGATTCGAAAAAAACCTTCCTGTGTTTTTTGACTTAAAGGACGACCTAAAACTTTTTCAAATGCATAAAACATCAGATGTCCTCCATCTAATAAAGGTATAGGAAATAAGTTAATTAGTCCTAAACTTATAGAAATATATGCCATCATACTGACAAAAGGTATAATTCCAAATTCTGCAACTTGACCAGAAATTTTAGCAATTCTAATTGGACCACCCAATTGAGAACTGTCCCCTGCTCCTGTAAACATTGATCCAAGATATTTAAGTGATGAAGTTGTTACAAAATAAACCTCATTAAATGATTGAAGCAAAGCTTGCGCAGGTCCAAGTTTTTTGTGTGTTATTTGATTATTATAAGGACTAAGTTTAATACCTACCATCCTTTTCTTTAATTTGTTTCCTAATTCATCAACGCTATCAACAAAATTTGGCTTAACTTTTAAAATTATCTCCTGGTCATATCTTGAAACTTTAAAATCAATAAATTCTGATGTTGACATTGCTATTAATTTAGAAACATCAAGAATACTCTCTACTTTTGTATTATCTATTTCAATAATAACATCATTTTTTTGCATACCAGCAACTTCTGCTGGACTATCTTTTAATACTTCATCAATTACAGCTGGCGTAAAATCTTTACCCGCAAACATGTATATGAAAGTAAAAATGACTAAAGCTAATATAAAATTAGCCAATGGTCCTCCAGCAACAATTAATGCTCTTTGATAAAGAGGTTTTGTTACAAACAATTTATGTTGGTCTTCTTTGCTATATTTTTTTAGTAGCTCCTCTTGATCTGCTTGTGAAAATACATTTCTATCTCCGAAAAATTTTACATAACCACCTAGTGGTATCCAACAAACTTTCCATCTTGTCCCTGATTTATCATTCCATCCAAATAATTCTCGACCAAAACCTATCGAAAAATCTGTTACACCAACACCATATCTTTTTGCAAAATAATAGTGTCCATATTCATGAATAAAAACAACAACAACGATTAATACAATAAATGGTAATATAAAATTGAGCATTTGTTTAATTATACAATAATTAAGTTTTAATAAACATCAATTATTTCAATTTCCATGCAATTATTGGTGATAAAGTTGCCGCAATAAATGAACAAAATAAAAGAGATTGAGAAATATACGATGGTGCTAAATCCACAGGCAAAATTACGCCAAATAGTATTGATTTAGAAAAATCTGGACTTGGGAATAATAATAGTCCTGCAATTAATCCTATTAATATAGAAACATATGCATTTTTTTCATCATAAGATTTAGAATAAAAAGTATAAAAAACACTTAGAACAGCTGCACAACAAAATAAATCTGCTATTAGGAATAAATAAAGAATACTAAATCCTTTTGATGCAACAAAAAAAGCTATGACCGAAAGAAAAATAACAAATTGTTTTGAGATATTTAAATGATTATTTTTTAAATTTAACACCTTATCTACATCTACTATTACCAAACTTGAAATAGCATTTATTAAAGTATCAATACTGCTTATTGTTAAAGAGATAGCTAAAATTATTACAATGACTGAAAATATAATTAAATTTTCTTTTAATAAAATTGAGAAAAATGCAAGATCAGGTATGATATTAGTATCTTGAGAGACAGCCACTAAACCACTAAATCCCATAAAAAAGACTATTGGTAATATTATTAAAAATGAAAATATTAAACTTTTTTTTAAAACCTCATAATTTTTTGCAGCATAAACTCTCTGCCAATTACCTTGATGAAAGAGATTAGTTGCAGCAACAGCTATAAAGAAAGTTAAACCGGCAGTATAATTTGGAAGATAACTAAAACTTAACAAATGCGGATTATTATTTTTAATAATTTCAAAATTAAATTCGTTTGTTTCAATTGAGGTAATAAAAATTAAACTAATTATTAAAAGAGCTGTAAATACAAAAAATTGAATATTATCTGTGATTAAGGATGCTCTTAACCCTCCATATAATGTGTAAAGTAAAGAACATGATATTACTATTAAAGAGGTAATCCACAATTCAGTACCAGATAAGTAATTAATTAAAAAAGCTACAGCAGTAACTTCAGCAATTAAAAAGATTGTCATATAAAAAATGGAAAAAACTAAAATAAGTTTATAAAGATTTGGTCCAAATCTTAATCTTATAATTTCAATAATACTTTTGCCTTGCGGATAACTAGTTCTAAATTTTTTACCAAGATAAATTAAAATAAAGAGTGGAAATGCAGTTCCTAGTGAATAACCAATCACTGCACCAATTCCTCCCCATGTTGCTGCTGATGCGGGTCCAAATAAAATCCAAGCACCAAGTGCTGAAGCAACAAGACTTGTTGTTAAGGATAAAGTTCCAATCGAACGGTTTGCAACTAAATAATTATTAAGTCCTTTAAATTTTTTTGAAAAATAAATTCCAACAAAAACAAATATTAAAGAAATTGAAATAATTAATATTATTGCTGATGATTGATTGATTATATTTAAATTATTCATTTTCCCTTTCTGAATTACCGGACAGGTTCTAAGGGTATTTCTCAGCCTTCTGGCACCCCATTTACAACTTATTTCAAAGATTAAATGAAATCAATTATTAACTTAGCACTACTAAGAAGAATTAAAGCGTAAATGATATTATAAAATAAATTTTCCTCAATTATTTTAAGTAATTTATAACCTATAAATATTCCAATAAGCGCTAAGGGAAAGAGAGTAACTGATTGATATAAAGTATCAAAATTCATCATAGATAAATAAACATACAGAGGAAGCTTAATTAGATTTACACAACTAAAAAAAATAATTCTTGTACCAACATAAATTTCTTTTTTCATTCTTAGTGGAAGCAAATAAAGACTGGTTGGAGTTCCTCCCGCATGAACACAAAAACTTGAAAAACCAGCAATGGATGAACAAATAGCACCTTTAAAAAAGTTTTTTTTTGCCGGTATAGTTTTTTCTTTTTTAAATAAAAAATAATGACCAGAAAATAAAAAACCCATTATTCCAACTATTAACTTAAGCAAATCCTCAGAAAAATAAGTAAATGTAAATGAGCCAATTATTATTCCAATAGCTGCAAACGGAACTATTAATTTAAGTGTTCCAAAATCAAACTCTCTTCTAAATCTATAAACTGCAATAATGTCTGAAAAAATTAATATTGGTAAAATAATTGCAAGTGCTTGATTTAATGGCATTACTACTGTCATTAATGGAACTGAAATTAATGATATTGATCCACCTAAACCTGACTTAGCAATTCCATATAATACGATAGCTGGAACAACGCTAACAAAGAATAATAAATTTATCTCCATTATAAATTAGAAATATAGTAATAAAGATAAAACCACTAATATTAAAACTAATATGATGACAGCTATGTAATTGAGTTTAATTTTAAATTTGCTTAATAAAAATTCATTAATTTTTTCCCAGAAAATAATAATTAAAATTAATAGTACTGCTGGAAGAATAAACTTAATCATAAATCTATTTACATCAAAAAATACATCAATCCAAATATAACAAGTATAATTATTATCCAAATTGAAAAATTAGATATCAATTGTTTAATATTTGAGTTTGATCTGAGAAAATTAGGTAGAACTAATAATAAGACTAATATTAAAAATATTGCAGGAATTATCTGGTCAACAGTCAAATTAATTTTTTATATTATAACCTTTTTTAAGTATAATTGAGACAATAGTTACACATACAATTAAAAATATAAACATTGTTGAAATACTTATCCAAATATCAAAATCAGAAACTCCATAAAATGCAAACCTCAACCCATTAATTAAATATACAACAGGATTAAAATAAGTGACTGTTTGCCAGAAACTTGGGAGCATATCTAGCGAATACAAACTTCCACCTAAGAACACCATTGGTGTTATGACAATTGTTGGTATTATAGACATTTGCTCGAAATTTTTACTAAGAAGTCCAATTAAAAACCCAAACAAAGCAAAAGTAAAAGCAACTAGAATTAATAAGAAAATCATTAGTAAAGGAAACTTTACATTTACTTCTGCAAAGAAAAGTGAAGTGCAGAAAATTACTGCAGCAACAATTAAGGTTTTAGTTGCACCTGCACCAACATAAGCAATTACAATTTCTACAGTAGAAATTGGAGCTGCTAAAATTTCATAAATTGTTCCATTAAATTTAGGAAAAAAAATTCCAAAAGAAGTGTTACTGATAGATTGCGTTAATAATGTTAACATCAATAATCCTGGAACTATATAAGAGCCATAACTAATGCCATCAATTTTTTGTACATAATCCCCGATTACCGAGCCGAATACTATAAAGTATAATGAAGTAGATAAAACTGGAGAAAGAAGAGATTGTATTAATGTTCTTCTAAATCTATCCATTTCATGAAAATAAATTGCTCTTAATGCGTAAAAATTAATCCTCATTATTTTCCTTTACCAATGTCACAAAAATCTTTTCAAGATTATTTTGCTCTGTTTTTAAATCTCTCATCCTCAAACCTGCATTTTTTAAATCTTGAAGCATCTTTGTGATGCCTGTTCTTTCAGCATGTAAGTTATAGTTGTAAATTAATGAATAATTATCATTAGATATTGATAGATTATATTCATTAAGTTCTGCTGGAATTTTTTTGACTTTATCTTGTAATTCAATAGTTAATTTTTTATGACCCATCTTTTTTAATAAATCTATTTTATTATCAACAACAATGATTTCTCCTTGGTTAATTACAGCAACTCGGTCTGCGATTGCCTCTGCTTCTTCAATATAGTGTGTTGTTAATATTATAGTTACTCCTGTTTTCCTTAATCCCTCTACAACTTTCCACATATCTTTTCTCAATTCCACATCAACGCCTGCTGTTGGTTCATCAAGAAATAATATCGAAGGTTCATGTGATAATGCTTTTGCTATCATTACACGTCTTTTCATTCCTCCTGAAAGCTGATTTAACCTTAAATCTTTTTTATCCCATAAACTAAAATCTTTTAGAACTTTTTCTATATGTTGGGGGTTTGGCTTTTTTCCATATAAGCCTCTTGAATATGAAACATTGTTAAACACTGTTTCAAATTGTTCTAGTGAAATTTCTTGGGGGACCAGTCCTATTCTTGATCTTGTTTCTCTATAATCTTTTATAATATCAAAACCATCTACTGTAATTACTCCAGAAGTTGGTTTAACTATACCACATACAATACTTATCAGTGTAGTTTTGCCAGCTCCATTTGGTCCAAGCATAGCAATAATTTCACCTTGCTTTATATTTAAATTAACAGTTTTTAAAGCGTTAAATCCATTGTCGTATACCTTTGAAAGGCCATCAATTGTTATTAAATCTTTAGTCATTATCTGAGGTCTTAATTTGATATAGAGATGTTTTTAGTGACAAGCAATATTATATTTTTTTAATCTCCAATAATTGTATGGCCATGGAGTTAAAAATCCAACTAAAAGCATTATTGGTACCACCCACCAATTTAAAATAGCTCCACCTGTTAAAATTACATCTGTGAGGTTCATGGCTATTTCCATACTGACCATTGATATGAAGCTCATACCAAGCGCAGTCTTTAATGCTTTGGAAAAATCAAGTTTTTGTCTTATTAAAATTATAGTTTCTAAAATAATACTTGTAATCAAACCATTTATAATTGCTAAAGTCATGATGGCTAAAACAGGCCAGGGAATTCCTGTTATCTGAAAATACAATATGGTTCCAAAGTCACCAATTGCACAGCCTAGTAAACACCAAGCAGTATTTTTTGCGCTTCTTTTCCAAGTATGTTTGCATGACCAATTAAAATTAACTGCTTCTGAACTCATTGTTTGCTCATTTCTAAATGATATTCATAAATATCATCTTTCCAATAAGATTTAATGTACGAAAGAATGTTATCAATACCTTCATCACTTATTTTATCACCAAAACCCATCATCTTGCCTTCATAATTTTTTATCAATTTAGCAAATCCATACTTTATCATTCTATGTAGTAACTCATCTGTATGATGCCAAGTATGACCTGTTCCATTTAAAGGCGGTGCTTTTCTATGCCCATCCTCATCTAAACCTTGCCAATTTGTAGCTCCAGCTAAATTTGCTTGGTGACAAGAAACACAATATTGATTGTATAATATCTTGCCATTTTTAATTGCTTCTAATGAATCTCTAGTTATGGGGTAGTGCGAATGAGAGAAAGCAGTATCTGCATAAAATAAAACAATAAAAATAAAAAAATACTTTTTCATTAGTGTGGAGCCCTATATCTGCTATGACAAGCTTTGCAGCTCGACCACATATATTGTTTCAAAGCTGCTCTAAAATCATCTTGGTCTTCGATAATTGAAGCTAGCTTTATCATTTGATCAGAAGATTTTTTCATTAGAGCATTAAATTCATCTTTTTCTTCCCAAATAATTGGTAAAGCCTCTGTTCCGTGTCCCTCTTTTGTATTTTCTGGAAATAAATTTAGTAATTCTAAATAATTATCACTCATTCTAATCATCAGTTTTTTTGAGTCCTCAATTTCAACTTCGTTAAGTAAAATACTAATTCTTTTTGCTAGTTTATAATTTTGACTGAATAAAGATTTTCTTTTCTTTATAATGTCTTTTGCGCTTTCTTCTGATAAAACATTAGAGTTAAATGAAAAAGAAAGTGCTACAATAAACATTATTTTGAAAATATTATTTATTTTTATAAAATAGCTCATGACGAATAGTATAGCATTACAATATAGTTGGTTAGCTAAATTTTTCCATTGGTTCACTTTGCTCCTTTTAATTGCTCAGATACCAATGGGGTTTATTTTAGTCAGATTGGATTTTTCGGATTTAAGAATAACTATAGAAAATGTGCACGTAATTGTTGGGATATCTATATTTTATATAACTTTATTTAGGTTAATTTATAAATTTTTTAGCAAGTCCCCAAAACTAATGCCTGAGGCATTCTTTGGACAAAACTTGATTGCGAAATTGAATCATTTCGCTCTTTATGTCGCACTTTTAACAATAACAACATCAGGAATTTTAAAAAAGCTATTTAATGGTGAAAAACTAAATTTTTTTATTTTTAAATTAAGGATTGAAGATAACTTTGATTTAGCAGATCAATTTTACAATGTTCACGTTATATCAAATTATACATTAATAGTTTTAATCTCATTGCATATTTCAGCAGTTTTGTTTCATCAAATATTTTTGAAAGAAAACATCTTGAAAAGAATGACCAGATAATTAAATAGAACCTATGAAAAAATATTTTGTCTTTCTTATTTTATTCTTGATACCAAATATCTCATTTGGTTTTGAAAAAACTACAAATTTTGATCTGAAAAAATTATTAGAAATTCAAAAATCTGGTAAAACAATTGTTATTAATTCTTGGAACGAATATTGTTCAACATGTGCAGCACAAACAAAAGTTTTCGATCAAGCAATGAAAGACTTTAAGGATGTTGAGTTTTTATTCTATGAGCAAACAGAACATGAAGATATTGCTAAAGCTTTAGGTGTAAATTATTGGACTACAATAGTAGTTTTTAAAGGTGAAAGTGAAGTAGCAAGAGAAATTGGTTTGACTGATAAAGACCAAATATATAATTTAATAAGCAAAGGGATATAATTCCTTTTTACCTCCCCTTTCGAGGAGGTGAATTCAACAAAAAAGAGAGAAATAAATGAATGTTAAATTCAGGAATAATTTTTTAAATTATGACTGCTATATAGAATTAATTTTTTTTTTGTCAATTTATAAAAAAAGCAAGAAAAATTAGGGATTTTAATTAAGCAATGCTTTTTGAGCTGGCAAATAATCATGACCAAATACATCAGCTACAGCTTTATGAGTAACACCTCCTTTAAATATATTTAATCCTGCTTGAAAATTTTGATCATCATTTAAAGCTTTTAAGTACCCATCTTTTGCTAATTTAGATAAAAAAGGAAGTGTTGCTTTATTCAATGCAATTGTTGATGTTCTTGGAACGCCACCGGGCATATTTGCAACGCAATAATGAATTATATCATCTATTATAAAAGTTGGTTCTGCAAAAGTAGTCGGTTTACTAGTTTCAACACATCCTCCTTGATCAATTGCAACATCTACAATTACTGATCCTCTTTTCATTTTTTTTAACATATTCTTTGTAACTAATTTTGGCGCCTCAGCACCTGGTATCAAAACTCCACCTACTAACAAGTCACATTCAGAAATTAATTTTTCTAAATCAGTTTTATCACTCAAGTTGGGAATTATTTTGTCTCCAAATATTTGGGAAAGTTCGTTTAATCTTTTTTCAGATTTATCTACAATATTAACTTTGGCTTTCATGCCAGTTGCAATTATAGCAGCATTTTCTCCTACTACTCCACCTCCAAGTATAACTACATTTCCAGGATCAACACCAGGAGCTCCTCCTAACAAAAGACCACGACCTTTTTGATTTTTTTCTAAACAATGTGCACCTGCTTGAACTGACATTCTTCCGGCTACTGCACTCATTGGTGCTAACAAAGGAAGTCTTCCATTATTATCTGTAACTGTTTCATAAGCGATACATATTGATTTGCTGTCTATTAAACCTTGCGTCAGTTTCTTAGCTGCAGCAAGATGAAGATACGTAAAGACAACTTGATTTTCTCTTATCATTTTTACTTCGCTAGATTGTGGCTCTTTAACTTTAACAATGATGTCAGAGTCATTAAATATATCTTCAGCTGTATTAACTATTTTTGCTCCACTTGATACGTAATGATCGTTTTCAAATCCTGCTTCAAAACCTCCATTGTTTTCAATTAAAACTTCGTGGCCATTAGAAGTTAATGTCTTTACACTTTCGGGAGTGAGTCCAATTCTATTTTCCTGAGGCTTTATTTCTTTTGGAACCCCTATTTTCATAGAATTCAATTAATTTTTTTTGCTTTTTGAATAGTTGGTTATACCAGTTCTTAGTTTTTCGATTATTTCATCAATATGTTTTTTTTCACAGATAAACATTGGAGCAATAATTAAACAATCTCCAGTCGCTTTAAAGTTAACTCCTGCATCATAACAGTGTTTGAAACATGTAAACCCTGCTGCGCCAGGTTTTTTATGCATTTTAATATCAATACCACCCATCATTCCATATCCTCTAATGTTATCAACGACATCAATATCTTTTAAAGACATTAAACCTTCTTGGAAATATGGAGATAAATTTTTTGCTCTATTAAAGATATCATCTTTTTCAAAAATATCTTGAACCGCTAAGCCTGCAGCTACAGACACTGGAATTCCTGAGTAAGTATAACCATGAAACAGTTCAATTGTTCCTTTTGGAGATCCGTCCATAACCGTATCGTAAATTTCTTCTTTACACGCTACTGCACCTAAGGGACTTATTCCATTTGTTGTAGCTTTAGCCATTGTTATAATATCAGGTGTAACTCCGTATTCTTGAGATGCAAAAGGCGAACCTGTTCTTCCCCAACCTGTAATAACTTCGTCAAAAACTAATAAAATACCATGCTTATCGCAAATTTCTCTTAGTCTTTGTAAATATCCTTTTGGTGGAACTAAAGTTCCTGTTGATCCAGCAATTGGTTCAACAATGCAAGCTGCAATATTTTCTGAACCAAAATTTGTACAAATTCTCTCAAGATCTTCTGCCATCTCTGCGCCAGTTTCAGGTTGACCTGAAACAAATTTATGTTCTGGTAAATGTGTATGTCTCATGTGAAGAACACCTGGCATCAAAACATTGGCAAATGTTTTCACGTTGTTAATCATTCCGCCAACAGAAGTAGCTCCGATATTCATTCCATGATAGCCTCTTTCTCTTCCAACAAACCTAAATCTATGTCCTTCACCTCTTGCTTTATGATATGCAACTGCAATTTTAATTGCAGTCTCAACAGCAGTTGATCCACATATTGTATAAAAAATTCTATTTAAATTTCCTGGTGTATGTTTTGAAATTTTTGTTGCAAGTTCAAATGAACCTCCAAAACCTTGTTGAAATGGTTGAGCATAGTCTAGTTTTTTTAATTGATTTGTAATTGCATTAATAATTTCTTCTCTTCCATGACCTAAAGGATTACAAAATAATCCCGAGCTTGCATCTATCTGAGTTTGACCTTGATGATTTTTTAAATAAACACCTTTTGCTTCTACAATTAATCTTGGAGACTCTTTAAAATCTCTATTAGATGTAAATGGCATCCAATGTTCATTCAAAGAATTTGGTATTTGAGGTTTTTCTGAACTCATAATTATGACCGATTCATAGACTAATTATATAAATTAACCAGTAAATTTTAGTCATACTTGCTATGTTAAATGACCGCAACTATAGGTTGTAACTTGTGACTTTTGTAGCCTGTGTAATTTATTCATCATTTACTTAAAAGAAAATTTAAACTTAAATATCGATAATTAAATTTAATTAACAGGAGATGAAATGAAAAAAATAGTTAGTTTCATTTTAGGAAGTTTATTTGCTCTAAACTTAACAATCACAGCAGCAAACTCTGCTGCGAACGAAGTTAGAGTTGCATACTTTCTAGATTGGCCAAGTCCAAATTTAGAGGACATGATGAAAAAAAATTACGCAAAAGCTTTGGGTGTTCCAGTTAAATGGACTAGCTTCAATACTGGTGTAGAAATGACAGAAGCCATGTTAGCAGGAGATATTGATATTTCTTACTCACAAGGTTTAGCACCATTTATTAATGCTGTAAAAAAGAATGCGCCTATAAAACTAATTGATGTTGCAATGGAATACGGAATGGGTAACACAACTTGTGTAGTATCAAATGCGTCAGGAATTACAAAAGCAAACGCTTCTGAATTAGAAGGTAAAAAAGTTGCAGTGCCTTTAGGTACTATGGCTGATTATGTATTTGCTAAAAGTATGGAAATTGTTGGTGTTGATGCAAGTAAAGTAAATGTTATTGATATGGTCCCAGAAGATGGAACTGCGGCTTTATTAAGCGGTGATGTTACAATGGCATGTATATTTGGTGGTGGTTCAGTGCAATCAGCTACAGAAGTTGGTTCTAGATTAATTTCACAAGAAGAGGCTGAAGCTGCAGGTATTCTAGGTATAGATATTACTTCTGTAACTAATAAGTTTATGAAAGAAAATCCAGGTATGGTAAGGACTTTCGTTGAAGTTACTCATGAAGCTAATACAAGATATAATTCTGGTAAGAGTGACTTGAATTCTATGTCTAAAGCATCTGGAATGGAAATGTCAAAAATGAAAAAAACTTTAGATGGTTTTAAATTCTTAAATGCAGAAGAGACGAAGCAATCTATGGAAAATGGTAATCTAAGTGGTTTCCTAGATGGAATGGGAACTCCAAAAGGAAACGTAGATACAAGTTTCTTACCTTTGTAATTTTAAAGGTTTAAAACTTTTTAATAGGCACTAATTTTTAAATTAGTGCCTATTTTTTTTAAAAATTACTAATATAAAAGCGCTATGAGTGATCTTGTTTCTCAAAATTTAAATATGATTTTTAAAACTCCAAAAGGAGAAACAGTTCATGCATTAAAAGACGTCAGCTTCACCTTAAAAAAAGGTGAATTACTTACAGTTCTTGGTCCGTCTGGTTGTGGAAAAACAACTTTACTTAATATTACTGCTGGATTTTTAAGACCAACTTCAGGAAAAATTACCTTAAATAATAATGAAATAGACGGACCTGGTGTTGAAAGAGGAATGGTTTTTCAACAAGGTGCATTGTTTGAGTGGTTAACTGTTGCTGAAAATGTGAACTTTGGTCTTAGGATGAAAAAAGAAGATCCTGAGATTACAGCAAAAAGAGTTGAGGAATGGTTAGATATAGTTGGACTGAAAGGTTTTGGTAATACACCAACATATCAGTTATCTGGCGGTATGCAGCAAAGAGTTGCTCTAGCAAGATGTTTAATAAATGATCCTGATCTTATTCTAATGGATGAACCATTAGGTGCATTAGATGCATTAACTAGAGAGAAAATGCAGTCATTAGTTTTAAAAATTTGGAAAGAGACAGGAAAAACAATTATCTTAATTACTCACTCTGTAGAAGAAGCTCTTTTACTTGGTGAAAGGTTATACGTAATGGCACCAAGACCGGGTCGTATACATAAAGAGTATAATCTTCCTTTTGCAGAAATGGGACTTACTCAAGATTTGAGAGAAATTAAAAAAAATAAAGAATTTTCATCTACAAGAGAAGAAATTTTATCCATGATTTGGAATATGGAGGAAGAAATAATGGGGAAAGAAAATTAATGTTAACACAAGTTGTAACAATATTAATTATCGCAACTGTTATTGGATGTATTCTTTATGGAATAAGATTAATAAAAACTGAAAGAGTTGATACTGTATTTGGTAATCCAGAAAGAGCTAGAGGTGGAACACACTGGGTAATTGTTGGTAGTAGTGTAATATTAATGCTTTGGCTTTATTATTCATGGGATATTGCAAAAGGTTTTTATCCAAAATCAGCAAATGAATTATGCCAGGTTGCTAAAATTAATGAGTCATTATTAGGTTTGAAATATCAATTTCCTATTGAAGAGAGAGAGTTCAAAAGCACATCAATTATTAAAATTGAAAATAAAAATCTTGTAAAGATTAAAAATGAAATAAAAGTATCTCAAGATCTAAATGATCAACAAAAAACAATTCTTGTAAGTTACATTGATAGAACCTCTAAATTAATTCCATTCTTAACTAGTGAAGAATTAATAGAAATAGATACCAAAATAAAAATTCAAGAAATGACTGAACAAATAAAGCAACTCAGTATTAATTTTCAAAAGGAGGATTATCCTTTTGAGACAGATGCTCAAAAAATTGAAAGACAAAAACTTATTGATGAACAAGGAGGTTGGGGAATTGTCACAATAGACTCTGGAAGTGGAACAACAGAAAATATTATTGAGATACCAACTGCTCCTCAGACTAAAAAAGGGTTAAAATTTCATGCAGCAGCAAAAGAACTAAGTTCAATAAATGACAAGTTTTTTAAATTAAGAAATCACAATCCATTATTCAAAAGCTCAATAAAACAATTAAAAGATGATATTAAAGCTTATAGAAAAAGTTTAAATGATAGTGAAGAGATAGCGTCTGACTATGCAAAAAATATTGTTAAAATTGCAAGAAGAATAGAATTTGCAAGTATTTATCCTCCTAATGCATTAAACTACATGCAAGAAGCAATCTTAGAATTTGATGATTTACAAAATAAAGAACAAGGTGGACTAAGATTAATTGATATCCTTTTGTTTCCTTCAGGAACAATTGTAGCTAGTGGAGCAACTTGCTCAGAACAAGGTTCAGGTAGATGGTTGCCAAAACCATCTGACACTTTTAATAAGTTTGTGTTGCTGTCAAAACCAAGTGTTGGATATAAAAATGTTCCTCTTTTGTGGATTGAAATGGTTGATGTCAGTAAAATGATAGGATTCTTTTTACCAGATTGGATAGCAGATATATTGCCTGGTGAATATCCAGTACATACAAAAGAAGGGATAGTTAAAGAGAATTTTAAAAGTAATGTTTTAAAGGTTGTAACAGGTGACTTTAATTTACTGAAAGTTCCAGTTCCATACGGACATATCTGGGACTCTTTTATGAGAGTATTTTTAGGATTAGTGTTTGGAATTATAATTGGTGTTCCTTTAGGATTGTTTATGGGTCTAAATAGATTTGCAAGAGGTTTCTTTGATCCTTTAATTGAGCTTTACAGACCAGTCCCTCCTCTTGCATGGGCACCTTTAATTATTTCTGTGCTTGGAATTGATGACTCTGGAAAAGTATTTTTGTTATTTATGGTCTCGTTATCTATTATGATTATTTCTGCAAGAGCTGGCGCATCAGGAACACAGCTTTCAAAAATTCATGCTGCCCACTCTTTAGGGGCTACTAAAAAACAAATTTTAAGATATGTGATTTTCCCTAATTCACTTCCTGAAATTCTTACAGGAATTAGAGTTGCTGTTGGTATGTGCTGGGGAACACTTGTTGCTGCAGAGTTTCTAGCAGGTACAACAGGTATTGGTTTTGTTGAAAACGTTGCGAAAAAATACTTCCAGTGGGAGGTTATTTGGATAACAATAATTATAATGGGTCTTCTTGGTCTTCTATTTGATATAACTTTAAGAAAAATTATAGATAAGACAATTCCTTGGAGAGGAAAAGGTTAATCCTTAATCATTAAGCAACCGTAATTCATTTTCGTCGAATTTTAAATAAACGTTTTCTCCAACATTAAATATTTCATTTGTATTGCTAGAAACTACGTAAATTTTACCGACTTTGGAATTAACTATATACTGATAACTATTTCCAACGAATGACGCATTATTAACAGATGCATGTATTGAGTTTTCTTCAGGACTTTTTGAAATAGTTATTTTTTCCGGTCTTAAAGAGACGGAAACTGAACTTTCTAATTTTTGATCACTTTCTATTTTAATTTTCATTTCTGCTAATTGAATCTCATAAATATTATTATTTTGATTAATGATTTCAGCTTTAACAACATTTGCGTCTCCTATAAAGTTAGCTACAAATTTAGTTTTAGGAAAGTTATACAATTCTTTTGGACTACCTTGTTGAGCAATAATAGCATTGTTCATCACAATTACTTTGTCAGAAATTGCTAATGCTTCCTCTTGATCATGAGTTACATAAATTGTGGTTACTCCAAGTTTCTGTTGAATTTCTCTAATATCCTCTCTTACTTGTCTTCTTAATTTTGCATCTAAATTAGATAAAGGCTCATCAAAAAGTAGAACCTTTGGTTTCAGCACAATTGCTCTTGCAACAGCTACCCTTTGTTGCTGACCTCCGGATAGCTCTGAGGGCATCCTATTTTCATAACCTTCTAAATTAACTAACTTAAGAGTTTCTAAAGACTTTTCTGTAAATTCTTCTTTTGGAACATTTATCATCTTTAAACCATACGATACATTTTCAAGTACACTCATATGTGGAAACAAAGCATAAGATTGAAATACCATAGATACATCTCTATCTGTCGCTGGTAATAATGTTACATCTTCATTTTCTACTAAAATTTTACCACTAGTAGCTCTTTCTAGACCAGCAATAATTCTTAAAGAAGTAGTTTTTCCGCATCCAGAGGGGCCTAGCAATGTAGTTAGTGTTCCTGCTTCAAAAGTACAACTCACATTATCAACAGCAACAGTCTGATTAAATTTTTTTGTAATATTTTCAAATTTTACTTCTGCTTTTTTCATTATCCAAAATTTCCTTGTAATATTCCTTCTGTTTGCTCTCTTCTCCCTAATTTACGTTTACCTATTATTAATTGCATTAAAGTTATTGTAAATAACATAACAACAATTAATGCAGACGAATAAACAATTGCTAGACCATAATCATTGTTTTCTAATCTTCCTAATATATATGAGACAGCTAAATCATAATTAGCACTAACAAGGAATATAACAGCACTAATTGCCGTCATTGCTCTAACAAAACTAAAAACTAAAGAAGCAGTAATTGCAGGTTTAAGCAATGGAAGAATTACATTCCTAAATGTTTGAGAACTAGATGCATTCAATGTTGATGAGGCTTCATCTAAGTGAGGATCTAATTGATTCATCGAAGCTATACCTGCCCTAACCCCAACAGGCATATTTCTAAATACAAAAGCGATTACCAAAATAATTCCTGTTCCTGTAAGTTCAAGTGGCGGAACATTAAATGCAAAAACGTAACTCACACCAATAACACTTCCAGGTATTGCAAAACTTAACATTGTGCCGAATTCAAAAGCATTTTTTCCTTTAAACTTATGTCTTGTAAGAAGATATGCTGTTAAAATACCTATTGCAGCAGTAGGAAATGATGAAATTAATGCTATCGCAAAAGTAGTGTTAAAAGAATTCCACGCGGTACCAGTCCACAAAATTCCTCTTTCTTTAACCCATTCAACACTAAATGCTTCAACATAATGTCTTAACGTAAAACTGTGATCGACACCCCACATCTCTACAAATCCACCAAACATAATCATAATATAAATTATAAATGTAAGGAGCGCCCATGGTAAAACAGTTGAGTAAATTATCCACTTAGTATTATTTGGTAATTCAGGATGTACTCCACTATCACCTTTCCCAGAAATTGAAATATAGGATTTTTTCCCCAACCATTGGTTCTGAAGATAAAACACTACCAGAACAACGGTTAATAATATCATTGCTAATATTGCAGCTTTAGTTTCATCATACTGTGCACCCACAATTGCAAAGAATATTTCTGTAGATAAAACATCATATTCGGCACCTAGCACTAGTGGATTTCCAAAATCAGCTAAGCTTTCGATAAAGCCAAGCAAAAATGCATTCGCAATTCCAGGTCTCATTAAAGGCAATGTAACAGTTTTAAAAACTTGCCATTTTGAAGCTCTCAATGTTTGTGAAGCCTCTTCCATTGCAGGACTTACACTTTCAACAACTCCAATTAAAACTAAAAAAGCAATAGGTGTAAAAGCAAGAGTTTGTGCAAACCATATTCCTGGCAAACCATAAATCCATCTCGAGGGCTCAATCTCAAATGCCCACTCCAAAAAAGAACTTACAACTCCCGTTCTACCGAATAATATTATTATTGCTAAACCGATTACAAATGGAGGTGTTATGATTGGTAAAACAGATAAAATTCTAATCGTTTTTTTAAATTTAAAACTTGTTCTTGCAATTAATAAAGCAAAACCTAAACCCAAAATTGTTGATGAGAAAGCTGTAAGTGTTCCCATAGTAACAGTGTTCCAAAAAACACCACATGCATAATCACTATATAGACAATCAAGACCCCAAATTCCTTTATTAAATATTTTGGTTGAAAAATTACTAATTTCATATCCACCTTCTGTGCCTTTAAAGGCAACAGCAAACATTCTAAAAATAGGAAAAAAAACGAAAGTTGAAACTAGAATAATTATGCTTCCTATACTTCCTACAATAAAATTATCTCCATTCAACCACCCACGCGAGGATAGCCCATGTGTAATATAAAAAATAAATGTAGAGCATAAAAGAACTGCGCCAGACCCTACTCCAAATTGATTTTCTACATCGCCAAAAATCGATTGAAAGATTTCAAAATTCCACCCTCTTATGCCAATTGAAAACCCCTGAAGGATAAAATAAAAAATACCAAACAATCCTGAGTACAAGAAAATTTTGGAATAAATAGGATTATTCTGATTTAATTTTAAGGTTGATAATGGAAAAAATAAAGGAACAATTAAAGGAAGAAGCCAATATTTTTTATTTATAAATACCTGTGGTAATACAGAACCGTAATCTTCTAAAGAATATTCTAATATCCAGTTTATTGAGAAAAACCCGTCACCTGTTACATACCATGGAAATATTAGGAAACCCAATACTCCAACGAGCATCCAACAGATAACGAGCCCTCTCATTTAATTCCTTATCTAGGAATTACAGAAACATCGTTATCCCATTTGGATAACAAACTCGCTCTAGTACTTTTATCTCCATAAACTTTAAAATTATAATCAATTAAGTTTATTGTTGATAAGTCTGGAGCATCAGGATCAGCTTTTGCTTTAGTATTAGATGGCACTTGCAAAGATTTTCCTGAAGTGAAAACCATAGTTTGAATAGCAGGACTTAAAGCCCAGTCATAAAACTTTTTAGCTTCCTTCATATTTCTTGCACCTGCAATAATACTCATAGATCCAACTTCATATCCAGTTCCTTCAGCTGGTGAGACCGTAACAACCGGCAAACCTTTTTTTGTTTGTTTCACACCATCATGTTGGAAACAAATACCGATTAAGTTTTCACCTCTACCAGTTGCTTTAATTGGTGCAGAACCAGATTTAGTATATGTATTTATGTTTGCATGAAGTTTTTTCATGTAATCCCAACCTTTATCTTCTCCAAATATTTGAAGAATAGTAGCTAAGGTTGTGTAAGCAGTTCCAGATGAGTTTGGATTTGCTACTTGTATTTCACCTTTATATATTGGTTTTGTTAAATCCATCCATGATTTTGGAGCTGGAAGACCTTTTTTTGCTAAAAGATCTTTGTTGTATCCAAAACCTAATGCACCAACATAAATTCCTACTGATTTAAAATCAGCATTTTTTGCTTGGTTCTGAGCTGCAGGTAATAAATCATTAAAATGAACAGATTTATATTTCTCAGTTAAATTTTCTTGTGCTGCAGTTAAATGTGGATCGCCTGTTCCACCAAACCAAACATCTCCTTTTGGATTTGATGCTTCTGCTTTTATTTTTGCAAAAGTTTCACCACTACTTGCTCTTGTCATAGCAACTTTTGTTCCAGTTTCTTTTTCATAAGCTTGTTCAAGCATTTCACAAACGTCTATTTCAACACTGCAATATAAAGTTAGTTTTGCAGCTGAAGCTTTATTTGTGATACCGAAAAGTGTTAATGAAAGAACTAGAGCCATAGAAGCTACTTTAAGTATATTTTTCATATATCCCTCACTTTTTTATTAGTTAATGATAATAAATTTACACGATTAATGTTAATCTTTTGTTATTTTAAATTTAAAGATAATTTTAATAAATAAAAAAAATATTCAATTTATAGTTTAATTTTGAAATCAATTATGTTTACATAAATTATGAATGAAAAAGAGCTTAAAAATCTAATAATTAAAATTTTTATTAATTTTAAATTAAGCAGAAAACATTCAGAAGTTTGTGCAAATGCAATTATCAATGCGGAACTTGTAGGTGCGCCTTCACATGGATTGTCTCGTTTAAAAATGTATTGTGAAAGAATCTCAAAAAAAGTCATTAATCCGAGACCTAAAATTACTGTAAAAAATATATCAAAATCTATATCAATAATTGATGCTGATAATTCTATAGGTTTTGTTGCAGCAGATGAGGCTATTAAAAAAACTATACAAAATGCAAAAAAAACAGGGATTGGGTTAGTTGCTGTAAAAAACAGCGGACATTATGGATTATCAGGGTATTACGTTGAGCAAGCGGTTAAAAAAAATTTAATAACATTCGCATTTACAAATGCTCCTCCAGCTATTGCGCCTTTTGGTGGAAAAAAATCAGTCTTTGGAACTAATCCAATATGTTTTGGAACTCAAACAAATAGTAAGGTTCCGTTTATACTAGATACATCAATGTCTATGATTAATAGAGGTAAAATTAGGATTGCAGAAAAGTTAGGAAAAAAAATACCATATGGCGTTGCTTTAAACAAATTTGGTAAACCAACTACAAATGCAAAAGAAGCTCTTGCTGGGGTACAACTTCCAATAGCTGGATTTAGAGGATCTGGATTAGCCTGGATGGTAGATATTTTAACTGGAGTATTTGTTGGAAGTAATCATGGTGGCAAAGTAAAAGACCCATTTGATGATTTCTCTGGGCCACAAAATATCGGTCACTTATTTTTAGCATTTAAAGACAATCTATTTGTTAAAGATTATAAAAAAGAGATAAAAAAAAATATTAAAAGAATAAAAAAAATACCTAATTTAAAAGGACAAAAAATATTTTATCCCGGGGAGCAAAAGTATTTAAGAACAAAAACAAACTCCAAAAAATCTATAAAAATTCCAAAAAATATTAAAAAGGATTTAGATATTCTCTTAACTAGTTAACCTGCAAAATAACCTAGTATTCCAATAGATAAACAGACTGAAAGTATTATTATTTTTGACTGAAGTGCCTCTTTTTTCTTTTCAGTGATTACTCGTTTCTTTAGAACATCTATATTTACTTTACGAGGGGACATTCGAATTACTCTTCGTTTTTTTTCAGGTATTTCAATATTAGATGTTCTATTTAAGCTTTCAGTACTCATTAAATTATTAAAACATAAAGTAAAAAATTTTACAGATTTTAACTGTTCAAAATGGGTTGACTCAAGTTTTAAAATTGTTCAAATTGGGTTTTGATACATTATGAAGCAGCTACCAAGTGTAAATTCAGAACTAGATGATGAACTGATCGATAAAATTTTCAAAAATCATTTTGATATTTTAAGTCCTTTTTTTTTAAAACTTATGTCTGAATGGACAATCGGTGCTTATAAAGTGTTTAAAGATATAGATACTTACACGATTTTAATTTATTTGATTAGTAAGCAGTTTGATTTTTACAGACGTAATAATTTAAATATTACTTTCAATGATTTTTATAAGGATAAATCATTAGAGATTGAGAAAATTAACCTTATAAGAATATCAAAGGATCTTAAAATACCAAAAGAAAGTGTCAGAAGAAAAATTATATCCCTGGAAAAAAGGGGAATAATTAAAAAAAAGGGCAAGAAGATTACAATAGATAGAAGTGCTTACAATTCAACACAGCCAAATGATACATTAAAAAATATATGCACACTTTTATCTGTTTTTAGTCAAATTTTAAAAGAAGAAAAAGTTGTAAAAAACGAAATGTCCAGTAATGAAATTAACAATTTAATAAAACATAATTTCTCATTTTGCTGGTATCAATTTTATAAATTTTTATTCCCTTACTGCTTAAGATGGAAAAATTATTTTGGTGATATGGAAATATTTACTATTTTAGCAACTATAATTTTGAATAATAATTCAAAAATTGGAAGGCAACTTAAAGGAGTTGATAGTTATTTAGATAAATGGAGAGATAAAATTATTAATAAAAAAATAAAAGGAATTAATGCAATGTCTATTTCTGAAATAACAGGAATACCAAGACCAACAGTAGTAAGAAAAATCAAGAAATTAATTAAAAGTAAATTTATTTCTTTAGACAAAAATAAATTGATAAATTTTGATGTCAGCAAACAAAATTTTAAAGATATGTCGATAATCCAAGACGAAAATTTAAAATCAATAAATGTTTTTATAAAAAGAACCTACAATCAAATAAATCTTAATTAGAATTTTTAAGAATATATATAAATATAAATCCAGTTATATACATTACTAATGCATAAGCAGCGGTGGGAACCATGTAAGCGACATCATTGAAAATTTGTGTTGCTACAAATACAGCTAAAGTTCCATTTTGTAATCCACATTCTAAAGAAATACATTTTCTCTGTGGTATTCCAGTTGCAAAGCCTTTTGCAATGTAAAATGCCAAAGTCATCATGACTACGTTTAATATTAAAACAGCTAAACCCGCTTGACCTAAGTATGATATTATATTTTCTCTTTCCTCAATCCATATTGCTGCAAATACAACAATAAACAAAATACCTGTAATTCTATTTACAATATTAATATTAGAAGAAATAAAGTTTTCAGCAAATCTTCTAATTATCATTCCTAGAATTACTGGCACAGTTACAACTAGTGCCATTTTAAGAGCAATACCAGTCATCGTAATATCTGAGGATAAATCAGTTACACCTAATAATTTTGCTGAAGAAAAAACAATAAATGGAACAGAAAAAATACTAATTAAACTACCTACTGCTGTTAACGAAATAGATAATGCAACATCTCCATTCGCAAATTTTGTTAAAACATTTGATGTTACTCCTCCAGGAGCTGCAGCAATAATCATTAATCCTAATGCTAATTCAACTGGTAATCTTAATATTAAAAGTAAAATATAAGCGACGATTGGGAGAAGGATTAATTGACAAATTATTCCGACTGTAAAATCTTTTGGATTATTTATAACTCTTAAAAAATCTCTAGTTGATAAGCCCAATCCAAGACCTAACATTATAAGGGCTAACGCTATAGGTGCAATTATTGTAACTATCTCCATCGTTTGTTCAATTTTAAACTATTTTTATATCGAACGTAATAAAAAATATTGATATTTAGAACCATAACAAATATTTAAACTCATATGTTATCTGATAAATCCACAGTTTGTCCTGTAAATCTACTTAATATAGCTCATCAAAAAAGAGGTGTAAAAGCAGCCATTGTAAATGCAGGTAAAAAATTACCAATGATGTCAGTAATGGATGCTGTCTCTGAAAAATTGATCACCCCAATATTAATAGGTGATAAACAAAAAATACAAGAATGCGCAGATGAACTTAAATTTGATATATCAAATTTTGAAATAATTAATGAGCCAGTTGAAAATAATACAGCTGGAATTGCAACCAAACTTGCATCGGAAGATAAAGTAAAAATTATAGTAAAAGGACATATTCATACTGATATATTGATGAAAGAAGTTCTTAGAAGAGAATATAAATTAATTGGAAAAACAAGACTAAGTCATATTTGGCATATGACATTACAAAAAGATGATAAACCATTAATCATAACTGATGGAGCATTGAATGTTTCTCCTAACCTAAAAACTAAAATGCATATTTTAAAAAATGTTATAGATTTTAGTCATAGAATTAATATTCCAAGACCAAAAATTTCTATCCTTTCAGCGACAGAAGAAGTTATTGATAGTGTACAGAGTTCGGTTGAAGCTAAAGAATTAACTGAATTGGCAAGTAAAGAAAATTTTAATGCTGATATTTTTGGACCCTTAGCATTTGACAATAGTATTTCAAAAAAATCTGCTTCTATTAAGGGAATTGAGAATATAGTTGCTGGGGAAGCTGATGTATTATTAGTTCCAAATGTCGAAACTGGAAATGCGCTTGTAAAAATGATGATTTATTTTATGGGAGCATGTGCAGCAGGCGTAGTTGTTGGAGGTAAAGTACCTGTTGTTATAACAAGTAGATCAGATGATGCGACAGCAAGACTTGCTTCTATAGCTGCAGCCGTTGTTGCTTTAGATTAAACTTCTATTGAATAAACATCTTATATAATTTAAACATTTATAAAATTAGAGAAAAAATAATGGCAATTACTTATATAAAAAAAGCTGAAAAAACTGCATTTACAGGTGAAGATGAAACAAGAACTAAGGTAAGTTCTATTTTAAAAGATTTAGAAAAAACTAAAGACCAAGGGGTTAAAGATATTTTAAAAAAATTTGATAATTATGAAGGTGATATAATTGTTAGCAAAGAAAAAATTGAGGAAATAAATAAAACTTTAGATCAGAAGATTAAAGACGATATTCAGTTCTCTCATGAAAGAGTAAGGAAGTTTGCAGAACACCAGCTTGAAAATCTTGGAAAAGACTCAGAAGTTGAATTATCGCCTGGTTTAATAGCAGGGCAAAAATTAATACCTGTAAATACCGTTGGGTGTTACGTGCCCGGTGGAAGATATAACAATATCGCCTCTGCTATAATGAGTGTGACAACTGCAAAAGTTGCTGGAGTAAAAAATGTAATTGCAACAAGTCCGCCGAAAGATTCAAATGGTGCTAACCCAATTATAATTTATACAGCTAACCTTTGTGGTGCAGATGTAATTATGAACATTGGCGGTATAGGAGCAATTGGTGCGCTTGCATATGGTTGCTTTGGTAATCCAGAAGTAGATATGATTGTTGGACCTGGAAATAAATTTGTAGCAGAGTCTAAAAGGATTTTATTTGGAAAAGTTGGAATTGATTTATTTGCAGGACCAACCGAAATAGGCATTATTGCAGATCATACAGCTGACAAAGAAATAATCGCTTATGATTTAGTTGGACAGGCTGAACATGGTCCTGACTCTCCAGCTTGGCTTTACACTACTGATAAATCTTTATGTGATTATGTTATGAAAAGAGTTCCAGAAATTATTCAAGAACTACCTGAACATAACAGAAATAATGCTGATGCTGCATGGAGAGATTATGGAGAAGTAATTATGTGTGATACCAAAGAAGAAATGATGAAAGTGAGTGATGAATATGCACCAGAACATTTAGAGGTTCAAGCTGAAGACTTAGACTGGTATTTAAAAAATCTTAAAAATTATGGTTCTTTATTTTTAGGTGAGGAAACAACAGTTGCGTATGGAGATAAATGCTCTGGACCAAATCATATTCTACCAACAAAAGGTGCAGGAAAATATACTGGAGGCTTATACGTTGGAAAATTTATAAAAACAGTCACTTACCAAAAAATGAATAAAGAATCTAACAAAGAAGTTGGTGCTGCAGCGGCTAGAATTTCTAGATATGAAGGTATGGAAGCTCATGCTAGAACTGGTGATGTAAGACTTCGAAAATATGGTTTTTCAAATTAGAGAACTTTAGTTTTCAAGATTTAAAAATATCAATTCCGATCTGACTTAATATATGCGCTAGATCTATCGGTACCCAATTTTCTCTGATTTTTCCCTCATCATGATGATAAAAATCCATAACTCTCATAGTTACTTTATTTTTATTTGAATTATATCCTAGCCAATCATTTGAATCATACACTGCTTGTATACTGTGCCATCCAGCAGTAAGTGAAAATTTACCATCTCCTAATTCACAATAATGTCCTAATTCCCAGTAATTTCTTTCTTTAAATGTTTTTCTAAAAGGAAGTTGATGATGATCAATAAAACCTTCCAAAGAGCGTGCTGTTCCTATACCGCTAGGTCCATACCAAATCATTTTTTCATGCCAAAAATCTTTTTGTGGGTGATTAATAAGTTTTTCTTTTAAATCAGAGTCAGATGATGCTTCTAATTCTGGTTTAATATTTAAACTTCTTTGCATAGTAAGAGATTGATCTAGAGTGGCTTTTGAAACATCTAAATTGTTTTCGTAAAAATTTACACCATCTGTATTTATTGGTGTCATCCAAATGCCCTCATACCCTCTTGAAGGATTTATTGGAAACTTCCCTACTTGATTTAGAAAATTTATTGTGTCGATTAAAATGTGACTTTCAATAATTTTATTGTTTTTTAATTCGTGTATCTCACAGCATCTTAAATTTACCATTTTAAAATTTGGCTCTACATTTAGCCATTTCTTTTTAAAAATTCCTGATAAGGTAGATATTGTTCCAACTTGAAATTTATCTCTAAAGGCTCCGCCTATAACGAGTTGTTCTCTTCTCTCTAAATCAGGAAACGCATCAAAAAGTGGGGTCCAAAATTTATCCCTAAAATTAGACAAACCTTTAAATTCATTTAATGGAAAAAAACATTTAATATTTACATCTTCGCTAAAATATTTGCTTAAATTTTCTTCTATTTTAGATGGTCCAAGATTGTAAATATTGTTCAAATAATTTCTAACTATTTGTTTATTTTGTTTATTTTCTTCAGCTGTGATTTTTAATTCTTGAAAATTATTTTGATTTTTAAGTCCTGTATCAAATTGTTCTATTTGCATAAATTGCAATTTATATTTAAATAGAGATAAATAACAAGAATATGATTGATAGATTAGCAAAATTTAATGAGCTCGTTCCAAGTAGCCTTCCTTTTGTAGAGGGTAGATTAGAAGGTCATAAAGAAAGAAAAAATTATACAATTATTGGACGTGGTGTCGCTGAAGACACCAAACAGCTAATAAAAATACAGTCTTTACATGGGTATAATTTAGGAGCAGTGAGTGCTATGCCAAAAAATGGATCTGGTCTTCATAGTCATACTACGGCTGAAGTATTTGTAATTTACTCAGGTAAATGGAGATTTTATTGGGGTGCTGATGGAAAACAAGAAACAATATTAGAAGCTGGCGATATAATTTCAATGCCTACAAATATGTTCAGAGCATTTGAAAATGTTGGAGATAAAGAAAGTTTGATGTTTGTTGTATTAGGCGGAGATGATCCTGGTATAATAACATGGGTTCCAGAAATTTTAAAAAAGGCAAAAGAGACTGGTATGGCATTGCTTGATGATAATTCGTTAATAGATTTAAAAAAGGTTGAAGTGCCTAACGGTAGAAAGATGATAGAGCCTATCACTCAAGATGAATTAGAAAGATTTGATAATTATTTGCCAGAAGAATTAGAAAAAAATATTTATAGAAATAAACAAAACAATATCAGCGATGAAGTTAATGGTATTAAATTATATCAAGTATTAGGAAACAAATTTAATAAAAAAAATTATGAACCTTCAATCAAACAAGATACTGGATTTAATTTAACAACATTAAATTCTATATCTGGTGAAATTAAAGGTATTGAATGTATAAAGCCTACCGTTCTTTTTGCTCAAGAAGGTAATTGGAAAATAGCAATAAGAAACTCAAATATAAAATTAGAAAAAGGAGACACTTTTTCAGTTCCTTTGAGTAGCAAAATAGATATCTCGTGTAATAATTCAGAAAATAGTATTTTAAATTTTGTTAGTCAGATCTAATGAAAGGATTTGATAGTAATTATAAAAATTTAACTGATTACATTTTAAAAATTACTAAACAAATTTGGGAAGGGAAAGATGTCGAGTCGATATCTAAATATTATTCAGAGAATATACCTGTAAGATCACCCTTTGGGATAACCTATGGTTTTAAACCTGTTATTGATGCAACTTATAAAACTTTAGACGAATTTCCAGACAGACAATTATTAGGTGAGGATGTAATTTGGAGTGGAAATGATGATGAAGGATATCATTCATCTCACAGAATTCTGAGCAAAGCTACACATTTAAATGACGGGTATTATGGAAAAAAAACAGGAAACAAAATTGTTTATAGAGTTATAGCTGACTGTGCATGTAAAAATAATCAGGTTTATGATGAGTGGATTGTGAGAGATCAAGGTGCAATGGTTCGACAGCTAGGTTATACACCTGAGCAATTTGCAAGGCATTTAATTGATAAAGAAGGTGGGGTATCTAAAGCTATCAAAGTTTTTAATAGATCTTCTGATAAAAAGTCAGATTATACTCCAGTAAAAGTAAATGAAGTTTCATCAGGTTATATATATTCCAATATTTTAAAGAAAATATTTAATAATGATTATGATTTTGAAGATTATGATAGAGCAGCCAGTCTATTTTGGCCAAGTAATAAAGTTGGAAATGGCAGTGAAGATATAATTAAATATTGGAGCTCTTTAAAAAATATATTTTCTGAAATAAAGTTTACAATCGAACATGTTGCATCATTGGATGAAAAAAATAACAATCAAAAAGCTACAATCAGATGGTTTTTAAGTGGTAAGCACTCTAAAGACAGTGAAGAATTTGGGAAAAAGACTGACAAAGATTTATTTATAATGGGTATAAATCATGCAGAATTAAGAGATTATAAAATAATAAGAGAATGGGTATTGTTTGATGAAGTGGCTATTTGGAAACAAATATTAATGTAAAAACAATGGATAAAATTAAAACCACACATGTTGGAAGTCTGCCAAGATCAAAAAAGTTATCTGAAATACTTTTTAAAAAAGATAAAAATGAATTATTTGATCAAGGAGAACTTGATGAGATTATTGAAGAAGATGTAAACAAAATTGTAAAAAAACAAATTGATATCGGGATTGATATTATAAGTGATGGTGAAATGTCAAAAATAAGTTATGCTACCTACGTCAAGGATCGATTACATGGCTTTAGTGGCGAAAGTGAGAGAAGAGCTCCTAAAGACTTAGATGATTTTCCATCATATAAAGAAAAAATTGCAAAATCAGGAGGTACACCTACTTATACAAGACCATGTTGTACTGCTGATTTAAAAATTAAAGATACTAAGTCTCTAACTAAAGATATCAGTAATTTAAAATCTGCATTAAAAAAAAATAATCATTCTCAAGGATTTATTAACTCTGCATCACCAGGAGTAATTTCAAATTTCCTTCCAAACAAATTTTATAAAAATGACGATGATTATTTGGTGGCATTATCAAAAATGATGAAAACTGAATATGATGAAATAACAAATAATGATTTATTATTGCAAATTGATTGTCCAGATCTTGCGCTTGCAAGACATATGACTTTTAAAAATGTATCAGATGAAGAATTTTTAGTAAGAGCTGAAAAACAAATCGAATGTCTTAATGAAGCAATCAAAGATATCGATGCCTCTAAGTTGAGAATGCATATCTGCTGGGGAAATTATGAAGGACCACATATTCACGATATTGGATTAGAAAAAATATTACCTATTGCTTTAAAAGCAAATATCCAAACTTATTTAATTGAATCCTCGAACCCAAGACATGCTCATGAATGGCAGGTTTTTGAAAATATAAAACTTCCTAATGATAAAGTAATAGTTCCTGGTGTAATAGACTCAACCTCAAACTTTATAGAGCATGAAGAGTTAGTAAAAAATAGAATAATTCAGTATTCAAAAGTAATTGATAAAAATCAACTAATGGCTGGAAGTGATTGTGGATTTAGTACTTTTGCTGGTTTTGGAAATGTGGATGAAAATATTGTTTACAAAAAATTTGAATCTTTGGTCGCAGGTGCAGAGCTTGCGTCAAATGCGATTTAAAAACTACTTTTAAATTCCCTAAGGAATATATATCCTTTCATACATAAATTTAAATTTAATGAGGGAAACAAATATGAAAAAAATATTAATATCTTTATTGTTTCTTCTTTTTGGAACTTCTGCTTACGCAGATTGTAACATTAAGAGTGGATCAATAAATATTTTAGCTAATGATTTTCCAGCTTTAAGAACTTTCGTGGAAACTGCTAAAGGATGTAAAGGAAGTGCGGATTTTAAAGTCACACACTCATCTGAGCACAATAAAATTGCTGTGCCAGCTCTAACTGCAAATCCATCAGAGTTTTCTGCAAGAATTGCAGCAAATAGCTCTATAGTTCCTTTGATGAACCAAGACTTAATTAGACCACTTGATGATCTTGTTAAGAAATATGGAAAAGGAATACAAGACTCTCAATTGATAACAATTGATGGAAAAATAATGGCAGTTGCTTTTATGGCAAACACTCAGCACTTATATTACAGAGAAGATGTTTTAAAAGAATTGGGTATAGCTGTTCCTAAAACATATGAGGAAGTAGTTGCGGCATCAGAAAAAATAAGAGCATCTGGTAAAATGCAATATCCTTACGCAGCAGCATACAAAGCTGGTTGGAATTTAGCAGAAGAATTCGTTAACATGTACATTGGACATGGAGGAGAATTCTTTAAAGCAGGAACTGCTCAGCCAAGCATTAACAATGCAAAAGGTGTAGCAACATTAAATATGCTAAAAAAATTAGCAGGTTTAAGTAACCCAGATTATTTAACTCACGATAGTGAAGCTATTAAAGTTGAATGGGAATCTGGAAATGTTGCATTAATGACTCTTTGGGCATCAAGATCAGGAACATTGCTTGATGATGATGGTGATGCAAAAATTACAGCAGCAACTAAATTAACTGGACCAGCAACAGTTGCTGGAGGAAACATACCAGCAGCGACTTTATGGTGGGACGGTTTCACATTAGCAAAAAATAGATCTGACGCTGATGCTGAAGCAACATTTAGAGCTTTGGCACACGCAGCTGCTAACAAAAAGATGGTTGCAGATGCAGCGGATCAAGCTGTTTGGTTAATTGAAGGTTTCAAGCCTGGACCAAAATCAATTGGAGTTATCGAAGCTGTTAAAATGAAAGCTAAACCATATCCAATGTTACCACAAATGGGTTTAATGCATGGTGCATTAGGAAGTGAGATTGTTGAATTTTTACAAGGTAAAGAGTCAGCAGAACAAGCTTTAAAAGATGTGGAAGCAGCTTACATGAGTAAAGCAAAAGAACAAGGCTTTCTATAATCAATAAATTTTAGGTGGGGATGAAAATCCCCACTTATTACATTAATGCCTAACAAAACTTTTTTTTGGTTTTTCTTGCCAACTGGATTGGCAATGATTTTATTTATAGGTCTTCCTATTATTTCAACAGGTATACAATCATTTTATGCGCAGCACGACCAAGTTGTTAAGGAAGTAAAAAAATGTGATCCTTTTGGGTGTACAGTTTCAATAGTTGTTGACCAAGAAAAAACCTCTAAAATTCGAGAAGAAAAACCTTTAGGAAAATTCAATGGGTTTGGGACTTATGTAGATAGAAATCATCTTGCAATAGAAGAAATTGGAAAATTTTGGAGCGAAACAAATAGTTTTGGGGAATTTGTAGATCAAGTTACCAACCTACCCTTTTACAAGGCTCTAATATTTACTTTAACTTATTGCTTGTTTGTAACACCTAACGTTTTACTTTTGGGCTTTATAATTGCTTTAAGTCTTAATGCAGTAACTAGAAGAATTAGAGGACCATTAATATTTGGAACCATATTGCCGATGATTGTTACTCCATTGGTAGGTTCTTTAGTTTTATTTTGGATGATAGATGCAGAAGGAATTATTGGCGCGAATTTGCAAATGTTAATGGATGACCCTTATTTATCGTTAAAATCCTCAAAAACTCTTACTTGGATAACTATAATAATTTATGGAATTTGGCACCATTCACCATTTGCTTTTGTAGTATTTTACGCAGCTTTACAAACTGTTCCCCAAGAACCTGTTGAAGCAGCTATTATTGATGGAGCATCAAGATGGCAGAGAGTAAGACATATTGTTTTGCCTCATATTTATCCTGTAGTTACATTTGTTGCTCTCATATCCTTGATGGATAATTTTAGAGTTTTTGAGCCTATAATTGGTTTTAGTGCTGAAGGAAGTGCTCAATCTTTATCATGGTTAATTTATGATAACCTCGTTAATGAGGAAGTAATATTATTTGGTTCGGCTGCAGCCACCTCAATGATGACGATTGTTGGGATAGCCATACTTTTAGCACCAGTTTTAATAAGAACATGGAAGGAATTTAGGACAGCGAGATAAATGGAATACGGACTTGATAAAAGATCAAATGCTTTAAAAATTTTTAATACAACCTTTATAATAGTATGGCTTTTGGTTGCATGCTTTCCTTTTATTTGGACTTTCTGGGGGTCATTTAAAGTAAGAGCTGACTTTTTTTCAAGAGCTGACTGGTGGTATGCTATCACAGCATTCAATACATTGTTAGAAACTGGAGGAAAGTTTACAACAGATGCTTATAGTCAAGCTTGGACTGAAGGAGAGTTTTGGAAGGCATCTAGGAATACAGTTATAGTTACATTTTTTGTTGTAACCATTTCTCTGTTCCTCGGGACCTTAGGAGCTTATGCTTTATCTAGATCTACAAGAAATTATGCATTTTGGATTTTAATTGCAGCATTAATTTTTAGAGCAATGCCACACATTACTCTAGTCTCTGGTTATTTATTTCCCTTTTTTCAATTACAAATTTGGGGAATACTACCTACGACCATAGTTGTTCTTGTAGCAATAAATCAACCATTTACTTTGTGGTTATTGTATTCATTTTTTAAAACTGTTCCTAAAGAACTTGATGAAAGTGCTTTAATTGATGGCTGTTCTTATTTTCAAGCATTTAGACATATCATTATGCCAGTTATGTGGCCTGGAGTAATAACAGCTGGATTATTTAGTTTAATGCTTGCGTATAACGATTTTACAGTGACTGCTCTTTTATTGAATCAGGAAAATCATACTATGGTTCCTAAAATACAAAGTTATCTTGGAACAAATCAACATGAAGGTAATTTGATGTGGGCTGTTTCTGCAGTTGTTTCGGCTACTGCTCCTTTATTTATGTTAGTTATGTTTTTCCAAAGACAAGTAATCAGTGGATTAACAGCTGGTGCTGTGAAGGGATAATGAGTTACAAAGCTGTTTTATTTGGTTCTATTGGAACTTTAGCTGAGACTTCAGATCTTCAAAGAGATGCATTTAATGAAGCTTTTAAAATAAGTGGATTAGACTGGTTTTGGGATGAAGATATTTACAGAAAACTATTGTCAAAATCAGGTGGAACTACGAGAATTAATGATTACGCAAAAGATACTAGTGTTGAAATAGACGGAAAAAAAATAAGAAATTTAAAAACCAAAATTTTTAATGAATATTTAAACAAACACAAAGTTGAGCCTAGAGACGGTGTAAAAGAAATAATTCAATTTTGCAAAAAGAACAAAATAAAAATTGGGCTTGCTAGCTCAACAACAAGTAACAATATCAATTCTATATTTAACTCGTTAAGAGGAAGAATTGAAAAAAAAGATTTTGATTTTATCGGCAATAATGAATTCATATTAAGAGAAAAACCATATCCTGATATTTATAATTATGCTTTAAAATACTTAAATATTAACTCAGACGAATGTGTGGCAATTGAAGATACAGAAGAAAGTTTAAATTCTGCTTTAAGTGCAGACATAAAATGTGTTGCATTTCCTGGAAAATATCACACTCAATACGGATTTGATGGGAACCATTTAAAGGTTAATAAATTATCAAAAAAAATCTTTAATAAATAATATCTCTAATAATGTAAAAAACTATAACTGACATAAATATTATAATAAAAATATTTATATATTTCCAAAAGCTTCTATTATTTAATTTGTTTGAAAAAATCTTAGATAAGTATCCTAAAGAAAAGAAAAATAAAAAAGAAGCTATAGAAGCACCTATTCCAAAGTAAATTTTGTTTTCAATATTAAAGGATTTTGAAAAATTTCCTAAAAAAAATACTGTATCAGAATATACGTGAGGATTTAAATATGTAAAACCTAAGGTCTTAATAAAGATATTAAATGAGCTCTGTGCTATGACATTATTTTTAAATTCTAAAGATCTAAATTTAAATATTTCTTTAATTTTTCCATAAATAAAAAAAGATAAAAAAATAATTAAAAGGATATTTAAAATCAGCTCCACTATATTATTAAAATAATAAGAAAAATAATTAAATAAAAAGATACCTAAGAAAATTAAAATCAAATCAGATAATGCACAGACTAAGCAAACTAAAAATATGTATTGTTTTTTTAGTCCTTGCTCTATTACAAAAACATTTTGTGGTCCTATTGCAAAAATTAATGTTAAGCCCGTCAAAAAACCTAAAAAAAGAAAAGACATGTTTAAGAAACTGATTTTTTATCGGCCATATAACTTACAAAAATAATTAATACTAAAAAAGGTATGCAAATAAGATTCATCATTTTCCATCCAATAGAATTTAGTAAAATTCCAGCAGATAAACTGGCCAAAGCCATAGTTGAAAAAACAATTAAATCATTTATCCCTTGTACTTTAAATTTTTCTTCTTTGTTATAAGTCAAAACTACTAAGCTGGTACCTGATATAAACAAAAAATTCCAACCGAGACCTAAAAAAATTAATGAGAGCATATAATTAAGATATGTCTGTTCAAATAAACTTAAAAGAACTGTAATAAAAAAAAATAAAACTCCACCATAAATTATTGCACTGTGTCCATATTTTTTTATTAAATTACCTGTTATTAGCGAAGGTAAAAACATTGCAACCACATGAAATTGTAATACTAACCCAGTTTCTTTTAAGCTCATATTTTCCATAACATGCATACTTAAAGGAGTTGCTGTCATTAGAAATGACATTACTGCGTAAGCAAAAGCTGCTGCAGTAATTGCTTGTAAAAACCTTGGTTGTAATACGATAGATTTTAGATTTCTTATATTTCCTTCCTTTAGACTATCCTTCTGAATATTTTCTACATTTTTAAAAAAAAATAAAAAAACCCCAGGCATGAAAGATAGGAAAGATAATAAAAGATAAGAACCAACATACAATTGATCTTGGATTAAATCTTTAGTGTAATTTGCAAGACTTATGCCTAAAAATGCTGAAACAATCCCTGCCAATAGAAGAGTAGAAATTGCTTTTGGTATTTTGTCTTTTTCAACACTTTCAGCTGCTGCAAATCTATATTGATGATTAAATGCAGCTCCCATTCCAAGAATTAAGCAAGATAGACAAAATAAATTAAAACTTTTCTGACTGATTGCAAAAGCAGCAAGTAGTGCAGAACATGAACTTCCTATAGCCGCAAATACAAAACCATTTCTCCTTCCAATTTTACTCATAATATTTGCCGCTAAGACAGTAAAACTTGCAGTTCCAACTACAAATAAAGCAGTTGGCAAAGTTGATAAAGATTGATTTGAGCTAATTTGGGAACCAACAATTCCACTGAGAAATACTGTTATTGTTGCTGTGGTAAAACCAAATATCTGACTTAACGTAAGTAAGGATAAATTTCTATTCATAATTAGCGTCAATATATTTTTGCTGTTATTTAAATATCTATATAGTTGTTTTGAATTTTAATATAGAAGATATTATTTAAATTATGATTGGTATATTAGGAGGTATGGGAACTCAAGCGGGCTTAGACTTTTGTGATAAGCTTGCAAAATTAAACAGAGGAAAATTAGATCAAAAATATCCAATGTTTGTCCTCTATAATAAATCAAATACACCACGAAGAGAAGAGAATTTAAAGCAATACAAAAATGTTTTAAAAGAATTAATTGCTGGTTGTCGAATGCTGGAAAAAAATAAATGCAAGTTTATTGTAATGCCTTGTAACACAGCACATTACTGGCATGAAGATATTCAAAAAAAAATATCAGTGCCATTTCTTAGTATGCCAAAAGAGGTATATTTAAACACACAAAAAAAATTTAAGAAAAATTCAACTATAGGATTATTATGTACTGAAGCTACTTTAGACACAAAAATCTACCATAAATATTTTGAAAAAAATTATAATTTGATAAGTCCTAGTGAAAGATTACAAAAGAGTTCAGTAAATACTGCTATTAAATATGTGAAAAAAGGTAAAGTAAAAGATGCTGAAAAAGCTTTAAGACCAGCAGTAAAATTTTTAATGAAAAAAAAATGTAAAAAAATAATTCTTGGTTGTACAGAACTACCAATAGCTATTTTTTCATACAAATCTTTTAAAAAAGCAAAAGACTCTAAAATATTTGTTGATCCAAATCTTTTGTTAGCTCAAGTGTGTATGAAAAAATATAAAAATTTAAAGTAAATTTAATTTTTTTTATTACAAATAAAGTATAATTTTCTCGGAAATGATCCTTCTTCAAAATACTCAATAATTAAGTTTTTAAATCCATTTGTTAAATTCAGTATTTTATCTTTAGAAAAAAAATGAATAATAAAACCATCTATTTCGTATAGATCTTCTCCTCTATGAATTCCTTTTTTATAGTCTCCGTCATTAGTATTTCTGACTGTGTAAATATTTAATCCTCCAGGTTTTAAAATTCTATGAATCTCACTATTAAGTTTGTCCAAATCTTTCAGGGTTAAAGCCATGCAATAAAGCATATGTGAATAACAAGCATCAACTGAATTAGTTTCAAATGGTAAGTCTTCTCTTATGTCAAATTTTAATGTTGAAATTGAAGATGTTAAATTTTCTTTTTTTATCTTTTCATTGATAATTTTAATTCCATTTTCACTATAGTCTAATGCTGTTACATTTATCGAATTCTTTGCAAAGTAAATGCTATCTCTTCCTAGACCTGCTCCTAGCTCAACAATTTTAGAATAATTGTTTTCTTTGAAAATATTTAAAGCTTTTTTTGCAGGTAAACTTGGTTCTAAACCAAACATCTCAGGCTTATTTGAGAAATTAGTTTCCCAATGCTGAGATTGTCGGTTTAAAATATTTTTATCCAATTTACTTAGAAGGATCTGGAACCTTTCTTAGATAAGGTTTTACAGTTTCCCATCCATCTGGATATATTTTTTTAGCTTCGTCATCTTTAATCGCTGGCAAAATAACAACATCCTCTCCCTTTTTCCAATTAGCAGGAGTAGCTACTTTATGTTTAGCTGTTAGCTGCATAGAGTCTATTGCACGCAAAATCTCTAAAAAGTTTCTTCCAGTTGCCATAGGATATGTAAGATATAATCCAATTCTCTTATCAGGTCTGATTACAAAAATAGTTCTTACAGTTTCATTATCAACTGCAGTTCTACCCATTGAGGTTGTTCCAGCATCTGCTTCCAACATATTAAACAATTTTGCTACTTTTAAATCTTCATCAGCAATAATTGGATAATTTGGTTTTGTACCAGATACATCTTTAATATCATCTAACCATTTTTTATGATCCTCTACTCCATCAACACTTAAACCAATCACTTTTACATTTCTTTTATCAAATTCATCTTTCATTAATCCTAAAGCACCAAGTTCTGTAGTACAAACTGGTGTAAAATCTTTAGGGTGTGAAAAAATAACTCCCCAACTATCACCTAACCATTCGTGAAAAGAAATATCTCCTTCAGTTGTTTTAGCTTGAAAATCAGGACACATACTATTTATTTTTAACATTGTCTCCTCCTTATAAAAAAAATATTATATGAAAGATTGTTTTACTAAGCAAACTTTTATAAAGTTAGGTATTTATGATATTTGAACAACTTTTCGATCAAAAATCTTCTACATACACTTATATAATTGCAAGTGGTGAAGGTAGAGAAGCATTAATAATTGATCCAGTCATTGAACATTCTGATGAGTATTCAACTATTTTGAATAATTTAGATCTTAAACTTGTAAAAGTAATTGATACTCACATTCATGCTGATCATATCTCAGCATTAAATGAATTAAATAAAAGAACAAACTGTATAAGAGTTATGGGAGAAAAATCTAAATCAGAAGTGATAGATCTAAGAATTAAAGATGGTGAAAAAATTAAAGTTGAAGAAGTTGAACTTCAAGCAATTTATACTCCTGGTCATACTGACTGCTCTTATAGTTTTTTGATGAATGATAGAGTTTTTACTGGAGATACACTTTTAATAAATGGAAGTGGTAGAACAGATTTTCAAAATGGTAATGCTTACGATGCTTATGATTCTATATTTAATAAATTATTAAAATTACCCGAAAAAACTCTCGTATTTCCAGCTCATGATTATAATGGCAAGAAATTTTCCACTATTGAAAATGAAAAAAATAATAATCCAAGATTACAAGTAAGCTCAAAGGAAGAATATGCGGACATAATGAATAATCTAAATCTTGCAAATCCAAAAATGATGGATGTCGCAGTACCTGCTAATGTAAAAGGGCTTACTTTAGACAATATTAATTAACTTTAAATTCCAACATTAATAACTATATAGGCAGTCTATGAATGACTATTTGCAATCAATTATTGATAGGGATCCAGCAGCAAGATCTAAGTTAAGTGTAATATTAACGTACCCTGGCGTTAAGGCTGTATTTTTTCACAGAATTGCAAATTTTTTTGCTACTGCAAAATTTGATCTTATCGCAAGAATAATTTCTCAATTTTCGAGATTTTTAACTGGTATTGAAATTCATCCAAGAGCTAAGATAGGTAAAAATTTATTTATTGATCACGGTATGGGCGTTGTTATAGGTGAAACTTCTGACATTGCAGATAACGTAACAATTTATCATATGGTTACTTTAGGTGGAATATCTCCAAGCATAAATTCCAATGATCAAAGAGAAATTAAAAGACACCCTACTCTTCATGATAATGTAGTCGTTGGTTCGGGTGCACAGATTTTGGGGCCTGTAGTTGTAGGGAAAAATGCAAGAATTGGAGCTAATGCAGTTGTAACAAAAAATGTTCCTGAAAATGCTGTTATGGTAGGAATACCTGCTAAGAATGTTGGAACAGCAACTGAAGAATTTAAACCTTATGCTGTTACAAATGGTAATGAGGAAAAAGAATAATGAAAAATTACAAGGATGATTTTATCCAATCAATTGGAAATACTCCTTTAATAAAACTAAAAGCTGCATCTGAAATAACTGGCTGTAACATTTATGGTAAAGCCGAATATTTAAATCCAGGAGGATCTGTAAAAGACAGAGCAGCACTTGCTTTAATAAGGGATGCTGAACAAAAAAAATTAATATCTAAAGGTGGAATAATTGTAGAAGGAACTGCAGGAAACACTGGCATAGGTTTATGCCTTATTGGAAATTCACTTGGTTATAAAACGATTATTGTAATGAATGATAATCAAACTCAAGAAAAAAAAGATACATTAAGAAATATTGGTGCAGATTTAAAATTAGTTCCACCAAAACCTTATAAAGATGAAAATAACTTTGTTAAGGTTGCTGCCAGAATGGCTGAAGAGCTAAAAAGTTCAAATAATCACGGAGTTGTTTGGGCTAACCAATTTGATAATACCGCAAACTCTAAAGGTCACTACCATACAACGGGTCCTGAGATATGGGAGCAAACGGAGGGAAAAGTTGATGGATTTGTATGTTCTTCTGGAACTGGTGGAACTATTGGTGGAGTAAGTAGTTTTTTAAAAGAAAAAAATAAAGATATAAAAATTTATCTATCAGATCCAAAGGGATCATCTCTTTACAATCACATTGAAAACGGCGAGTTAAAAGCTGAAGGTGGATCAATAACTGAGGGCATTGGATCCAGCAGAGTAACTGCTAATTTTGCAGAAGCAAAAATAGATGGAGCCTTTTCAATTGAAGATAAAGAGTCTTTGCCAATACTATATGATTTAATCAAAAATGAAGGTTTAAGTCTTGGAACAAGTTGTGGAGTAAATATTGCAGGCGCAATAAGATTGGGTAAAAAATTAGGACCAGGAAAAACTATTGTCACTATTCTTTGCGACAAATCAGACAGATACAACTCAAAGATGTTTAATAAACCTTTTTTAATTGAAAAAGGTTTGCCTTATCCCGACTGGATATAATCACGCATACCAGCACTGTAATAAAACCATTACATTTTTAATTTAGAATGAATAATAATTATCTAATAATTAAAGGAATTTTATGAACGCAAAAGAAGTAGTAAAAAAAGGATATGAACTTTTTGGCAAAGGAGATATGGAGGGATTTATGGAAATGGTACATGATGATATCACTTGGATTTATCCTGGAGATAAGCATCCAATGTCAGGAACTCATAAAGGCAAAGAAGCATATATGAAAACCATGATGCAAGTTCCAGATCTATGGAGTAATTTTTCAGTAACCCCTGATATGATGATAAGTGAGGGGAATAAAGTGTTTGTTAAAGCAATTGCTAAGGCAGATGGCATGGATACTATTTTTGGTCATTATTTTGAAGTAAGCGATGATCGTAAACTGACATTGTTTATTGCGTTTGACGACACACTAAGCATGTTCAATGCAATGAAAAAGTAATAGTTTATGAAAAAATTATATTTTTTTTAATTATCATATTTATGTCGAGCACAGTTTTTGCTGAACAAGGACAAGTTAAACTAATTAGTATTTGTTCAGATTTAAATAATTGAAAGGAAAAAATGAAAAAAACAATTTTAGTATTAATATTAAGTTTATTTACAGCTAATGTTTACGCAGATAGCCATGTAAAGAGAATTTTATCAACAAGTCAAACAGGAATGGGAAATGATATTGTATACCCTACAGGAAAAGCAAAAATAACAGCTTTTGAATTTACTGTACCTGTAGGAGCTCCAGTAACTCCTCATACGCACTCATTTCCAGTTCTAATTATGATTCAGCAAGGTGAAATTGAATTAATTCATGAAGGAAAAACCCAAGTATTCAAAGCTGGCGATGCATTTGTTGAAGATGTTGGAATTGTACACGAGTCGAAAAATATTGGAAATGTTCCAGTTAAAGCGATTGTAGTTGCAATTGGTGTCGAAGGACAGAAAATTATGACACCGGTAAAATAAAAAGGAAAAAGAAATGATCATAAAAATAGAAGAAAATATAAAATCATTTTCATCTTGGATGAATATGGTAAAGGCGAATGCTGAAAAAATTAAAGGATTTGGTGCTACGATTATTTTTGCAGGTGTATCAAAAGAAGACCCTACAAAATTTACTGTAATCGTTAAGTATGCAACCATGGAAGGTTTTGAAGCATTTAAAAATGACAAAGAACTTCATGCAGCAAGAGCTGAAGCAGGCGTGGATTTAGATTCAGCAAAGGTTACACCGATGCATGAAGATTTTATGGAAAATTTTAGTGGATAAACAATCAATATAAAGAAAGGATAAAATATGGAAACAGAAACACTAGTAGTAGCTCATTTAAAAGAAGGTATGTTAGAAAAATTTATGGGCTTTATGCAATCAGATGCTGGTATGGCAGAAAGATCGAAAGTTGCAAATGTATCAAAAACAATTGGAACAGTTGCACCTGACAAAAAAACAGTAATGTTTAAAATTTTTGTGACTGATAAAGCTGCTCTTAAAGCTTTTATAGATGGAAGCAATCCAGTATCAGCTCCAGTTATGAAAGAAGTTATGGAAAGTTATAGTGTCTACGAATTAAATAAAGTAGATATGTAATAATTTTTGTAATAAGGTTTGTAATGCCTTCAGGATATATCATATTAAATATTAATGTGTTAAATCCTGAAAATTACAAAGAGTATTTGGAAAAAGCTCCTCCAACTGCTCAAATGTTTGGTGGCGAGTACATAATAAGAGGTGGCGAAAATGAAGTCATTGAAGGTGAGTGGAAATATCCAAGAACTGTTGTAATTAAATTCCCATCTTATGAAAAAGTTTTTGAGTGGTACAATTCAGAAATATATAAACCTATCAGACAAATTAGATTAGATAATACAGTATCAAATACATTAATAATTAAAGGAGCATAAAGGAGAAAAAAATGTCAATATTAGAAAAATATAGTGCTGCAATTAAAAATAAAGATGAAGCAGCAATGAACGAACTTTTGCATGATGATTTTAAATTCACAATGCATAAATCAGGGAGTGTTTTAACTAAAGGTGATGTTATCAAATGGGCAATGAGTGGTGATATCAAGCAAGATAAAACTAGAATTGTTTATGAAAATGATGAAGTTGGTGTTCACCATGCGTTCGTAACATTTGATGATGGTAATGTAGAAGCAGTTATGGCAGTCTACAAATACAAAGATGGCAAAATGATTAGTTTAGAAACTGGCGCAACGCCAATGCCAAAATAAGTGAACAACATAGATTTTTATTTTTCTATTGGAAGTACTTATACTTATCTTTCGGTTACTCGAGCACTAGAAGCAGAAAAACAACATCAAATTAAGTTTAACTGGACTCCTTTTAGTGTGAGAGCAATAATGAAAGAAATGAACAATGTTCCGTTTCCTAAAGAAAAAAAAAATAAAGTAGATTACATGTGGAGGGACATAGAAAGACGAGCAAAAAATTATGGATTTTTTGCTAAAACACCAGTCCCTTACCCTTTAACAGAATTTGATTTAGCTAATAAAATTGCAATATTAGGCTTAAAAAATAACTGGGGTGTAGATTACGTTCAGCTTACGTATAAACGATGGTTTCAAGAAGGAAAAGAGCCTGCTGTTGAACCCAACTTGAGTGAAATCTGCGAAAAACTAAACTTAGATAAAGAAAAGATTGTTTCAGAGGCAAGCTCTGAGGAAATTAATAATATTTATTTATCAAATACAGAAAAAGCTAGAAAAAATAAAATATTTGGAAGTCCGTCATTTGTTGTAAAAAATGAAATATTCTGGGGAGATGATAGAATGGAAGATGCAATCAAATGGTCGAAGGCAAATGAATAATATAACTGCTTATATAATTTTATTAATCGCAGTAATTCTTGGAACAGCATCTAACAGTTTTGCTAAAAGTGCTCAAGGTTTTACATTATTAATACCTAGCATAATCACAGCAGTAACAATTGTTGGATGCATGTATACTTTGTCTTTAGTTATGAAAAGTATACCAGTTGGAATAACATATGCCTCTTTTGCAGGCTTATGTATAATTGCAACAGCTGCTGTTGGTGTTATAAAATTTAATCAAGTACCAAATTTTTATACAATAATTGGATTGATTTTAATTATATCGGGTGTCTTAATAGTTAACTTATTAGGAACAAATAAATGAAACCATTATCTGGTTATATTTATTTAGTATTAGCTATATCAACAGGAATAGCTGCAAATAGTTTTGCTAAAATTTCAGATGGATTTTCAAAATTAACTCCAACGATATTATCAATAGCTTTTATGTGTATAACTATGTATGGACTTGCAAAAGCTATGTCTATGATACCAGTAGGTTTTACTTATGCTACTTATAGTGGGATAACAGTGGCTGCTATTTTAGTTTTCGGAATGATTAAATATAACCAGATACCAAATATATATGGTTTAATTGGGATTTTTTTAATTATTATTGGCGTTGTAATGGTTAATTATCTTGGAAGAATTAATTAGCTCTTATTAAGTAATAAAATTAGTACACCTACTACAAATATAATTATCCCTAAAATTTCTGTAATTTTGACTTTTTCTTTAAACATATACTTTGAAGACACATAACTAAATAATAATTCTATTTGGCCGATAGCTCTAACAAATGAAGACTGTATTAACGTAAAAGCATAAAACCAAGATAATGTTGCAAGAAATCCAGCTAACCCTGCTGTCAAACATTCATACTTGTTCTCATATAATTTTTTAAACTGCGACTTTTCAAATATAATTAAATAAATAGTAACTAATGTTGTTTGTATAACTAGACCAAAAAATAGTGTTGCTATAGCTTTTTCAAAGTTATTACTAAAATTTTCCAATGTTAATGCTGCTGCTCTAAAATATACAACACTTAAACCTAAGAATAGTCCTGCGGATAAACCAATTAAAGTTGTTTTTGAAAATAAGTTTTTTAGAAATAAACTTAAATCTTTAATCGATAATATAATTACTCCAATTGTAGATACAATAATTCCTGTTATTCCAAATTTATTTAATTTATCCCCTATTATTAAATATTCAAAAATTGCGACTTGAATAACTTCAGTCTTGCTCAATGAAGTTCCAACTACAAAATTAGCAAATCTAAATAAATAGAGTAAAACAAATGTAAAAATTATTTGGAAAATTGAACCTAATAATACGTTAAATATAAATTTTTTTTGACTTAGGATTTCAGGAATTACATTTAAATCTTGGAAATACAAAAAAAATAAAATAGTCCCGAATGGTAACGCAAAAGCAAATCTTACATAAGTTGATGCAATAGTAGATACTTTTTGATTAAGTTTTTTCTGTAAAGTTGATCTAAGATTTTGAAAAAAAGCCCCAGAAATAGCTACAATTATCCAATTCATTGATGATTATTAATATTGTATTTAATTTTAAAGTCGACTTAAATAGTCTCATTTAACAAAAAAGAGGGAAATAACATGAAAATCTTTAAAAGAATAATATTTTCTCTAATTTTCGTTTCTTTTGCCAGTGCAAGTTTGGCGGAAACAAAAATGAGAATTACACTTCAATTACCATTAAAGGCTCACTTAGGTCAGAACCTTTTGGTATTTAAAAAAGAATTAGAATCAAGATCAGACATTAAAGTAGAGATTTACGACTCCGCACAACTTTACAAAGATAAAGAGGTTCCGCAAGCTGTAGGTTCAGGAGCGATCGAAGCTGGTGTTGCATCTATAACAAGATTTGCAGGAACTAATCCTGAAGTTGATGTTTTCTATCTTCCATTCTTATTTGACTCAGAACAAAAAGTAAGAAAAGCAACTCAAGCTGGATCTGAGATAAGAGCTATCCTTGATCCTGCAATAGCAAAGACTGGAGCAGTTCCACTTTATTATCAAGCTTATGGATCAGCAATAATGTTATCTAATGGTGGTCCGATGAAAACTCCGGCTGACTTTAAAGATAAAAAAATTAGAGTATTTGGAAAAACACTTGGAGCTTTTGTGAGTTCTTTAGGTGGTAAACCAGCATTAATATCTGGATCTGAGCAATATTTAGCTTACCAAAGAAATACAGTTGATGCAGGTATGACTGGTGTATCTGGTGTAAAATCTAGAAAATTATATCAAGTAATGGATACTTTAACAGTTACAAATCATGGCGATATCGAATTCGTTGTTGTTGCTAATGATAAATGGCTAAGCTCATTAACTCAAAAACAAAGAGACGCTATAGCTGAAGCATCAAAAGTAGCTGAAAAAGCTGTTAGAGATGACATGGCTAACATCGAAGCTGGCGCTTACAAAGAAGCAAAAGCAAATGGAATGAACATTGTAAACCTAAGTAGTTCTGAAGTTTCTGCTCTTAAAAAAGCATCGTCATCTGTTATTGATGATTACATTTCTAGAACAGGTGGAGCTGGTGGAGTTGGTGATCAACTTGTAAAAGCTGCAAACAAACTTTAAATCGTATAAATACCCCGCACTTAAGTGCGGGGTTTTCAAATGAATACCTACGACAAAATTGTAAAATATTCTGGCTATTTAGCTTCAGCATTATTTATTATGATAGGCTTTATAGTTTCTTATGAAGTTATCATGAGATACATATTTAATTCACCTACTATTTGGGTAAACGAAATTTCTCGATTTTTACAAATTTGGGCTACTTATTTAGCTTTAACTTATACTTTTCATAAAAATGATTTTATCAGAATAACAGTTATATATGACAAAGTAGGAGATAAAGGAAAAAAGATATTAGATTTAATAAGTGCAATATTCATTTTAATCTTTAGTGGATTTGTACTTTATTATGGATGGTTAATTGCTTACGACTCTCTTAAAGTTGGAAGAACAAGCTCTACAATTTTAGATGTTCCATCCTTTCTTACAGAATTTGCGATACCATTATGTTTTGCATTTTTGGTATTAAGAGTGCTTTTCGAAGTACCTAAATACATCAAAGATATAATTAAATGACAGTAGCAATAATCTTATTTTTGTTATTTTTTGTGCTTTTTTTAGGAGTGCCAATAGCATTTGGTTTAGGTTCTATAGGATTGGGTTTAATGTTATTTGGAGATATTTCTCCTTTAATGATCCCGCAAACTTTTTACAGTGTGGCAGATAACTTTATTTTATTAGCTGTTCCGATGTTTTTGATGATGTCTAATATATTATTAAAAGCAGGTGTTGGAGAAGATCTTTTTAATTTTGCTCAAAGCTGGGTTGGAAATTTTCCAGGCGGTTTAGCTATAGCAACTATAGTTTCTTGCAGTATTTTTGCTGCTATATCTGGATCATCAGTGGCAACTGCAGCAACAATCTCAACTGTAGCATTTCCTGCAATGATTAATAGAGGTTATCACAGAAACTTTACTTTAGGTATTTTGGCAGCGGGTGGAACTTTAGGGATTTTAATTCCTCCATCAATTCCAATGATTGTTTATGCATTTGTTGTTGAAGAGTCTGTACTAAGTATGTTTCTTGCAGGAATTGGGCCAGGAATAGTTTTAGCATTATTTTTTATTATCTTTTCAGTTTTTTACGTGAAATTTTTTAATAAAGAAGTTCAAAATGTATCCAGTACTTTGGAAGAAAAAATTAAATACACAAAAAGAGGTTTGCCAATATTATTAATGGCCTTCATCATGCTAGGTGGAATTTATGCTGGAATTTACACACCAACAGAAGCAGGTGGTATTGGTTTTTTAATATCATTTATCTATGTTGTGGCTAAAAAAAGATTAGATTTTAAAGGTTTTATCGAAGCTGGTTTGGAGACAATGAAAACTACAGTTACTATATTTATAATTATAGCAGGAGCTAAAGTTTTTGGTAAAGCAATTTCTCTTTATAGAATTCCTCAAGATTTATCATCTTTCATAGTTACTAATATTAATGAGACTGGTTTATTTATACTTGTTGTTTGTATTACTTTGTTAATCTTAGGATTTATAATGGAAACCCTGTCATTAATTTTAATCATGATGCCTATATTTTCGATTTCAATTGCTGCAATGAATATTGATTTAATTTGGTTTGGAATAATTTTTACGTTAATGATTGAGTGCGCATTAATTACACCACCCGTTGGACTAAATATTTATGTTCTCCAAGCAATTGGTAAAGCAAAAATGTCAGAAATAGCTAAAGGTGTGATACCTTTTGTCATCATAATGTTATTTACAGTATTTGTTATTTACTTATTCCCTGACCTAGCATTATATATACCTTTTAAATTATAAATATGTTTTCAAAAATAAAATCAAAAGATAAAGCAGAACAATTAAGACAACTATTAAATGGACCAGAAATAATTGTAATGCCTGGATGCTTTGATGCATTATCAGCAAAATTAATTGAAAGAGAAGGTTTGAAAGTTGGGTTTATGTCTGGCTTCAGTGTTTCATCAACAAAACTTGGTATGCCGGACACAGGTTTAATTTCTTTTTCTGAAATGGCAGAACAAGTAAGAAATATATGTAATGCTACATCAATTCCAATAATATTTGATGGGGATACTGGATATGGAAATTCAGTGAACGTATTTAGAACTGTAAGAGGATATGCAGATGCAGGAGCAGCTGGAGTGATGATTGAAGACCAAAAGTGGCCAAAAAAATGTGGTCACACAAAGGGCAAAGATGTTGTCGAACTTGATGAAGCTAACTCAAGAATTAAAGCTGCGGTGGATGCAAGAGAATATGGAAATAAAGATATCTTAATAATGGCAAGAACTGATGCCATAGCAACTAGAGGATTAGATGATGCAATTAAAAGAATGCAATCTTTTTCAAAACTTGGTGTTGATATTTTATTTATTGAAGCTGTTAAAAATAAAGAAGATATGAAAAGAATTATTAAAGAAGTTCCAGGTCATCATATGTTAAATTTGATCGAAGATGGCGAAACCCCATTATTGGAAATTAATGAAATAGAGGAAATTGGTTATAAAATTGCTGTAATGCCTCTAACCCTAATGAGTGCATCAGTAAAAACGATGCAAGAATGTTTGAATAATATGAAAAATAAAGTTTATAATAAAAATGTTTCTAAATTTTCAGAATTAAGAGATATAGTTGGCTTCAACGAATATTACGATATTGAAGACAAATATAAATAATGTTTCCAAAAAAATTCTCTAAAATTCTTTTCGTTTTTTTTATGGGTTTAGGAATGAGTTTGTTAATGACCCTAATTATTACATTTATAAATACAGGTTATGATGAATTTTATTATAAAAGATTTTTCAAAGCTTGGTCTATTAGTTTGCCAGTTGCATTAGTTGCAACAACTTTTGTTGCACCGTTGGTTAATAAATTAGTGGAAAAAATTACTAAATAGAGAGGATGTCATATGAGTGAAAATATAGCTTTTATAGGAGTTGGTAATATGGGAAACCCAATGGCCTGTAATTTAAAGAATGCTGGTAAAAAAGTTAAGGTTTTTGATGTTTCTAAAGAAATGATTGATAAAGCAGTTGAAAATAATCTTGATGTTGAGAAGGATTTTGGAAAACTAATCAATAGTGAAACGTCTGTAGTAATCACTATGTTACCCGAGGGAAAACATTCAAAAGAAGTTTATTTAAAAGAAAATGGCGTTCTAGATAAAGTTTCTAAAAATTGTCTACTAATAGATTGTTCAACAATCGATATAGATACCTCTAAAGAAATAGGAAAGAAAGCAAATGAAAAAGGTATTAAGATGATTGATGCACCAGTAAGTGGTGGAGTGATGGGTGCACAAAAAGCAACTTTAAATATTATGGTCGGTGGATCAAATGATGCATTTAATCAAGCTTTACCTATTTTAAAATTAATGGGTAAAAATATATACCATGCAGGAGAGATAGGAAGCGGAAACGGTGCAAAGATTTGTAACAACATGTCTCTTGGAATAACAATGATTGCTGCTTCAGAGTCGTTAATGTTAGCAAGAAGATTGAATATAGATATAAAGAAAGTTCATGAAATTATGAAAAATGCCTCTGGAAATAGCTGGCCTATTTCAGTTTATCCACCCTTGCCTGGATTAATTGAAGGAACTCCATCTAACAACAAATATAAGCCTGGCTTTTCTGCAGGTATGATGAACAAAGATTTAAAACTTGCAAATGAATGTGCTAAAAATGCAAATGCATCTACTCCATTAGGAGAGATGGCATTAGAAATATATTCAAAGTTTTGTGAAGATGGAAATGGTTCGAAAGATTTTTCCGCTATATCAAAAGTTATTGGTGGAGATGCTTGGGATTATCCAATAGAATAATTACCAAGAGGAATTTGGACTCTCCAAAAATTTTAACTCATCTGGTGTAGATTTTCTCCCCATAACTTTATTTCGATGAGGATATCTATGAAATCGTTTAATTGCAGCGGTATGATCTTTCCAAAATTTTTTTATCTCATTATAGTTTGGATGATTAGATAAATAGTTATCCAACAATTTATATGCTCTATCATGATCTATAACTTCTTCACTGTGAATGTATGGCAATAGCATGAAAAAACGTTGATATTCATCCATTTGATCAAGATACCCGTTATAGACCGCATCATTTACAATCAGTCTTGCTTTATGATCAAACTCAAAAGCTTTTTTATCATCTCTATATAAATTTCTTGAAAATTGATCCAATAAAATAACTAAAGCTAGAGTACTTAATGGTTCATCTTGCCAATCATCATATTCATTCAAAGTAGCTTTTTCATGATCATCTTTGAATTTGTCTCTAATCAATTGATCAAAATTATCATCTCTTTTAAATCGCTTTTCAACGACCATATCATCAAACCAAAAATCTAATATTGCTTTGGCTCTGTCATTCATAAACTTTGTCAACTTTTACCTGATATGACTCAACAAGTCTGTTGGTTTCATTTGCCATTGCAACGACTGCAATAAGTTCACTTAACATCTCAGTAGTAGCACCTTTAGATTTAGCAGCGATACTGTGAGATTTAATACAATACTCACAACTATTTGTCATTGAAACTGCTACATAAATAAGCTCTTTTGTCATTTCATCTAAAGCGCCTTTTTTCATCACTTGCTGTATAGAAGTCCATGTTCTCTCTAAAGTTTCTGGGTTGTTGGCTAACATTTTCCAAAAATTGTTTATGTAGTCTGTATTTCTCTTTTTTTTTATATCTTCAAATACTTCTCTCACCTTTCCTGTAGCATCAGCTTCTTCAATCATATTAAAAACTGCCATTTCACCTCCTTAATTGTAAATTGTTTCTATTTTAGGCATTAATCTTAATAATTCCTTAGTATATTCATGATTTGGATTTTTAAACAACTCTTCTGTCTCAGACACCTCGCATAGTTTTCCATTCCTTAAAACTCCAATGTCATCACACATTTGTCTTACAACTGGTAGATCATGACTTATAAAAAGTATAGTTAAATTAAGTTGTTCCTGTAAATCTTTAAGTAAATTTAGTATTTGGGCCTGAATACTCACATCCAAAGCAGATGTTGGCTCATCACAAACTAATAATCTTGGTTTTGTTGCTAATGCTCTTGCAATAGAAATTCTTTGTCTCTGTCCTCCTGAAAACTCATGAGGATATCTTTCGGCTGAAGACTTGGATAACTCCACAGAATCTAAGAGATCATTTATATACTCATTTAATTCATTAGAGCTAATATTTGCATCATGTAACTTTATAGGTTCAGCAATGATATCTTTAACCTTAAGCCTACCATTCAACGAAGAGTACGGATCTTGAAATATCATTTGAATTTGTTTTCTAAATTTAAGTAATTCTTTGTTACTTTTTATATTATTAATACATACATCATCAAAATAAATTTCACCTGAGGTGGGTTTAAATAAATTAACAATCATTTTTGCAATTGTAGTCTTTCCACTGCCACTTTCACCAACAAGTCCAAAAGATTTTCCTTCTTGTATATTAAATGAAACAGTATCAACTGCTAATACATTATTTTGAGATTTTTCCGTAAAAAAACCTTCATTAAAAGTTTTAGAAAGATTTTTTATTTGAACTAAATCTTTTTTTGAAATTTCTCTTTTATTCCATCTGTTTAAAATTTTTAAATTAATATTTTCCTGGTTATTATTTTCTTTCTCTATAATTTTAAATCTGGATATCTTTTTATTTGTGGGTGGAACAGAACTAACTAAACTTTTTGTATAAGTTTCTTTTGGTTCTGTTAATATTTGCTTTGTTGTTCCCAATTCTACCAAATTACCATTTTTCATGACAGCAACTCTATTGGTAGTCTCTGCTATAACTCCCATATCATGTGTAATTAATATAACTGCTAAATTTCTTTCTTTAGTCAGTTTTTTGATAAGTTCTAATATTTGTGATTGTATTGATACATCAAGTGCAGTTGTGGGCTCATCTGCAATTAACAACTCTGGTTCACAACACAGAGAAAGAGATATAACCACTCTTTGTCTCATACCTCCTGAAAATTGATGAGGATAATCATTAAATCTTTTTTCAGCATCTTTTATGCCTACTTCTTTTAAAAGATTTATTGATTTTTCTTTTGCTTCTGAGTTACTGAGGTTTAGATGAGTCTGGATTGTTTCAATAAGTTGTTGTCCAATTGTTAAGATAGGATTTAAAGATGTCTGAGGATCTTGAAAAATAAATCCAATTTTTTTTCCTCTTAAACTTAGAATATTTTTTTTATTTTCATGAATATTTATGTCGCTTAAATAAATTGATCCTTCAGATACTTTCCCTGGTTCGTCAATTAAATCAATTATTGCATTTGCTACAGTACTTTTTCCAGACCCAGATTCCCCAACTAATCCTACAATTTCTCCTCTTTTTATCTCAATATTAATATCTTTTGCAGCATGAACTGTCTCTTTTCTCAATTTATAATCTACACTTAAATTTTGTATTTTTAAAAAACTCATTTTTTCAATTTAGGATTAAGAGTGTCTCTCATCCAGTCTCCTAATAGATTAATGGAAAAAGCCAAAACAACTAAGAATATTGCTGGAAAAAAAGTTATCCACCATTCACCAGAAAATAAAAAGTCATTTCCAAGTCTTATTAATGTTCCTAAAGAAGGAGTAGTTGGAGGAACGCCAACACCTAGAAAACTCAATGTGGCTTCTGCAATTATTGCTAATGCAAGACCTATAGTTCCTATAACAAGTACTGGTCTCATAATATTTGGAAGAATATGTTTAAACATTACTATAAAATTAGAAACTCCAATAATTGTTGATGCAGAGACATAATCTTTATTTTTTTCAACTAAAGTTGCTGCTCTTGATACTCTTGCAAACTGTGGCCACTCTGAAATACCAATTGCAAAAATTAAAACATATATTGCCATTTCGTCATGAAGTTCACGTGAAATAATACCTCGCGCAATACCATCAACAAGAAGTGCCATCAAAATACTTGGAACTGTTAACTGAACATCTGTTAATCTCATAACAATCATTTCATACTTGCCACCAAAAAAACCAGCTGTAAGACCTAATCCAACTCCTAAAATTAAACTAAATAAAATTGCTGAGAAACCAACTATTAAAGATATTCTAGATCCATAAAGAATAGTAGATAACATATCTCTTCCTTGTCCATCAGTACCAAGTAAAAATTCTACTTTTCCTTCGCTAGTCCAAGATGGTGGGGTGAATGCGTCCATTAAAGATAAAGATGATGGATCGAATGGATTATAAGGTGTAATAAATTCTACAAAAAATGAACAAAAAAATATTATTGCTAATAAAATCGATGAAACTATTGCTGTAGGAGATTTTATAAAACTGAAATAAATTTCACTATCTTTTATTTTATTCCAAGTTGTTAAAGCTTTATTATCCACTAGCTGAATCTCCTTTAACTCTAATTCTTGGATCTATAAAGTAATACAAGATATCGACTATAAAATTTATCATTACAAAAACGAATGCTATAAATACTAAATATGCTGACATAATTGGAATATCTACAAACTGAACAGCTTGAATGAAAAGAAATCCCATACCTGGCCATTGAAATACTGTTTCCGTAATAATTGAAAATGCAATTAATGTTCCAATATTTATACCAGCAATAGTTATTACTGGAATTAGTCCATTTTTAAGTGCGTGCTTATAATTAATGCTTTTTTCATTAATGCCTCTGGCTCTTGCAAACTTTATGTAATCAGTCTGAAGTATTTCCATCATTTCAGCTCTGACGAGTCTTATTATATATGTCATTTGAAAAAGACTTAAAGTAACTGATGGTAATATAATTGCTTTTAAACCTGATATGGTTAAAAAGCCTGTCGACCAAAATCCTAGATCTACCACCTCACCTCTTCCAAACGATGGTAGAACGCCTAATAAAACTGCAAAAAGATAAATAAATAAAATACCAATTACAAAGGTTGGAAGAGAAACACCTAATAAAGAAACTGCTAAGATAAAATCACTCAAAAAACCTTTTCTTTTTATGCCTGTATATACTCCCAATAAAGTACCAGAAACCAATGCAATTAGAGCAGATATTAAAACTAATTCAATTGTTGCAGGTAATCTTTCAATGATTAATTCTGATACAGGTCTTCTTAATTGATAAGATATTCCAAATTCTCCTTTAGAGGCATTAATTATAAACCTAGTAAATTGTACATGAATTGGGTCCATTAAACCCAAGGTTTCTCTTAACTCAGCTCTTTCTTCATCTGATGTTTCCTCACCCACCATGTTATTTATTGGGTCTCCTACAAAATTAAAAAGAGAAAAAGATACAAAAGCTACGACAAGCATAACCATTGCAGATTGAAACAATCGTTTAAAAAAATACTTTATCAATTTATGAAATTTTATTTTTATACAAGCCCTTTAATTAAAAAGGGCTTGTAATAAATTATTTAGTCAAAGCTCGCAAAACGGAATAACGGCTCGTTATTCGGTCTTATCGGAACATTAACATCTTTTTTTGCAGCCCAAGATATAACTTGGTGATGTAAAGGAAGATAAGAAATATCATCTTTTACTATTTTCCAAGCTTTAGCTATCGCAGCATTTCTCTTATCTAGGTTAACTTCACCTTCCATAACTCTTATCGCAGCATCTACATCAGAGTTACTAAAGTTAACTCTGTTCCAGCTTGCTCCACTTTCATATAAGTAATGGAAAACATAATGACTATCTAAAGTTGGAACTCCCCAACCTAACATATAAAAGTCACCTTGATTATCTTTTAGTTCTTTAAAGTGCTTACTTTTTGTTTGGGCAAATAAATTTACTTTAACACCGATTTTACCTAACATACCAACAACAGCTGTGCATATAGCTTCATCATTTACATATCTGTCATTTGGACATCTAAGCTCAACTTCAAATCCATTCGGATATCCAGCATCAGCTAGAAGTTTTTTTGCAGCAGCTACATCATAAGGAAGTCTTTTATCAAGTTCTTCTGTGTATCCGTTAACACCTGGAAAAGTAATTATTCCTGCAGGTTCACTTAAACCTCTCATTACTTTTTTCTTAATAGCTTCAATATCTATAGCTTGATAAAGAGCTTGTCTAACTGCTTTCTTTTTGAATGGATTATCACCTGTATTACCTGTTCTAAGTTTATCTGCTCCCTGATCCATACCAAGGAATATAGTTCTCATTTGAGCAGTGCTTTCAACTTTGTGAGCAGGTGAATTTTTAATTCTAGCTAAATCTTGCACAGGTGCATCAGTAACAACATCAATTTCACCAGATAAAAGAGCTGCAACTCTAGTAGCTGCATTTTTTATAGGTAGTAGATGAATTTCTGTTACTTTGTCATCCTTCATAGTACCCCACCATTTTTTATTACGTTTGAAAACTGTTTTAGTATTTGGTTCTCTTAATGTAATTTTAAATGGTCCAGTTCCCATAGCATTTGTAGCTGAAAATGTTTCTTGTCCAGCATCCCAGTTCTGCGCCATGACTGCAAAATTCTTTTCACTCCATTTTTTTGACATTATAAAAATGTTTGAAAGTTGGTTTAAAAGAATTGGATTTGGTTTACTTGTTGTAATTTCTACTGTGTAGTCATTAACTGCTTTTACACCTGATACTGTACTAATATATTCTTTAAAATCAGATGTTCTTTGTTTTGCTCTTAAAATACTAAATACAACGTCTTCAGATGTAAATGGAGTTCCATCAGAAAATTTAACATCTTCTCTTAATTTAAAGATCCAAGTATTAGGACCTTGAGTTCTCCACTCTGTTGCTAGTTGAGGTCCAATTTTCATATCTAATCCTCTGGTAACTAGAGCTTCGTATACTTGTCTAGATACTTGAGTGGTAGGACCTTCGTTTTGAGCATGAGGATCAAGTGTTAAACTATCACCCTGCATTGACCATTTAATAGTTTTTGCAAACGCTTGTGTTGGAGCAAAAGCTAGAAAAAAAGCCAATAAAATTTTTATAAAATACCCATACTTCATTTCTCTCTCCTATATTATTAAAATAAAAATCTAACTTATTAATTATGTAAACTAAAGTGATTTAATTCACTATTTTTTTGAAGTTTTCGTAAAGAATTTTAGAATATTTGTTCATAGATTGAATGTTGTCTTTCGCATCACTATCAAATTTATCAAGAGCTCCTTGTCCTAACTGACTCTCTAAAGCAGACTTATATTCAGGCACACATCCCCATTCTCCTACAGTGGTATCTTTTATCTCTATGTGAAATTGAATACCGTAAGCATGTTTTTTGTATTTAAAAATTTGGTATTTCGTTTCAGGAGATGATGCTAAAAGAGTTATATCATTATTATTTTCAAGATTTTGAACTTCATATGAATGCCATTGGAGTGATTTAATAATATCAGGATATTCTTTAAATAATAAATCGTCCTTTTTACTGTTTAAAAAATTAATGTCTAAAATACCTATCTCTGGATTTTTTGATTTAACTACTTTACCTCCAACTACCTCTCCTAATAATTGACAACCTAAACAAAAACCTAAATATGGTTTATTTAAGTCTACTACAAATTCTTTGATTTTTTTTTTCTCTTCTATTAACCAAGGGTAATCTTTTTCCATCCAAGTATCCATTGGTCCGCCCATACAAAACATTGCATCAAATCCAGTTAAATCATCAGGTATTTTTTCTCCTTCGTCAAGTTCTACAGTTTTAATATGAACTTTATCCTTTAACATTAAATCTTTAATATAACCAGGATCCTCAATTTTAATGTGTTGAAGAACAATTATATTTTTCATGTAGCTGGATTGAGTAATTTTAAAATTTTTTTATGATTTGATAAATTATTTGAAACAATTATGTTTCCACCTAATGAAGCATCTTTATTATCCCATGTAGTAATTATTCCACCTGATGCTTTAATAATTGGTATTATCGGATGTATATCCCAAATTTTGTTTGCACATTGAGCTACAATATCTAGTCTTCCCTCTGCTAATTGGCAATATGTTAGTGCATCGAAACATGGAAACTGCATTCTCTTGATAAATTTCATTATTTTTTTTTGTTTTTGAAAAGATAAAGTTCCGTGAAAAGCAGCAGCTAATTTCAAATAATCAAATTTTATTTTATTGTTTACTTTTAATTTTCTTTTTTTTCCATTTTCAAATACAAAAGCAGATTTATCATCTTGATTTAAATAGTATCTTTTCATTCTTGGAAAATTTGCTAAACCAACTATAGGGGCATCGTTATAATTTAGAGAAATTAAATTGCTCCATGTAGGATTTCCAGCGACAAATGATCTTGTCCCATCAATTGGGTCAATTATCCATGAAAATAGACTTTTTGTTTTTTTTGCACCAAACTCTTCACCGATAATTTGATGATCTGGGAACTTATCATTAATCTTTTTTCTTATAAATTTTTCAAAAGCTTTATCAGCACTGGTAACAGGATCATAACCTTTACCTTTTAACTTGTTATTAATTGTAAAAGTTTTGTTAAGTTTAGTATAATAAAAATTAGTTAAATCCTTAGCAAGCTTATTCAAAAAGTTGTAATAAATCTTGAAATCTTTTGTTTTTTTGAAGGTCATTTATCTGATGAGTAATAGTTAAAATATACAACTAGTTCAAATAAAATATCTTGAAAATTTTAGAATTTGATAGAAGAATCCAGATAGATGAAAATAGAAATCGATTCTAAAAAAGTATTTATAAATAGTGGGAATAATAAAGAAGAAATACATCCATTTTGGCTTAGAGAAAGAATAAATAACGAAGATGCTCTGGATAAAGGAAATCAACAAAGATTATTTGATCCAAATTCTATAAATACTAATATTGATATAGAAAAAATTGAAAATGAAGATGGATTACTTAATTTATTTTTCAATGATGGAACCAATTATAAAATAAAAGAAGATCAAATATTAAATGAGTATAAATCGCAAAATCTTGATCCTATTTCAATTGATAAAATTAAATGGGATTCAAATTTTAATAATTTTCAAAAATTTAAATTTGAAAATGATATTTTTGAAAAAAAAATCATGTATGATTTATTAGTATCATTCTATAAATATGGTTTTGTAGTTTTAACTAATGTTACAACTGAAGATAATTTTATTATAAAATTTGCAAATTCAATTGGCAGTGTAAGAAGAACTAATTTTGGGGAATTTTTTAATGTAAGATCTGTGCCTAATCCAAATGATTTAGCTTATACATCATTAGCATTATCTCCACATACAGATAATCCGTATAGAAAACCAGTTCCTTGTGTTCAATTATTGCATTGTATTACAAATAATGTGAGTGGAGGAAATTCTACCTTGGTTGATGGTTACACAGTAAGTGAAAAAATCAAAGAGGATTATCCAGAATATTATGAAATTTTATCTTCAGTTAAAGTAAAATTTAAATTTATAGACAATACAGTTGTTCTAGAAGATATGTCTGAGTTAATTAAATTGGATGAAAAAAATAATTTTAAACAAGTTAGATTTAGTCCAAGATTAGATTATGCTCCGATATTAGAAAAATCAAAATTGGATTTATTCTATAAAGCTAGAAATAAAATTTCTGAATTATATAACTCTGATAAATATAAAGTTGAATTTAAATTAGAAACTGGAGATTTATTAATGATGGACAATCATAGATTACTTCATGGAAGAACAAAGTATGATATTAACGAAGGTGATAGATATTTACAAGGATGCTACATTGATTTCGACAGTACAGAAGGTAAACTTAGACATTTAAAAAGAAAATTTAATCTTTAAATAATTCTTTTATTTTTTCTTCAGCGTTTTTTATCGACTTTTCATAATCTAAAGCCATTTGATCTGCTGCAACTATATCGATTTTTTTAATACCAAAAAAATTTAACATATGTATCAACCACGGAGTTAAAAAGTCTTCTTCACCTTGTATTTTTGTTCCGCCAGAAGTAATTACTAAATAGACCTGCTTATCTTCTAATAAACCTTTTCTTCTTCCGTCATCCCCATATTTAAATGTCAATTTTACTCTGGCTGCAAGATCAGCCCAAGCTTTAAGTGTTGCTGGTGGGCCAAAATTATAAATTGGCACTGATATAATAATTACATCACATTCTTTTAACTCTGATACTAACTTATCAGACAATTCAAACATTTTTTTATGTTCATCTGTTTGCTCATTTTCTGGAATTTTCATTCCAGACTCAGTTAAACCAGATATAAAAAGCATTTCGTCATCTAGATCTCTATAAATGACTTCATCATCATCTTTTTTAACTTTATCAAGTATTTTTTTTGCAAGCATCCTTGAGGTAGAACCTTCTTTTCTAGCGCTGCAATCGATTTGGTATATTTTCATTTTTATCCAAGTTTCTGAAGTAAAGGAAAATACTTTAATATGTAAAATCCTAAAGCTTGCAACTGGTTTGTAATCATTAATATTCCTGTTATCAATAATAATCCTCCGCCAATTCTTGAAATAGTTATCATTTTTGATTTTAGATTTTTTGTAACAACCATAAAACGTTGAATCAAATAACCTGATGCAATAAATGGTAGTGCTAAACCAAGTGAATAGAACACAAGTAACAATATGCCTCGGTTCAAACTTTGCTCAATTGAAGCTAAAGCTAATATTGATCCCAAAATAGGTCCAATACATGGAGTCCATCCAAATCCAAATGCCATACCAACTAATATTGAGCTAAAATTTCCTGATTTAATCTCAGTATTAATTCTTTTTTCATAATTTAAAAACTTAATATTAATTAATCCCATAATATGAAGGGAGAAAATGATTATTATACTTCCTGCAATAATTCTTAATTCAAAAGAGTTACTTAAAATTAAAGAACCTAAAAAAGTTGCGGTAGCTCCAAAGCTTATAAAAACAATGGAAAAACCAAAAGTAAATAAAACTATAGGGAATATATTAATTGTTTTTTTTTCTAATAACTCATTTAAAGAGCTTCCAGAAATATAAGATATATATCCAGGTATTAATGGAAGTACACATGGAGACAAAAAGCTTATCAATCCAGCTCCAAATGCAACAAATAATTCTATCATTTAACCAGTATTTTTCATTGCAGCTGAAATACCTGCAATAGATGTTAATAATGCATCATTAAGATCATTTTTTTTATCTGAATTTAATTTTTTATTTTTGATTTTATTCATAACTACTGCTTGAATTATATTTAATACTTCTGTGTAAATATTTCTTACAATAACTCCTGATCTAAACTTTTTTCTTTCATTTATAATTTCTTTAGGCGTAATCTTTTTATTTAATTTTTTAATAACTTCGAATTGGAACCTAAGTTTTTTTCCAACTCTTTTTAAATCTTTATCAGCTAAGTATTCCTCATATATTTTTGAAATATCTGGGTCCACTTTTGAAATTACCATATCCAAGATATCCATCATTGAATTGAAGAAAGGCCAATTTTTTTCCATATCTATTAGTGTTTTCTCAAATTTTTCTATCGATGAATATCTTAAAGCTTCTGCACTTCCAAGCCATGCTGGGAGCATTAGTCTTATTTGTGTCCAAGCAAATACCCAGGGTATTGCTCTTAAACCTTTGATATTATCAATATTCTTTCTTTTAGACGGTCTTGATCCAATTGAAAGTTTTCCTAAAGACACATGTGGCGTAACGGTTTTAAAATATTTAATAAAATCTGAACTTTGATTAATATTTTTTCTATATGAACTTTTTGAAATATCAGACATTTTTTCAATTAGATTTCTCCAATCTTTTTTAGGGACTGGAGGTGGTGTTAATGTTGCCTCCATTACCGCTCCTATATAGCTACATAAATTATAAATTGCTAAAGGCTGATATCCATATTTCTGCTGAATAACTTCTCCTTGATCAGTTATTCTAATTTTTCCATTAACTGTATTTGGCGGCTGAGATTTTAAAGTAGCTTGAATTGGGCCTCCACCTCTACCTGCTGAACCACCTCTTCCATGAAAGAAAGTAACATCTATTTTATATTTTTTTGCAATTTTAATAATTTCTTCTTGAGCCTTATATTGATGCCAACTTGCACAAATTTTTCCAGCATCTTTGCTTGAGTCTGAGTATCCAATCATGACTTCTTGTTTATTTTTTATTAAATCTCTGTACCACTTTAATGAAAACAAGCTTGCCATTATTGATTTTGCATTAATTAAGTCATCTAATGTTTCAAATAAAGGGACAACTCTTAATTTATTCTTAATATTTGCTTCTTTTTGCAAATATATAACAGAGAGAATGTCAGATGCAGATGATGTCATTGAAATAACATAAGCCCCCAAACATTCAGGTGGCTCTTCAGATAAAATTTTAAATGTTGACCAAACTTCTTTGTTTTCTTTATTTTTAAAATTAAAATTTTTGATGAAATTAGATTTTTTTTTCATCTTAGATGATAAAAATTCAATTTTTTCCTCCTCACTCCATTTTAAATAATTGTGTTTATTTTTTTTCTGAACAAGTTCATTAATTAATTGTGAGTGTCTAGATGATTCTTGTCTAATATCTAGTTTTGCTAAATTAATTCCAAAACATTTTGCTCTTCTCATTAAGTCTAATAATTCACCGCTTGCGATATTTTCACTTTGATTTTCCTCTAAAGATTCACGGACAATTCTAAGGGGTTTTAAAATTTCTTCTTTTGAGTTTAGCAATTTGTTATAGTCTAAAGGTTTTTTGTTCACTATAAACTGTTCAATTGCTCGATGAGTAAATCGCATTTTATCTCTTAAAGGTCTTAAGAAAACTCTGTAAGGTTCAAATGATTTTCCTGTAAGTTTTTGAATTTTTTTTGAACACTTTTTCATTGAATATGATCTAATTAATTTAGTAAGTTCTTTTTCATACAATTTTGCCGCTTCCCATCTTGATAATAACAAAACTTCTTTTGTCACTTTTGAAGTTACATTTGGATTTCCGTCTCTATCACCTCCCATCCATGAACCAAATTCAATAGGATTAAAATTTTTTGGCAAACCTTTACCCATATTTTTCAAAAATATATCATTGAGTCTTCTGTAGACTTTTGGAATAGTTTCCCAAAGACTATCCTCTATTATTGCAAGACCCCATCGCGCTTCATCGGCTGGAGACGGTTTTGATCTTTTTAAGTCATCTGTATTCCAGATAATGGTAAATTCATCATGAATTTTTTTATTTAAAGATTTTATTTTTGAAGAGTGATCTTTAAATAACTCTCTATCCTCAAGTATTTCTGTAATTTTATGGTATTTTTGAATTAAAGTTCTTCTTTTGACCTCTGTTGGATGGGCTGTCAAAACTATTCCAATATTTAAATTTTTTGCAAAACTATATATTTTATTATTATTAATTTTTTTATTTTTAAATAATTTCTCAAAAATTTCTTCTATAAAAATATTTTTTTGATTTTTACCGTCTCTTTTATTTTCATATTGGTTTAGTTGTCTAGATGCATCAATAGACTCAGCTAGATTTATAAAATTCATAAAATGATTAAATGCTCTTGCAAGCTTGTAAGTATTTTTAGGATTAATACTTTTTATTTCACTAGAAATTTTTTTATATGATTTTTTTTGGATTTTATTTGCTTTTGATAACTTTCTAATTTTCTCAACAAGATTATAAAAGCTTTTACCTTCTTGTTCTTTAATTACATTTCCTAATGAATTTCCTAAAAACCTAACATCCTCTCTTAATGATTTTGTAGGAATTCTCTCGTAGTATAGGTCTCTTTTGATCACAATTTATTATATCAAAAAAGAGATTATATTTGGATTAAATTGCTACTACTTTTGATTTTTGTTCACCAAGAAGTTCAATTGAAAGCCTCATTTCATCACCTGCTTTTAAAAATTTTTGTGGCTTCATTCCCATTCCAACTCCTGGGGGTGTTCCTGTGGTAATAATATCTCCAGGTTGAAGGGACATATATCTGCTAACATATGAAACAATATGATCTACATCAAAAATCATTGTTTTTGTATTACCCGTTTGCATTCGTTCACCATTTAAATCTAATTCCATATTTAGGTTGTTTACATCATTAATCTCATCTTTGGTCACAAGATATGGACCAACAGGACCAAATGTATCGTGCGACTTTCCTTTTACCCACTGTCCCATTTTTTCTATTTGCCACTCCCTCTCACTTACATCATTCACTAAACAATAACCTAAGATATAATCTTGTGAATTTTTTTCTGGAATATTTTTAGCATTTTTTCCAATAACTAAACCTAGCTCAACTTCCCAATCTAGTTTGTTTGAATAGCTTGTAATTTCAATATCATCATTTGGTCCATTGATTGAACTAGTGGCTTTCATAAATACAATTGGCTCTGTTGGTGGTTTTGCTCCAGTTTCCGCTGCATGATCAGAAAAATTTAATCCAATAGCAATAAATTTTCCTGGTTTAGTTATGCATGAACCAATTCTTGTATTATTTGAAATCTCGGGCTGTGATGATAAATCAATTTGTTTAATTTTTTCAAATGTTTCAAAATTTAAATGAGTTGGATCTAAATCAATTATATGTTTGGATATATCTCTCAACTTTCCATCTTTATCTAATATAGCTGGCTTTTCTTTATTTTTTTCTCCTACTCTTAGTAATTTCATTTCATCTCCAATAATTATTTATAGCTTTTGTATAACGAACTATGATCATAATTACCTAAACCCTTTTTAACAAGTTTATTATACATTTTTTTTACTATTTTAGATAAAGGTAATTCTAACTTTTTATTTTTCGCACAATCAAGGATGTTATTCATATCTTTTAATTGCGAAAAATTTTTTCCTCTTGGTTTAAAATCATTTTTGATCATTCTTAGTCCGTGAGTTTGCAATACTTTACTGTCAGCCCATCCTCCTTTCAATGCTTTGAGAATATTAATTGGATTTACGTTATTTTTTTGTGATAGTTTAATTGCTTCTGCAACAGATCCTATTGTAATTCCAACTATTATTTGATTAGCTAATTTTGCTATTTGACCTGCGGAATTTTTTCCAACTAAAACTGGATTGCCTAATTTCTTAAGTACATTTAAATTTTTAGAAAAAACTTTCTTATCTCCACCAACCATTATGGCGAGCTCTGCATTCTCTGCGCCATTGGTGCCTCCGGAAACTGGTGCGTCTAAAAAATTAATTTTATATTTTTTTAATAATTTTGATAAATTAATTGCTGTTCTAGGATTTGCAGAACTCATATCAATGACTGTAGATCCTTTTTTTAAATTTTTTAAAAATTCTGAATTAAAATATATTTTTTTTATAGCCTTATCATCAGACAACATGGTAATTATTAGATCCTGGTCCGTAACAACTTCCTTTAGAGAGTTACATACTTTCGCACCGAATTTTTTTAGTCTAATGGCTTTATTTTTAGTTCTATTAAAAACTTTAACTTCATATTTTGATTTTAGAAGATTTTTAGCCATTGGAAATCCCATTAAACCTATTCCAATAAAACTGATTTTATATTTTTTCATTATTTAAATTTATATTGTATCGTTAGATCTTCCTAAGTCTGCAGCTCCTCTTACACCACTAGAATCTCCATGAATATTTTTTAAAACTTTAGTATTTACAGTGTCACTAAATACATATTTTTTTAATTTTGAATTTATATTTCCATAAATCTGTTTCATATTGGAAACACCTCCACCCATAACAATTGCACCAGGATCAACAATATTAATTACAGTGGATAAGCCTCGTGCTAAGTAATCTAAGTATTGAAATACAAATTCTAAAGATTTTTCATCTCCTTTGTTTGCATTTTCTTGAATTATTTTAGCATCTAAATCTATTTTATGAATGTCATAAAAATGTTTTGAAAACCCAGGACCAGATAGGAATGTTTCTATGCATCCTTTTTTACCACAATAACAATCGTGCCTTTTCCACTTATCATTTGTTCCTATTGGCATTTGATTATGTCCCCATTCCCCAGTTATGTTATTAAATCCATTAACAATTTTATTATTAATAATTAATCCTCCGCCAACACCTGTTCCAATTATAACTCCAAATACTATTTCATGGTTAAGACCAGCTCCATCAATTGATTCAGATAAAGCAAAGCAATTAGCATCATTTTCAAGAAATATTTTTCTATTTAGCCTAAGCTCAATATCCTTTTT
>CACCFT010000005.1 GCA_902545405.1 uncultured Pelagibacteraceae bacterium
AATTGTAGGTATCTTCCAACCTGTTCAGAGTATTTTATTGATAGTTTAAATGAATATGGTGTTTTGAAAGGTTGTTACAAAGGCATTAAAAGAATTTTATCTTGTCATCCTATAAAATTTTTGGGAGGAGGACATGGGTATGATCCGGTAAAAAAAAAGAATATTAAATAATGGACACGAGAAACGTAATAGCAGCAATTTCTTTAAGTGCAGCAGTAATAATTCTCTATGGATTATTTTTTGCTCCACCAAGTCCTGATCCAAAGCAGGTAACTAATAATGATCAAAATAAGAATAATCTTCAATTAAACGAGGCACCAAAAATAGAGCAAAATATTGAGAATAATAAAATTTCTAGATCAGAGGCAATTAACAAAGTTGAAAGGATACTTTTTGAAAATGAAAATATTAGAGGTTCTATTTCTCTAGAGGGATCATTAATCGATGACCTGATCTTTAAGAAATACACTGAAACTTTAGACTCTGACGAAAATGTAGTTTTGCTTAATCCTAAAGAGTCTGAAAATGGTTATTATATAGAAACAGGTTGGGCTATAAATAATAAAGATATCAAAGTTCCTAATTCAAATACAAAGTGGGAAGTTGTTGGCAATAAATTGCTAACACCAAAAAATCCAATTAAATTAGTATGGAATAATGAGCAGAATATAACTTTTGAGAAAGAAATAAGTATAGATGATAAATTTTTATTTACTGTTAACCAAAAAAATTACGAATAATACTCAAAATACTTATAACTTTTATCCCTACGGACAGATTATTAGAAACCTGGCTCCTGATGTAACTGATTTTTATATATTACATGAAGGTTTATTAGGTGTTTTTGATGATAATCTTGTTGAGGAAGATTACGATGACATTAAAGATAAAAAGTACTCTGTTAATGCCAATAAAGGATGGATGGGTATTACAGATAAATATTGGATAACAAGTTTAATCCCAGAAAGTAATAAAAGTTTTAGATCAGATTTCGATTATAAAAATAAATTTAAAGCTAACTTCATAGAGACTGCTGCAACAGAAGTCAGGGCTAATGAAAGTAAAACTAATCAGGTAAAGGTGATTATTGCAGCAAAAGAAGTGGATGTTGTTGATGGTTACGCCGAGAAACTAAATATTAATAAATTTGATTTAGCGATTGATTGGGGTTTCTTATATTTTTTAACAAAACCCATATTTTTAATATCCGATTATTTTTTTAAATTAACTGGCAACTATGGAATTGCAATAATACTAATTACTGCTTGTATAAGAATATTATTTTTTCCGCTCGCTAACTACTCATTTAGATCAATGGCAAAAATGAAAGTTCTTCAACCAGAAATGGTTAGACTTAAAGAACTTCATAAGGAAGATAAAATGAAGTTACAGCAAGAAATGATGGCTCTTTACAAAAGAGAGAAGGTGAATCCAGTAAGTGGGTGTTTACCTATTTTAATTCAAATACCATTCTTTTTTGCAATTTATAAAATGTTGTTTGTTACAATTGAAATGAGACATCAACCTTTTTTTGGTTGGATACATGATCTAAGTGAAAGAGATCCAACGAGTTTATTTAATCTATTTGGTTTGTTACCATATGATGTTCCATCATTTTTAATTATTGGTGCTTGGCCTGTAGCAATGGGTGTTACAATGTGGATGCAACAAAAACTTAATCCAACACCACCAGATCCAATTCAGCAAAAGATTTTCATGTTTTTTCCTGTATTCTTAACAGTTATACTTGCGCCTTTTCCATCAGGGTTAGTTATATATTGGACAATTAACAACGTGCTTACAATGGCACAACAGTATGTAATTATGAAGAGAACTTCAGTTAAAACAGTTTAATTGATGGAACTAGATAAGATTATTCCAACAGACGGGCCAGATATTAATGAAGTTGAAAAATATATAAACAAATATCAGTCTGAGGTTGTAGTAATTAAATGTGGTGGATCTGTTTTATTGGATAAAAGACTATTTAATCAGTTCATAGAAGATATTTCAGTGATAAACAAAATCGGTTTATCAGCAATAGTGGTTCATGGTGGAGGTAAGAATATTAAAAAAAAATTAGATGAAAATAATATTGAAACAAGATTTATTAAAGGACTAAGGGTTTCAGACGAAAAAACGATAAGATATATAGAAGAGGCTTTACTAGAGCTTAATTTAGAGATTTTACACGAATTAAAATCTAAAAGCACTAATGTTTGTTCAATATCACCTAAAGAAAATAATATAATTAATATTATTCCTGAAAGTAAAGAATTGGGATATGTCGGGAAACCAAAAAAAATTAACAAAGAGAAAATATTAAATTTTATTAATAATAAACAAATTCCAATTGTTGTCCCTTTGGGACTGGGTGATGATGGTAAAATTTATAATATTAATGCAGATGTAGCTGCAGGTTCAATTGCAAAAGAGATCGATGCTAGACGACTTCTTTTGATGACAGATGTTGAGGGGGTTCTTGATGAAAATCAAAAACTTATATCTGAAATTAATCTCAATAAAGCCAATGAAATGTTAAAAAATAATATTATTTCTGGAGGTATGATACCAAAAATAAAGACTTGTCTAGATGCAATATCTAATGGTGTTAGAGGTGTAGTTATTGTTGATGGGAGAAAACCACATTCAATACTATTTGAGTTATTTTCTGATAAAGGCGCAGGAACATTAATAAGAAAATGAATAATTTAAAAAATATAAAAAATATTTTATTTGATTGTGATGGCGTTTTATATAATGATTTAGAGGCAGTTTTTGGCCAAGTTAGTAAGAGGATGACAAAATATATCTCAAATAAGCTCAACTTAGATCTTGTAAAAGCTAAAGAATTACAAAGAGATTATTTTCACAAATACAACACAAGCTTAAATGGATTGATGATACATCATGATATACCACCGGTAGAATTCTTGGAGTATGTTCATGACATTGATCTTTCATTTATGGAAAAAGATCTTATCCTAAGAAATGAGCTAGAAAAAATTAATTTAAATAAATTCGTATTCACAAACGGAAGTAGAGCTCACGTAAAAAATATAGTGAAAACTCTTGGTATTGAAGACCAATTTAAAGATATATTTGATATCGTAGACGCAAAATATCACCCTAAACCTGAAGCCAAAGCTTTTGATCTTATGGTTGATAAATTTAAGATTAATCCAAAAGAAACTCTTTATATCGAGGATATAGCTAAAAATTTATCAATAGGTAAAAAGCGAGGTACAATAACAGCTTGGCTTATCAATAATGAATACTGGGGGAAAAAAGAGTCTGACAAAGATTACATCGATTATAAAATCGAAAATCTCTCTTTATTTTTAAAAGAAATAAGGTTATTAAAAAGTTCTTAAATTTATGAGCATAGAAAATATAATCAATGATGCTTGGGAAAATAGAGACCAAGTAAGTCCTAACTCAGATGAGAGTTTAAAAAGAACTGTTAATCAAATTATTGATGACTTAGATAGTGGTAAAGTCAGAGTAGCTGAGAAAATCAATGGTGATTGGGTAACACATCAACATATAAAAAAAGCAATTATGTTAAGTTTTAGAATGTATCCAATGGAAAATTTAAATGGTCCTTACAGCAGTTGGTATGATAAAGCACATTTATTAAAAGGTAAAACTGCAGGCTGGTCTAAAGAAGATCACGAAAAAGCAGGATTTAGAATGGTTCCTAATTCTCCTGTTCGAAGAGGATCATTCATAGGTAAAAATGCAGTCTTAATGCCATGCTATGTAAATATCGGAGCATGGATCGACTCTGGAACCATGATGGACACGTTTAGTCGTGCAGGTAGTTGTTGTCAAATTGGAAAAAATTGTCATATTTCTGCTGGCTCAGGAATTGGTGGAGTATTGGAACCTGCCCAAGCATTACCAACAATTATTGAAGATAATGTTTTTGTTGGTGCAATGTCGGAAGTTGTTGAAGGTGTTATAGTTGGAGAAGGCTCAGTATTAAGTATGGGGATGCTGATTACACAAAGTACTAAGATAGTAAACCGTACGACTGGTGAAATCACTTATGGTAAAATACCTCCATACTCTGTTGTTGTACCAGGTTCTCTTCCTGATAAAAATAATCCATCTGCACCATCGTTAAGTTGTGCAGTAATTATTAAACAAGTTGATGAAAAAACTAGATCAAAGACGTCCGTTAACGATCTTTTAAGAGACTAAATTAATGAAAACTTTTAATGAACTAAAGTTAGCTCAGCAGCTAATAAAATTTCAAACTATTAAAACAGAGGATAAAGGGATTATGAAGTTCCTCTCAAAGAAACTTTCCTCATTAGGTTTTAGATGTCAAATAATAAAATCAAAAGGTGCAGGTGCTAAACCTGCATTAAATTTATATGCAAAATTTGGTAATTCAAAACCTAACATTAATTATTTGGGTCACACAGATGTTGTTGCTAACCTCAATAATTGGAAGTTTCCGCCATTTAAAGCAGTAGTAAAAAAAGGATATTTATATGGAAGAGGATCCCAGGACATGAAAGGTAGTGTGGCATGTTGGATAAGTGCTGTAAGTAATTTTATTAGAAATAAAAAATTTAAAGGTTCTATATCAATAATAATTACGGCTGATGAAGAAACTACAGGTCATGGTTGTCCAGCCGTTATGAAATATTTAAAGAAAAAAAAAGAAAAAATTGATTTTTCGGTAGTAGGCGAACCGTCATCAAATAAATCAGTTGGAGATGAAATCAGGATTGGAAGAAGAGGTTCTATGAATGGAACAGTAACAGTATATGGAAAAAGTGGACACTCTGCATTTTATGGGACATATATAAATCCATGCACTGCTCTTGCTAAAATAATATCTAAACTGAAAAGTGTTCCGCTAGACAAAGGAACAAAGTATATGCCGCCATCAAATTTGGAATTTACAAAAATTAATGTGGATAATATATCTGAAAATGTAGTCCCACAATCTGCAAGTGCTAAATTTAATGTTAGATTTAATTCAATTTATAAATCAACATCTTTGAAAAAAAAACTTAGTAAAATTATTAACGCAGTTGCAAAAAAAGAAAATTGCAAAACTAAAATAGATTATAAAGTAAGTGGAGAAGCATTCTACACAGAGCCAAATAAAGAAATTTATATGGTAAAAAAAGTTGTAAAAAAAATTACAGGTAAAAATGCAAAATTAAATTGTAGAGGTGGCACAAGTGACAGCAGATTTTTAGGTTCAATACCACGTCTTGAGCTTGGATTAAGAAATAATACTATTCATATGATCAATGAAAGAACATCGATCTCAGATTTAAAAAAGTTAACCAAGATTTATAAGAACATTTTACATAATTATTTCGCTTGAAAACTGCAATTTTAACATCTGAATCTTCAGAAAAACATATAACAGGCGATGGTCATCCAGAGCAACCGAAGAGAGTAGTTTCAATAATTGATACTTTAAAAAAAAATAAAGAACTGCTTTGGGATAAGCCAGGTGTTGTTCCTAATGATATTCTTAATATGACTCATTCTGAAGATTATATCAATAATTTAAAAGACTCATTTCCTAAAAGTGGCTTAAACTTTTTAGATGGTGATACTGTTGTATCGCCTGGAAGTAAGGATGCAGTATTTCAAGCCGCAGGATCAGCTATAAGTGCAATAGATGGAATTGAGAATAAAAAATATAAAAATGCATTTTGTGTAGTACGACCTCCAGGACACCATGCTGAAAAAAACAAATCAATGGGCTTTTGCTGTATTTCTAATGCAGGTGTTGCAGTTAATTATTTAATAAAAAAATATAATTATAAAAGAATTGCATGTGTAGATTTTGATGTTCATTGGGGAAATGGAAACTATGATGTAATGTATGACAACAAAAATTCACTTTATATATCAACACATCAATATCCATTTTATCCAGGTGGTGGCTCAGAAAAAGACAAGGGAAAGTATAATAATTCTCTTAACATACCTCTTCCTGCTGGCACAAATTCTGAAGAGTATTTTAATGCTTATGATAGAGTTTTAGATAAGTTAATTGAATATAAGCCTGATTATCTAATCTTTTCTGCTGGATTTGATGCTCACAAGAACGATCCATTAGCTCAATTCGAACTTTCATCCAAAGATTTTTATGAAATAACAAGAAGAACACTGAAAGCCACTAATAAGTTTACTAATGGAAAAGTGGTGTCGTTATTAGAAGGTGGATACGACCTGAAAGCGCTTGCTGAAAGCGCTAATTATCATGTAAATGCATTAATTGAGTCGGAAAATAAATAATCATGAAACTATATAAACAAAAATCATCAAATATTGATAACAGGGGACTGTTTGCATCTAAAAATATAAAAAAAGGAACTAAGATTATTTACTACATAGGTAAAATAATTACAAAAAAACAAACCGAAAATAATCCAAAATTTGATAACGATAAAGCAATTTATCTTTTTAACTTAAATAATAGGTATGATTTAGATGGTGATTTTGCTTACAATACTGCAAGACTTATTAATCACTCTTGTAATCCAAACTGTGAAGTTGAAGGTAAAGGTTTAAAATTATGGATTAGTTCTATCAAAGATATAAAAAAAAATGAGGAACTAACTTATGATTATGGATTTAGTTTTGATGAAAATTATAAGGATTTTCCTTGTAAGTGTGGCTCCAAAAATTGTTGTGGTTACATAGTTAGAGAGGGATCAAGATGGAGAATAAAAAAGAAAAAAGAAAAATCTAATAAATAATTTTCTCAAGATATAAACCATACGCAGGGGCAATAGGAGCACAATTTTTTCTAGATTTTGATTTAAATATACTGGTAAATTTTTTTAAGTTCCATTTATTTTCACCAAGGTATTTAAGTGAACCAACCATGGATCTAACTTGACTCTTAAGAAATGACTTTGACACAAATTGAATTTTTATAACATTTTTAACTTTTGTTATTTTTACTTTTTTCATGGTTCTTACCGGACTTTTTGCAGCACAATTAGATGCTCTAAATGTTGAAAAATCATGAGTTCCAATTAATTTTTTTGCTCCTTTTTTCATCAATTTAACATCAATTTTTTTTTTAATATGCCACTCTCTTTTAAAATTGATAACTGAAGGAGAAACATCATTTCTTATTAAATAGGTATAACGTCTTTCTTTCGCAGAAAATCTTGAATGAAAAAATTTATTTTTTCTTTTTATTTTCAATATTGATATTTTTTTTTTATTTAAAAAAAAGTTTAGTGAATTTAATAATTTATCTGTTTGAATAATTTTGTTTGTAGTATCAAAGTGTGCTGATTGCTCTTTAGCATGAACTCCTGCGTCTGTTCGTCCAGATCCGTAAATTTTTATTTTTTCTTTTAATAGTTTAGATAAGACAATCTCAATATTTTCTTGGATTGACCTACCTTTTTTTTGAATTTGCCAACCATTGTATAAAGTGCCTTCGTATTCTATTAGAATCTGATATCTATTCACTTGTAATTATTGTTCCTTTTCTAACCTTATTACCTAATAAAAATTCCTTAATTAATTGAGTATTCTTGCCCTCTTTTTGTATCTCAATAATATTTATTGAATTTTCACCGCATGCTATTGTCATTTGTTCGTCGATTACTTCACCGATTTTACCTGACTGCTTGTTTATTTTGGCTTTTAATATTTTATATCTTTTATTGTTAAGCTCAAACCATGCACCAGGTTTTGGATATAATCCATTTATTTGAGCAATTATTTTACGAGCACTATTATTCCAGTCTATCTTTCCCTCTTTTTTTTGAATTTTCTTTGCGTATGTAGCTTTTGCATGATCTTGCTCTTTAAATATTGCCTCTCCGTCTAAAACTTCTTGCACATTTTCTAAAATTTTTTCTGTACTCAAATAAGATAATTTTTCTGATAAAATTTCTGCGTTATCTTGATAAAGAATATCTATTGAATATTTATTACATACTGGTCCGGAATCTAATTTTTCATTAATTTTCATAAATGATATACCAGTTTTTTTTTCAATATTTAAAATCGATCTTTGGATTGGTGCCGCCCCTCTCCATTTTGGTAATAATGAAGCATGAATATTCAAAAAACCTTTTTTACTCAAATCAAGAATTTTTTTTGAAATTAACTGTCCGTATGCAACAACAATTACAAGATCTAAATTTAATTCTTTAAGATATTCAAATTCTTCATCAATTCTTTTTGGGGTTTTAATTTCTAGATTAAGTTCCTCTGCACATTTATGAATTGGTGATTTCGTAAACTTTTGACCTCTATTTGATTTACTTGGAGGCTGAGTAAAAACACAGTTAATTTTATATTTTTGATTAATTTCTTTAAGAATAGGCACAGCAAACTGCGGAGTACCCATGAATACAATATTTGACATTTAAACAATAACTCTATTAGAAGTTTTTTGTTTAGACAATTTTTTTATTATTAAATCTTTTTTTATTTTAGATAAATAATCAATGATTAGTTTTCCATCTAAGTGATTTATTTCATGCTGTAAACATGTTGAGAGTAGTCCATCGCATTCCATTTCTTTCTTATCACCATTTTCATCTATATATGATACTGTACAAATTTCTGGTCTCTCTATCTCAATAAAGGTATTAGGTATTGATAAACAGCCTTCCTCATATGTAGACATTTTTTCACTTAAAGTTTTTATTTGTGGATTAATAAAGCATAAAGGTTTTTTTTCGTTTTCATTTTTTGAGACATCTAAAACAATTACTCTTTTAAGAATTCCTACTTGAACAGCTGCCAAACCTATACCATTGTGATGGTACATAGTTTCAAATAAATCTTTTATGAGTTTTTTTTCATTAACATCAACTTTATTTAATGGCTCAGATTTTTTTCTGAGAATATCATCAGGTACTGTGATTAGTTCTTTTACTGACATAGTTTATTTATTCTTTAGACTTTTAAAGGTAAGACTTCTAATAGAATTTCATTCCTTAAATCTACATTTTTTATCTCATTCATAGTTGAAACTAATAAATTCACCGTATTTATATCCAGATCTTCGAGGTTACTTTCACCAACAATATCTACTATTTTAATTAATAATAAACCTAACTCTCCATTCGATAGCATTTGTTTTATATCAGAGGAAAATTGAAAGTTGTATTCATAAAGGTTTGAGTATTTTTTATCTATTTTTACACCATCAGATTTAAGCGATTCAATAAGAATCATATCTTTTGTAGAAAAAACATATTTTTTGTTTCTTTTAATTTTTTTCAAAATATCATTTGTTTCCTTTTCAGCTTTAGGCAAACTAGTTTTATTTAAAAAGTAATTTAATAATTTTGACTGATGTATTTTTTTATTATTGAATTTTATCTTTCTCTCTTTTTTTAACTTATTATCGGTATGATTTTCATAAAAGGTAGTAAAATTTGAGGGAACATCATCTTTTTTTATTTTTTTTAAAATTACTTTTATTTCATTATCAAACGCATTATCCAATTTTTTTTTTTGGAAAGATTTATATAATTCCGAAGCCATGCTTAATCTTTGCTCAACATCAATGGATAAGAGTAATCTTTGATATAATAAAGCTCTACCTTCATAATCTGGAAGAAGCTTATAAGCATCTTTGGCATTTAATAGTTGCGTTATGTTAAATTGAAATTTTTTATATGTATCTAATAGTTCTCTCTCATCAAATACATTTTCATGAGTTGCCCTTTCTAATAATCTTAAATCTCCTGGATTTTCAATATCAAAGGAATTTGCATTTTTAAGAATATTTGATGACGACAAATAACTCCAGATATATCTTGGAGAGTCCATTTTTGGCTCATAATTAAAATCGTTATTTGTTTTATGAGATAAGTGAAAATATAAAATATTTTCGTCTGAAATTATTTCATCTTTGCTTGCGTAACCCATTAATATGTTAAATTTATTTTCAAAAAAAATATCAATTTCATCCAATTCCTTTGACAAATCAAAGAGTAGTTGAGCTTGTTCTTTTTTATCTTCTAAAATTAAACAATAAATTTTAAAATTATTTAAATATTTATCAGAAATAGCATCACTAACATTAAATATTTCACATGCTTTTTTTACTTCAGAATTTGAAAGAAAATATTCAGAGTAAAATTTAATCAATTTATTTTTATTAGAAACTTCTGAATTATTAATTAAAAATTCTTTAATTAATTCAAAATCTTTTTTATTTATTAAATGATTAAATTTAAACTCTAAAAATTCCTCTTCAGTAATATTATTTGTAGGAATATATGAGTTTGTTAGTAAAGCTATGTCTAATATTTTTTTTGAAAATTCAGATAAGTTTCTATTTAAATTTTTATTTAATATACTTTTAATTAACTGACCATCACTATTAGACCACATGTCAATTTTTAAGCCATTCTGTGCAGGGTCATATAATCCTGCTAATTTTATAGTGGATGACTCAATTTCTTTATTTATCTCTATCTCAGAACTAGATTGGACTGATAATATTGTATTAGTATTAAAATTATTACTTGCATTTATATTTGAAGTAGAATTTTCTTTGTTAATGATGTCTTTTTTTTCAATTTTCCAGATATCGATTGGTTCATTTGCAAAAGAGTAATTAAAAAAAAATAAAATTAAGGTTATTCTGAAAATTATTTTACTTAATTGTTTTAAAATTTTCATTAGGCAAAATCACTTCAATTTTTTTGTTGGGGGATGGGAAATCAATCTGACTCAAAACAACAATGGATAAAATCAATATAAAAAAAATAATTCCAGCTTTAATTGCAAATTTCATATTATGTTATATTCCTTTGTAGTATAATGTTTTAAAAGCATATAATTTTGTAAAATCAAAATAAGACATATTTGTGTTTTTTCAACTTAGAAATATATGGAATCAAATAAAAATCTAGTTTTAGTAGGTATGATGGGTTCGGGAAAGACATTAATCGGAAAATTGATTTCTAAACAAACCAAACTTAAATTTATTGATATAGATGATAAAATTGAAGAAAAAGAAAAAATGAAAATTGCTGAAATTTTTAAAAAAAGGGGAGAAAAATACTTCCGTGAATGTGAAGAAGAAATAACATTATCATGTTTAAAAGGTGAGAAACAAATTTTATCACTAGGTGGAGGTGCATATATAAATACTAATATTAGGAGAGAATGTAAGAAGGGTTCTTTTAGTTTTTGGTTGAACTGGAAAAAAGATGTAATAATTAAAAGAATAAATGGTAGCAAAAAAAGACCTCTGGCTATGATATTAAGTGAAACAGATCTAGAGAGACTAATAAATGAAAGAGCTAAAATATATAGTTTGGCAGACTTCACAATTAATTGTGATCAGCTAAATAAAAATGAAATAGCAAATAAAATTATAAAAAAATATGAAATCAAAAATAATAAAGGTTAAAACTAAAAGTAAAAATTACGAAGTTCATATTGGTACCAATCTAATCCCAAAGTTAAAAAATATTTTAAAAAAAAATAAATTATTATTTTCAAAATGTTTGATCGTAATTGACAATAAGATACCAACCAAATTTAGAACATTACTTTTAAAAAATTTAAAAGATCAAAAAACTTATACTTTAAATTTTAATGCAAATGAAAAAAATAAAAGTTACTTAAGTATCGATAAAATACATAATGTTTTATTTAAAAATAATTTTTATAGAGAGGATTGTGTAATTTCATTTGGTGGAGGAATTACAGGAGATGTAGTTGGATATGCAGCTAGCACATATAAAAGAGGAATAAAATTTATTAATATACCTTCCACTTTATTAGCTCAAGTGGACTCTTCTATAGGTGGCAAAACAGGTATTAATAATAAATTTGGAAAAAATCTTTTAGGAAGTTTTTATCAGCCAGATTTAGTAATTTCAGATATTAATTTACTACGTACCCTCCCCAAAAGAGAAGTTATATGTGGATATGCTGAAATACTAAAAAGTAGTTTAATTGATAGCAAAAAAAATTTTGTTTTTTTAGATAAAAATTTTAATAAGATTTTAAACCTAAAAGGAAATTTTATAATTAATGCAATTTTAAATAGCTGTTTATTAAAAAAAAAAATTATTGAAAAGGATGAAAAAGAAAAAAATTTAAGAAAATCTTTAAATCTTGGCCATACTTTTGCTCACGCATATGAGGCTACTCTTGGTTACTCAAAAAAATTAAATCATGGTGAAGCTGTTATATTTGGTTTAATGAATGCTGTAAATTTTAGTAAAGAAAAAAAAATTATTTCAGATACAAATTCTGAATTAATAAATGATCATATTAAAAAGATAGAAATTAAACATAAATATAAAGATCTTTTTAATAAAAGGAAAATTACTTCAATTCTAAATTTTATGAAAAGTGATAAAAAAAATAAATCAGATAGTATAAACTTAATATTAATAAGGAATTTTGGAAAATTAAACCTAAATTATCAGGCAAAATCTGGAGAATTGAACAAGTTTTTATTAAAAGAACTAAATAAAGCTTATTTGTAAAGAATGAATATCAGTTTTCAATTCTTCGCTTAAAATTTTGTAAATTAATTTATTAGACACAATTCTATTCGTTTTTTTTAATATATCAGAATTTATTTCTAATTTAATATGAAATTTGCCTTTATGATGTGAATTGTGTTTCAAATGCTTATAAGTGTTATCAATTATCTTTACGTTTCTTATAGAAGTTTCTTTCAAAAGTTTATTTTCAATTTTTTTTGAAAGTTGATTAATATCCATTAAACTTGATATTATATAATATGAAAAATATTTGTGAATGGAATAATTGTAACGAAGAGGGACTTTACAAAGCTCCAAAAGAAAAGGATAACAGCAAAGAATATCGGCTTCTATGTCTTGAGCATGTAAGAGAGTTTAATAAAAGCTGGAATTATTTTTCAGGTATGAGTGACGAACAAGTAATCAATTTTTTAAAATCTGACATGACATGGCATAAGCCAACACAGAGTTTTAGCTCTTCAGATAATTTTTTCAAAATACTGTGGAACAATACTTTAAAAGATGAAAATGGAAAATTTAAAGATTTTAGTAGCTTGAATCATATGAATAAGTTTAAGTTCAATAGTAATGATCTTAAAGCCTTTGAAATTTTGGGTGTTGGAGTTGGTTTAAAATGGGCCAAAATACAAGAAAAATTCAAAAGACTTGTGAAAAAATTTCACCCTGATATGAATGCTGGCAATAAAAAATTTGAAGATAAGCTTAAAGTGATAACTTTAGCTTATACCCAATTAAAAAATACATATAAGGACAAAATTGACAATAAATATTGAACAGACCCCAGATATTAAATTATCGATTAAACAAACATTCGGTATAGATTCTAATATGGAAGTTGACGCATTTTCAAAAAAAACTGAATATGTCCCAGATATAGATAAAACTTATAAATTTGATAAAGACACAACTTTAGCAATTCTCTCTGGATTTTCATTTAATAAAAGAGTTCTTGTACAAGGTTATCATGGAACAGGTAAATCCACACATATAGAACAAATTGCAGCTAGATTAAACTGGCCGTGTATTAGAATTAACTTAGATAGCCATGTTAGTAGAATAGATTTAATTGGGAAAGACTCAATTGTAATCAAGGATGGAAAACAAGTTACAGAATTCAAAGAGGGAATTCTTCCTTGGTCGATACAAAATCCAGTCGCTTTAGTATTCGATGAATATGATGCCGGTAGACCAGATGTTATGTTTGTAATTCAAAGAGTTTTGGAAGCTGAAGGAAATTTTACTTTATTAGATAAGAATAAGGTCATTAAACAAAATAAATATTTCAGATTATTTGCAACTTCAAACACTGTTGGTTTAGGAGATACGACTGGACTCTATCATGGAACACAACAAATAAACCAGGGACAAATGGATAGATGGAACATTGTAACAACATTAAATTATTTAGCTTTGGAAAAAGAAATGGATATTATTTTAGGAAAAAATAAATCTTTAGATAATAATAAAGGTAAAGAGAGAGTTGCAAACATGATAAAAGTTGCGACACTTACAAGAAAAGGCTTTATGGCTGGAGATATTTCAACGGTTATGAGCCCTAGAACAGTACTACATTGGGCAGAAAATTCTGAAATATTTAAAGATGTAGGCTATGCGTTCAGAGTAACTTTTTTAAATAAATGTGATGATGTAGAAAAGAATACAATCGCAGAATACTATCAAAGATGTTTTGGTGAAGAATTGCCAGAGTCGATGATAAATATTCAGGTTTAATGAACAAAGATGATCTTATAAAAGAGCAATTTAAACAAGCTTTAAACTCAACGATCAAAGCCATTTCAGGTGAAACACATACTTTAAAAGAAAAAAAAAAATTAAAAGAATTTGATATTTCTAAATTTGACAATTTAAAAGATAAGGAAAACTTTATTAAATTAAGAGCCGAAGCAGATTCGGAGGCATTAAAAAGAAAATTTTCTGATAATTCTACTTTGGAACAAAATATTCCAAAAACGCCTACTTGCCATACACTCTATAAAATTTCTGAAAAAATAAGATATGAACTTTTAGGGTCACAAATGATGAAGGGAATTTCTAAAAATTTAATGACCAAATATATCAATAAGATCAGTATGGCAAAATCAGAAAATATAAAAAAGAAAGAGGAATCTAATGTTTCTGAAGCTTTTGAATATTACATGCTTAATAAACTAATGAACGTAAATTTATCTGAATGTGCTAAAAAAATTTTATCATACTGGAAAGCCGATTTTGAAAAATCTTTAGATAAACACATAGACTTTTTAAAAGAAAATGCAGTGAATCAAGACATATACAATTCCAAAATATCAGAAATTCTCCAGAATATGGAAATCTTTGAGTCTGAAGAAGAAAACAAAAGGGAAGAGCAGAAAGAGGATGAGCAAGATAATAACAATTCAAAAGATGATCAAAAAACAGATAGTGGAGAATCTCAAGAAAGAGAAGAGGAAGACAGTATCAACGAAGGTGTTGATAGTTCTGACGAAATGAACGAATTTAGACTTGATGAACAACTTGGAAATGATGATGCTGAAAACAATGAAATAGAAAATATTGTTCAGAAAAAAAATTTAGGAATAAGTAATAAAGAATATAAAATATATACTTCTGAATTTGATGAGACAGCAAAAGCAGAAACATTAGAAAACTCAGAGGAAATTTCTAAATTAAGAAAGAATTTAGATCAACAGCTAACTAGTTTTCAAGACATAATTACAAAACTCGCAAATAAATTACAAAGACAGTTACTTGCAAAACAAAATAGATCTTGGGAATTTGATCTTGAGGAGGGTTTATTAGATAGTTCAAAATTACCAAGAGTAATAATTGATCCATATAATTCTCTTTCCTTTAAAAAAGAGAAAGATTTGGAGTTTAAAGATACAGTTGTGACTTTACTCATAGATAATTCTGGATCAATGAGAGGAAGGCCAATTACTATTGCAGCCCTTTGTGCTGATATATTGTCTAGAACATTAGAAAGATGTTCAGTTAAAGTAGAAATTCTTGGTTTCACAACAAAAAATTGGAAGGGTGGTAAGAGTAGAGAAAAGTGGAATAAACTTGGAAAATTAAAAAATCCAGGACGTTTAAATGATTTAAGACATATAATTTATAAATCTGCTGATACTCACTGGAGACAGTCAAAAAAAAATTTAGGTTTAATGCTAAAAGAGGGTTTGCTTAAAGAAAATATTGATGGTGAAGCTATTACTTGGGCTTTCAATAGGCTTAAGAAAAGAAAAGAAGAAAGAAAAATTCTTATGGTTATTTCAGATGGAGCTCCGGTTGATGATTCAACATTATCTGTTAACTCGGGTGATTTTTTAGAAAAACATCTAAAGCAAACTGTAAAATCAATTGAAAACAAAAGTGATATCGAAATTCTTGCCATAGGTATAGGCCATGATGTTTCGAGATATTACAAAAAAGCAATAAAAATTGCTGACGTTCAAGAGTTAGGTGATGTAATGATTGGTCAACTTAGTGGATTGTTTGAAAATAATAAAAAATTACACTAATTTTTTTAAATTTTTATTTTCCCACTCTATTTTTACTTCAGCTCCACCTCTAGTTTCAGAATTTCTAATTGTTATTCGAGCAAAATTTTTTTCTAACAATGTTTTGCCTATAAAAATCCCTAAACCTAATCCAGTTTTTTTATTATCTTTGGGTTTAAGTGTTTTGATATAAGGCTCTCCAATCTTATTAAGTATATCTTTTGGTATACCTGGGCCATCATCCTCTATTGTTATTTCAGTCTTTTGACTATCACTTTTGATAGCAATATAGATATTTTCATTTGAAAATTTGTTAGCATTTCCAATAAAATTCCTCAAACCATAAACAATTTCAACAGATTTTAATATTTCAAATGAATTAGAATCTTGCTCTTTATCAATATTGAAATTCTTATTAGAAATTTTCTTAAATGAGTTAACTATCTCATTAATATAATCGTAAAGTGTTTTGTTTCTGTCAATAAAATCATCTTCTATATTAGGATTTAATGTTAATTTTTTTAAAATATCATTACACCTATTAACCTGACTAATTAAAAGTTCGAGATCTTTTTTTACATCATTATTATCTTTAAATTGATCAAATAAATCGTGAGAAATAATTTTAATTGTAGACAAAGGAGTACCAAATGAATGAGCTGCAGCTGCAGCTTGTCCCCCAAGTGAAACCAGCTCATGTTCTTTGGAAATTACTTCTTGGATTTTATCTAATGCATCTTTCCTAAGATTTGTTTCTTGTCCAAAAATAAATGCAAAATAATTTAAAAAAAATAACGCAATTATCAATGCAAGAGGAATAGCATAGTAATAATATTGACTAATACTATATTCATCCAATGGTTTTGGCAATTCATAATGATAAAAAGTTAAAATTATAATCGATGCTAGAGTAATTAAAATTAAGGCAATGTTTGTTTTAATATTTAAATTAGATGCAGCAAATATGCTTGGTATCAAAAGAAATATTGAAAATGGATTTAAAATGCCACCAGATAAATAAAGTAAAGCACTCAATTGAAGTATATCTAAAGTTAAAAAATTAAAAGAAGTTACGTTTGAGAGTATTGGTTTTTTATAAAAAAACATTAAGTAAAAGTTACTTAAAGCTCCAACGAAAATTATAAGATTAGATAAAATAAAGTTGAACTCAAAACCAAGAATAAATTTGACTGTGTTTATAGTTATGAATTGACCTAAAATCCCAATCCATCTTAAATTGATATAAGTAGACTTATTTAATGATGCTGCTTTGACAGATTGTTTTAAATCCATCTAAATATCTAAATTTGAAACATTTATTGCATTTTCAACAATAAAATCTTTTCTTGAAGAAACATCGTTACCCATTAAGGTTTGTATCAAATCTTGATCTTTTTTACTATTTTTTGAATATTGAACTTGTAACAAATTTCTTGTTTCAGGATTTAAAGTTGTATTCCATAATTCATCAGGATTCATTTCCCCAAGTCCTTTAAATCTTTGAATGTTTAGTTTCGACTTTTCTATTTGGAGAATATTATTAAATTCTTTAGAATTCTTTTTGTACTTTTTAATATCCTTTGAATTTTTAATTAAATAACTTTCAAGCTCATTTTCATCTTTAATATAAATGCTCTTAGTTCCTCTATTAATTTTAAACAAAGGTGGCTGAGCAAGGTAAACATGTCCAAACTCAATTAATTTATCAAATGGTTTATTATTAAAAAACGTTAACAATAATGCTCTTATATGTGAGCCATCAACATCGGCATCTGTCATAATTATTATTTTTCCATATCTTAAATCTTTGAGATCTATTTCCTCATTTTTTGGATCAAGACCAAGTGCGTTTATCAATGTAACTATTTCATTTGATGAAATCATTTTTGATAAGCTTTTAGTTTTTAAATCATTGGCATTTCCGTTCTTTTTCGATCCATTAAGATCTGTAAAAGTATTTAATATTTTTCCTCTTAGCGGCAAAACTGCTTGATTTTCACGGTTTCTGCCCTGTTTGGCTGAGCCACCAGCTGAGTCACCCTCTACAATAAATAGTTCAGTACCATCTTGCTTTGAATTTTGACAATCAGCTAATTTTCCAGGCAAACCCGTTAATTCTAAAGCTCCTTTTCTTCTCACATTTTCTCTTGCTTTTCTAGCTACATCTCTGGCTACAGCGGCCTGGATAATTTTAGTTAAGATAATTTTTGAAATCGACGGATTTTGATCAAACCAAATAGACAGCTTCTCATTAATGATAGTTTCAACAATATTTCTAACTTCTGATGACACTAATTTGTCTTTTGTTTGAGATGAAAATTTAGGGTCAGGAATTTTGATAGAAAGAACTGAAGTTAATCCTTCTTTAACGTCATCACCTGATAAAGAAACTTTATTTTTTTTTAACAAATTCTGTTCATTTGCATATTTATTTACAACTCTTGTTAATGCACTTCGAAATCCAAGAAGATGTGTACCTCCATCTTTTTGATAGATATTATTAGTGTATGGTAATACATCTTCACTATAACTTGCATTCCATTTAAGAGAACATTGAACATCAATATTATTTTTCAAACCCTCGATGTATATAGGTTTTTTAAAAAGATCATTTTCATTTTTGTTTTTTAAACTTTCTTTTTTCTCATCAATGAATTGGACAAATTCAGTGATACCACCATCAAATTTAAACTCTAATATTTTTGGTTTTTTTTGTCTTAAGTCACTTAAAACTATTTTTATGCCCTTATTTAAAAAGGCCAATTCTCTCATTCTTTTTTCTAATATAGAAAAACTAAATTTAATAGATGAAAATATATCTTTCGATGGAACAAAATTAATTTCGGTACCACTTGTTTTTGATTTGCCGACTTGTTTTAAGGAAGTTTTAGCATCTCCATTTTTAAATTCTATATAATATTTTTTATTATCTCTATTAATTGTAAGTTTTAATCTCTCTGAAAGAGCATTGACAACTGATACTCCTACTCCATGTAGTCCTCCAGAAACTTTATAGGAATTATGATCAAATTTACCACCAGCATGAAGTTGGGTCATTATAACTTCGGCAGCAGATTTTTTTTCTCCCTTATGAATATCAACAGGAATTCCTCTACCATCATCAATCACTGTTACAGAGTTATCATCGTTAATACTTATTTCAATTTTTTTGCAAAAACCCGCTAGAGCTTCATCAATTGAATTATCTACAACCTCGTAAACCATATGATGCAACCCAGTCCCATCATCAGTATCACCGATATACATACCTGGTCTTTTTCTTACAGCCTCTAAACCTTTTAGAACTTTGATGGAGTCGGCTTGATAATTATTTGAATTATTTTTTGTCATTTAATTTTTAAATTGGAAAATTTTTTTATAACATTTTTATAAAAAATTTAAAAATCACTGAGAGATAAATGCTTAAATCAGTATTGATTATCAACGTTTATTTGATGATTTTTTGTTTTTTTTTTCTATTTTCAAAAAAACTGTCAAAAAGATCCTTTTTCTATCATAAAATGGCGGAGAGAATGGGATTCGAACCCATGAAAGAGTTTACCCTTTACACGCTTTCCAAGCGTGCGCCTTAAACCACTCGGCCACCTCTCCATAGCTATTTTAAAAAACCTATAAATAAATTATTTTATTTTTAAAACAATTAATTTATTATTTATTTTTTTAGATGAAAAACTTTCATAAAAACATAGAAATATTAACTGTAACTTATAAATCAGATCATATAATTAATAAGTGCTTAAATAATATTAATAAAAAGTTTAAAGTAACAGTGGTGGAGAACTCAGGTAGACTAAAATTTAAGAAGGAAATTGAAAAAAGAAAAAATGCAAAGTGCATCTTAACAGGCTCAAACTTAGGGTTTGGAAAAGCATTTAATATTGGAGCAAAAAAAATAAAAAGAAAATTTATTTTACATATAAATCCCGATGCATTTATTAATAACGATATAATAAAAAAACTATATTTAATTGGCTCTAAAATTGAAAACTTGGGGATTCTTTCGCCAACGGAAACGATAAAAAAAACTAAAATAATGAAAATTAATAATCATAAAATAATTGAAGTTGAACAAGTCAAAGGCTTTGTAATGTTTATTAATAATTATAATTGTAAAAGTACTAAGTATTTTGATGAGAATTTTTTTTTATACCTAGAAGAAATTGATTTATGTAGAAGATTAAAAAATATAGGTTTAAAAATTTATAAACTTCCAAATGTATATGTTAAGCACCTTGGTGGAAAATCACATTTACAAATGAATAACTACAAAATGGAAATTCAAAGAAATTGGCATTATTTGTGGTCTCTATTTTATTTTAACAAAAAATATAACGGATATTTATTTGCCTTTTTATTCACATTTAGAAAATTTATTTCATCATTTATCAAATTGATATTATTTTACTTCATTGATAAAAAAAAACACGAAGTATATAAACATAGATTCCTTGGTTTATTAAAAAGCTACCTATGCTTAAAAGCAAATTTTAGAGCTTAATTACTTCATAATTTTAATTCTAGGAAAACATAATATAAATCTGTCTTCTTTGTTTGGTCTAATAGATTTTACTTTCTTTCTTATTTCTGAATAAAAATTCCATGCTAAGGGCAAAATATATAATTTTTGATTTATTTTTTTTAATTCAGACGAATCTTTTATTAAAATTTGGCTTCCAGGAGTAAATTTATTTTGTTTTAATTTATTATCATCAATTATAAGGTGAAGTTTAATCTTAGAGAAATTTAAGAAAGTGTTAGCTTTTGCTGCGGCTCCATAGCCTATTATTTTATTATTTAAGTGTATTTTATCTATTCTTTTTTTGATTAATTTAACTTTTTTTTCACATTTTCTAGCCCAATTTAAGTAAAATTTTAAGGAGTAGTATTTTTCACTTATTAGATATTTCTTTATTTTTTTTTGATTTGATTTTATCTTAATAACAAAGATGTAACTTGTTCCATGTATGGGACTCTTAATAATATTATGTAACTTCAGACCTGCTCTATCAACTAAAGTATTCATGCTATTTGTGTTATAAAAGTTTATATGTTCATGATAAATTGTATCAAATTCAATATTTTTGCACATATCTGCCTGGCTTGTTTGTATAAAAATTGTAGACTCTTTATGCATTAATTTTTTTATATTTAATAGAAATTTGTATGGATTTGGATTATGGGCAAACGAATTTTGAGATATGATAATGTCAAATTTGCTTTTTAGTTTTTTAATTGATTTAGCATTAAAAAAATCACAAATAACTTTATGTTTTTTCGAGGAATATTTAAAAATATTTTGTGCAGGATCTATACCGTATGTTTGAAATTTTTTATATTTGAAAATATCTAACTGAGAACCATCATTACAACCAATATCTAAAATATTTCTATTTACTAAATTCGTATTTTTTAAACAAAAATTAAAAAACCTTTTCATATATTTTTTATATGTTTGAGTTGTTCCACTTACATAACTGTAATTTTTATAAATTATTCTTGGATCAACTGCTATTGATAATTGTAGGTGAGTACAATTAAGACAACAATTAACTTTCAATTCATATTTTTTTTCTTTAGTGATTTTTTTTACTAGATATGAATTTGCAAGAGGTTGTTTATTTAAATCAAGAACCTCTTTAAGTTTATTAGAATTACAAGCTAAACAATAATTTAATTTTCTGAAAGCCAACGCTTATTCTCCAAACTCCAATTTACTACTTCTTCAATCCTTTGACTTAATTTAATTTTTGGAGTCCAACCTAATTTTTTTAATAACTCAGAACTTAATGAATATCTCAAATCATGACCTGGCCTGGAAGTATGATTGTCTATCAGTTCATAAATAAGGTCTTTTTTTTGTGTTTTTGCGATCATTTTAGCTAATGATAGGTTGTCAATTTCTTCAGGTCCAACTAAATTAAATTTTGGACATTTTGCATTACCAAAATCTCCTTTATGGACATAATTTTCTAAATTTAATATAAACATCAATCCATCAGCAACATCTTTTGCATGAATATAATGTCTGCTTCCTGCCATTGTCTTTTCTTTGTTAGAATGAACAAAAACTTTTTCTCCGTCTCTAACTCTTTTTATTACCATGGGGATATACTTCTCGGGATGTTGTCTTTCACCAAAAACATTCATGGTATGAGTTATATAAATAGGTAGTTTATAAGTGTTTTCATATGCAACACAAAATTCTTCCGCAGCGGCTTTGCTTGCACTGTAAGGATTGGTCGAATTATATCGATCGTATTCTTTGTAGGATACATTTTGTGGTGCATTTCCAAATATTTCATCTGTAGAAAAATAAACAAACTTTTCTAAATTTTTAATATCTCTTGCAAAATTTAATAAATTTACAGTTCCAACTACATTGTCTTGAACAAATTCCATTGGATATTTTATTGATCTATCAACATGACTAGCAGCAGCAAGATGGAGTATTATGTCTGGATTGCCTATATCGGACTTTATCTGTGAATTAATCTCCGCTTTAAGATCATGAAATACAATTTTAATTCTTTTTTTTTCTTCAGGTAAAGAATCTTGTAGTATTTCTGACAACCTATTCAAATTTCCTGAGATGTCTAATCGATCTAAAGTAACAATTTTCCAATTAGTATTTTTAATTATATAGTCTATAACATGATGCGCTATAAAACCTGCTCCTCCTGTTATTAAAACTTTTTTCATTTAATTTTTAACCTAATATATGTTTTATAAAATATTTTATAAAGTATCTTAAGTCTCTTAAAGATTTAAAATTAAAATCTTTTCTATTTTTTTTAAGCCCTAAGTACCAAGAATTTTTATAACAAAGATTGCTTTCATAAAATCTTTTTTGTTTCTTTATGAAAGCAATATTTCTATAAATGTGTACGAACTCTATCAACCCATCAAAATCATGTTTTTGATAGAACGGATTATCGATATCCTGATAATGCATTCTATCAGCCAGCGACCGGATAAAATTCATTGTGGTTTTCTTGTTATTTAGGTTTACTCCATCACCTCCCCAATTTGGAATATAGCTAGTCTGCAAATCTTCTATAACATATAAACCTCCAAACTTAAGATAAGGGAATAAATGATTAAAACTATTTATTACATCCTTATTTTTATGACTTCCATCATCAATAATAACATCAAAAGTTTTATATTTTTCTATAATTCTATTAAGTATTTTTTTGTCAGACTGATCGCCACAGAAAATCTCAACTCTTTCAATATTATAATCTTTATTTTCAATATCTAAACCAACAATATTTGATTTATTGAAGTAATCACTGAACATTCTTAAAGATTCCCCAGTCTCAACACCTATTTCAAAAATATTCAAATTTTTATCTTTAATTGTATTAAAATAATAATTATAAATATCTATAAAACCCATCATCTTCTTTGTTGATTTATATTTGCTTGCTATTTCAATTAGATTGCTCATTTATTATTCTCAATTTTTAAAACACCTATGAATGCTTCTTGTGGTATTTCTACTTTTCCAAATTGCTTTGATCTAGCTTTACCCTTTTTTTGTTTTTCAAGCAATTTTCTTTTTCTATCAGTTGCACCACCACCATGAATTTTTGTTAAAACATCTTTTTTGAAGCCTTTTATAGTTTCTCTCGCAATTATTTTTCCACCTATCGCTGCTTGAATTGGTATCATAAAATTGTGTCTTGGGATTAGGTCTTTCAATTTTTCACAAACTTCTCTTCCTAAGGTTTGTGCTAAATCTTTATGTATCATCATTGCAAGAGCATCTACTGGCTCAGAATTTACAAGAATATTCATTTTTACTAAATCTCCCACCTTATGATCCATAATTTCATAATCAAAACTTGCATATCCACTTGTCATAGATTTTAATCTATCATTAAAATCAAAAACAACTTCGTTTAAAGGAATTTCATAATTAATGACAGCACGATTACCAGAATAACTTAAATTTGTTTGAATACCCCTTTTTTTTTGACATAATTTAATTATAGAACCCAAATATTGGTCTGGTGTTATTATGGTTGCTTTTATCCAAGGTTCCTCGATTATTTTAATATAATTTGGATCTGGCAAATTTGATGGATTCTGAAGTTCAATAATCTTTCCACTATTTAAATGAACTTTATAAACTACACCCGGGGTTGTTGTTAATAAATTAATATCAAATTCTCTCTCGAGTCTTTCTGTTACAATTTCGAGATGTAATAACCCTAAAAATCCACATCTAAAACCAAGTCCTAAGGCAGATGATGATTCTGCTTCATAAGAAAAACTTGAATCGTTTAATTGTAATTTAGCAAGTCCATCTTTTAATTTTTGATATTCAGAACTATCTACAGGAAATAAACCACAAAAAACTACTGGTTTACTTGGTTTAAAACCTGGTAATGCATCTTGGAGAGGATTTTCTGCATCGCATATAGTGTCTCCAACTTTAGTTTCTGATAAAATTTTAATACCAGTTGTAATAAAACCTATTTCTCCAGTATTAAGCTCGCTCACATCTTTTGCCTTAGGTGTAAAAACACCAACTTTTTCTACAATATATTCTTGATTTGTTGACATCATTTTTATTTTCATATTTTTTTTTAGTTTTCCATCTATAATTCTAACTAATATAACTACTCCAAGATAAGTGTCATACCAGCTATCAACTAATAAACATTTTAATTTGCTATTTTTTTCACCTTTAGGTCCAGGCAAAGAGTTAATAATTTGCTCAAGAATTTCATCTATTCCTTGTCCAGTTTTTCCAGAGCAAGGAACAGAATTAGATGTATCTATGCCAATAACATCTTCAATTTGACTATTTGTTCTATCAATATCAGAAGCTGGTAGATCAATTTTATTTAATACTGGAATAATCTCATGATTTATATCAAGTGCTTGATATACATTTGCAAGTGTTTGGGCTTCTACACCTTGAGTACTATCTACAATTAATATTGACCCCTCACACGCATAAAGGCTTCTACTAACCTCGTAGCTAAAATCTACATGTCCTGGGGTGTCTATAATATTTAAAATATAATTTTTGCCATTTTTTGCTTTATAATTTAATTTAACTGTTTGTGCTTTAATTGTTATTCCTCTCTCTCTTTCTATGTCCATAGAGTCTAGCACTTGAGATTTCATTTCTCTGTCACTTAAACCTCCACATTTATGAATTATTCTATCAGCTATAGTTGATTTACCATGATCTATATGAGCTATAATTGCAAAATTCCTAATATTATCTATTGTATCTCCCATTTTTAGGATCTAATTTTTGCGCCAGACTTTGACTCTACTGTAGAGATAATTAGTTTATTAATGTTGTCCAGGTCATTTTCATTTAATGTTTTTTCTTCTGGCTGAATAGTTACATTAACAGCTATAGATTTTTTTCCCTCTGGTATGTTTTCTCCCTCAAATACATCAAATACTCTTACTGACTTAATTAATTTGTTATCAACAGATTTAATTATATCAACCAATTCTTGAGATTTAAAATTTTTATTAATAATAAATGCAAAATCTCTCTCTGATTTTTGGAAATCAGAAAATTTATATTCAGATTTTGAATCTTTTATCTTTTGTTTTGACTCTTTTATATAATCAAGACAAATTTCAAATATTACTAAACCTTCAGTTTTAATATCTAACTTTTTTATTATGTTTGGATGAATTTCACCAAAATATGCTAGAGCTTTTTTTTCGTTTTTATTTTGGTGCACCCCTCCTGATTTTCCTGGGTGATAGTAAGAAGGAGCTTTATCATCTATAACAATATCATCTTTGTCAATCCCTGCTTCACAAAGACTTTGAATTACGTCTTTTTTTACATCAAATGTGTCTACAATCCTTTCTTTATCATTCCAAGATAATCTTGAAACCTTTCCTGCCCTTACAGCGCCTATAACAGTCAATTGATCTCCAGGATTTTTTCCTTTAAACGCTGGACCAATTTCAAATAAAGAAATATCTTTAAATCCTCTATCTAAATTCTTTTTTAAATAAAATATTAAATTTGGGAAAATAGAATTTCTTAAAACATTTAGATCTGAACTAATCGGGTTTACAATTGGTATTTCTTCATCATTTTCTTTAAATAATTGATTAATTTTAGAGTCGGTAAACGACCAAGTCACAGTTTCTAAATATCCTTTTGATGCCACAGATCTTTGTAAAAAATGAAATAATTTCTGATAATAATTAAGAGTAGGCTTTAATCTTGTCTTAACAGGTTCTGAGGTATTAATATGTTCGTACCCTTTTATTCTTACTACTTCTTCAACAATATCAATTGATTGAGTTATGTCTGGTCTCCAAGAAGGTACTACTAACTTTAAAATTTTTTTATTCTTGGATACATTAAAACCTAGCTTTTCAAGTATTTTAATTAATTCTTTATTTTCAACATTAAACCCTGTCGTTTTTTCAAAAAGAAATGGGTCAAAATTAATTATTGTCTTTTTATAATTTTCAATTTTTTTTACATCTAAATTGCTTATTTCACCACCACAAATTTGTTTTATTAGCTCAGAAGCTTTTATTAATCCTTCTTCAATTGATAAAGGATCTATGCCTCTTTCGAATCTGAATTTTGCATCTGTATCTATATTTAATTGTTTAGAGGTTTTTCTTATTGAACGTGGTAAAAAATAAGCAGATTCTAATAATATGTTTTTAGTTGAATATTCTGTTCCAGATCTTGTTCCGCCAATTATGCCGCCAAGACCTAGGACTCCAGATCTATCAGAAATAACACACATATCATTTTCTAAAATATATTTTTTATTATCCAAGGCTTCGAAGCTTTCTCCTTTGGAAGAACTTCTAACAATAATTTCATTGTCTATTTTATCTGCATTATAAGCGTGTAATGGTCTATTTAAATCAAACATTACATAATTAGTAATATCGACTATCGCAGATATTGGTTTTTGGCCTAAAGACAGAATTTTATCTTTAAGCCATTTTGGACTCTCTATATTTGTTACACCTTTTATTAAACAACTTCCAAATATTGTGCATCCTTGAGCTTTTTCTTTTTTTATTGTTACATTTATATTTTGATTACCTTTATATTTTAAATTAGATTTTTTATTAATTTTTAATTTACCAACACCAGCAGCGGATAAATCTCTAGCAATTCCTCTTACCCCTAAACAATCTGGTCTATTGGGCGTAATTGATAAATCTATTACTTTTTCAGAAGTGTTTTTAAAATATTTTTCTCCAATTTTATTTGCATATTTATTGTCTTTTAATTCTATTATTCCGTCACTTTCATTGGATAATTGTAGTTCTGATTCAGAACAGAGCATTCCATATGATGTTACACCTCTTATTTTGCTTACAGATAATTTCATCTGATTTTTAGGAATAATCGATCCTGGAGGTGCATAAACTGTCAAAAGACCATTTTTTGCATTTGGAGCTCCACATACTACTTCAATTGTTTTGTCACCACCTATGTCAACATCACATAACTTCAATCTGTCTGCATTTGGGTGGGTTTTGGCGTTTATAATTTTTGCTACGATAAAAGTATCTAGCTCAGATGTAGAACTCTCAAAACTTTCTACTTCTAGACCAATATTAGTTAATTTATCTATTATTTGATTATTATTAAATTTTGTATCAAGATGGTTTTTTAACCAGTCAACTGTGAACTTCATCTACTCAGTCCTCTATAATTTGAAGGAACATCCAATGGATCAAAACCAAAGTGACTTAACCATCTATAATCAGTCTCAAAAAAGGCTCTTAAATCATTAATTCCATATTTTAACATTCCAAGTCTATCTATACCAATTCCGAAGGCATATCCTTGATATTTACTTGGATTAACTTTTACATTTTTTAAAACATTTGGATGAACCATTCCACAGCCTAGAATTTCTAACCATTTATTACCTTCGCCAATTACTATCTTTCCATTTTTAATTTCATACCCTATATCTACTTCTGCTGAAGGTTCAGTAAATGGAAAATGACTTGGTCTAAATCTCATTTTAATTTTATCAACTTCAAAAAACTCCTTAATAAAATAATTTAAACATCCTTTTAAATGTCCCATATTTATATTCTTATCTATATGTAATCCTTCAACTTGATGGAACATTGGAGCATGAGTTTGATCACTATCTGATCTATAAGTTCTTCCTGGTGCAATAATCTTAAAAGGAGGCTTGCCTTTTAACATAGTTCTTACCTGAACTGGGGATGTGTGTGTTCTTAAAAGTAATTCCTTATTATTATCAAGATAAAAAGTATCATGCATATCTCTAGCTGGATGATTATCTGGTGTATTTAATGCTGTAAAATTATTATATTCATTTTCTACATCCGGACCTTCCTCTACGCTAAATCCAATCTCGGAAAATATAGATGAAATTTCATCTATTACCTGGGAGACTGGATGAATTTTACCAATTTCAATATTTCTTTCTGGAAGAGTTACATCAATTTTTTCTTTCTCAAGCTTTAAATTAATTTCTTTAGTTTCAATTTCTTGAATTTTGATTGATATTTTATTTTGAAGTTCATCTTTAATATTATTTAAATCTGAGGCTAATTTTTTTCTTTCCTCTACAGAAATCGAACCTAATTTTTTAAATTCGTTCGATATAATTCCATTTTTTCCAAATAGTTCGGATTTGATGTTATTTACTTTTTCAATATTATTTTCTGTATTAAGCTTATCGATATAATAATCTTTTATTTTTTTAATATCAGACATTTTAATAGAATATTTGTTAAAGGAAGAAAAACAATAGTCTTGATTAATTTAATGCTGCTCTAGCCCTTTTAACTATAGTTTTGAATGCTTCGGGGTTGTCGTAAGCAATTTCTGCAAGAATTTTTCTATCTAATTTAATTCCTGATTTGCTTAAACCATTGATAAACTTTGAATATGTTATACCTTCTGATCTGACACCAGCATTAATTCTTTGTATCCACAGTGATTTAAAATCCCTTTTTTTATTTCTTCTATCTCTATAAGCATACTGCATAGCTTTTTCCATTGCTTGTCTTGCAACTCTTATAGTATTTTTTCTTCTTCCCCACTGACCTTTAACAGCTTTTAAAACTTTTTTGTGTTTAGCTCTGCTTGTAACTCCTCTTTTAACTCTTGCCATTTTATCCTCTTAAGCTGTAAGGCATATAAGATTTTACTATCTTACCATCTTGTTTGGATAAAACAGTCGTGCCTCTTTGTTTTCTAATTTGCGAATTCGTTCTTTTTATCATGCCGTGTCTTTTTCCAGCCTGTGGGGTAATAACCTTACCTTTAGCTGAGATTTTAAATCTTTTTTTAGCTGAACTTTTTGTTTTTAACTTGGGCATAATTTTCGGGGTTATACAAATATTAAATTAAATTTACAACTAGAAATATGGCTTATAAAGGCTGGATTACCATAATCATTTGCTTTCCATCAAATTTTGGCTGAAGCTCTACTCTACCAATAGTCTCCATGTCTGCCTTAATTTTATCCATTAATTCATTGCCAAGGTTCGAATGTTGTAATTCTCTTCCTTTAAACCTTATTGTAAATTTGACTTTATCGCCTTTTGCCAAGAATTTCTGAGCATTTTTAATTTTGAAAGTGTAGTCATGAACTTCTGTAACTGGCCTTAATTTTATTTCTTTTAATTCAATTTTCTTTTGTTTTTTTTTTGCCTTGTTAGCTTTTTTTTGTGCGTCGTATTTATATTTACCCATGTCCATAATTTTACAGACTGGCGGTTTTGCATTTGGAGCAATTTCAATTAAATCTAAACCTTCATTTTTTGCTTTATTGATAGCTTCATTTAAATTCAAAATTCCTAAATTTTCTCCATCACTTGCAATAACTTGAACTTCATTTGATGTAATCCTGTTGTTAGACCTTGGGCCTCTTGCTTTAGTTCTTTTTTGAAAATAATTTTGTTTAAAATCTGCCACTTAGATTGAAGGGGCTTTATTTTGATCGGAGTATTTTTTTATAAATTCTTTCAAAGCCATATTTTCTTGTTTATTAGAATCCAATCTTCTAATAGTTACACTGTTGGAGTCAACTTCTTTTTTTCCACAAATCAATAACATTGGTACTTTTGTTAAAGAATGATCTCTTATTTTATAATTTAAATTGTGATTTTTAAGATCCACCTCGACAATCAAACCACTCCGTTTTAATTCCTTAGCTACACTTTTAGCATATTCATCAAAATCACTAGAGATTGGAATAACTACTGCCTGTAAAGGTGATATCCAAAATGGCAGCTTGCCTGCATAATTCTCTATAAGGATACCTATGAACCTTTCTAAAGATCCAAATAATGCTCTGTGTAACATTACGGGTACTTTTTTAGTTCCATCTTTATCAACAAAAGAAGCTCCTAATCTACCTGGTAAATTTAAATCTACCTGCAAGGTTCCACACTGCCAATCTCTGCCGATTGCATCTCTTAAAACAAATTCAATTTTTGGTCCATAAAATGCTCCCTCACCTTTATTAATTGAGTACTCTAACTTAGTCGCTTTGATTGCCTCTAACAACGCAGCCTCTGACTTATCCCAAACCTTATCGTCTCCAACTCTTAAATCTGGTCTATCTGAATATTTTAAAATAACATCTTCAAAACCAAGATCTTTATAAATTTCTAAAATTAAATTTGTAACACTCAAACATTCTTCAGTAATTTGTTCTTCCGTACAAAAAATATGTGCATCATCTTGAGTAAAGGCTCTTACGCGTAATAATCCATGCAATGCACCTGAGGGTTCATATCTGTGAACTTTTCCAAATTCTGACATCTTTAAAGGTAAGTCTCTATAACTTTTAAGTCCTTGATTAAATACTTGAACACAACCAGGACAATTCATTGGTTTAATTGCAAATACTTTTTCATCTGGTGTAGTTGAAGTATACATATTAGCTCCAAATTTTTCCCAGTGGCCAGATTTTTCCCATAAAGATCTATCAAGTATTTCTGGCGTATTTATCTCTTTGTAACCATCTTGATCTTGTTTCATTCTCATATAAGAAACTAATTTTTGGAACAAATTCCATCCTTTCTGATGCCAAAACACAGATCCAGGACTTTCTTCTCTAAAATGAAATAAATCCATCTCTTTTCCAATTTTTCTATGATCTCTTTTTTCTGCCTCCTCAATTCTCTGAAGATAAAGGTCTAATTCTTTTTGAGTTGCCCAACCAGTACCATATATTCTTTGAAGCATTTCATTATTAGAGTCACCACGCCAATAAGCTCCAGATACTTTTGTCAATTTAAAAGCCTTACCTATTTTACCAGAAGATACTAAATGAGGACCTCTACATAAATCATGCCAAGTTTCGCCATGATGATAAACCGTAAGTTCTTCGTTTTTAGGAATGCTCTCAATTATCTCAGCTTTATATTTTTCTCCAATTTTTTTAAAATGACTTATTGCTTTATCTCTCTCCCAAACTTCTTTTCTTGTTTTTACATCTTTATCTATTATCTCTGACATTTTTTTTTCAATCTTTTTTAGATCATCGCTAGTAAAAGGCTCTTTTCTTGCAAAATCATAGTAAAATCCATTTTCTATAACTGGCCCAATTGTTACCTGTGTACCTGGGTATAGTTCTTGGACAGCCATAGCCATTATATGTGCAGTGTCATGTCTAATTACTTCTAAACCCTCTGGATCTTTAGCTGTGAATATTTCAATAGAACAATCTTGATCAATAACAGTATATAAATCTTTAAGTTCACCGTTTATGCTCATCACCAAAGCTTGCTTGCCTAAAGACTTACTAATTTTTTCAGCAACCTCTGTGCCTGTTATACTTTTTTCAAAGTTTAATTTTTTTCCATCAGGTAAAGTAATATTTGGCATTAGTTTATTAATTTTTTATACTCTGAATAAGTAGAAAAACACATTTTTTCAACATTAAATTTTGAAACGACATTTTTTCTACCTTCTATACCCATTTGATTGATAGTCTGTTCATCTAAATTCATAATTTCTATTAATTTTTTTGAAAGATCGTCAGAGTTATTTGCTTCAAATAAAAATCCTGTTTTATTATCATTTATAGTCTCTTTTGATCCCCCAATATTACTTGCAACAATTGGTTTTTTCATTGCCTGAGCCTCAACAGATATTCTTCCGAAGGCTTCTGGTTCTATAGATGAAGAAACTATGATGTCTGAAACTTTGTAAGCTAGAGGCATATTTTTACAATGATCTATAAATTTTACTTGGTTAGTTAATCTATACTGTTCAACTAACCTAATAAGTTTCTTTTTGTAAAGTTCTCTTCCTTGATCGCTCCCAAGAATAATTACATTAAATACCTCGTGTCCTAAATTAATATTTACTTTATTAATAGCATCTAAAAACATTTCTTGGCCTTTCCATTCCGTTAATCTTCCAGGCAATAGAACAGTTTTTCTTTCAATTTTAAGTCCCCATGATTTAAATAATTCATCTTCCTCTGTTTCTATAGTAGTTGATGGATCAAAATAATCAGTATTAATGCCTCTAAATATCACCAAGAATTTTTTTTTATCATTAAGGTATTCAGAGTAGTTTTCTTTAATATGTGAAAATATAAAATTAGACCCAGCAATAATTAAATCTGATCTCAACATTACAGAATTATATAATTTTTTTAATTTACTTTTAAAATTATATGTTCCATGAAATGTAGTTACAAATTTACATCGTGTGATTTTGGTAGCTAGCAAACAAGACCATGCAGGCGCTCTACTTCTCGCGTGGACAATATTAATTCCATAAAATAAAATTATTAAAGAAATAATTATTGAATTAAAAAAAACCAAAATGGGGTTTTTGGAATTAACAGGTAGCCTTATATATTTAACTTTTTTTTTATCTATAAACTTTGTTAATTCACCACCGTTGCAAATTAAAAAAGATTTACAATCATTTTCATGTAGATAGTGTGCGATATCATAACAACCTGTTTCTGCACCACCGTATCCAAGTTTAGGTATAACTTGCAGAACTTTCAATTTTGGGTGCATATGGTAGAGTTATAATATTTCAAATCAATTTTAATACTTTATATGAAAAAATTTAAATTTCTAAAAATTTCTAAAACAAAAAAACTAAGATATATAAGCAATTATTATAAGAAAAATCTTTATATTATATTTTTGCCAGGTTTTGCATCCGATATAGAAGGAGATAAACCTAAAAGATTTTTAAACTATGCTAAAAAAAATAAATTGGGTTTTTTGGCACTAGAATATTCTGGATACGGAAAATCTTCAGGTGAATTTACAAAAGGGAATATTTCCACTTGGGCAAATGATGCAAAACAGACTATTAAGAATATAGTTAAAAAAAATGATATAATTTTAATAGGTTCTAGTATGGGTGCTTGGATTTCTTTATTATTATTTAAATCAATCAAGAAACAGATTAAAGGCTTTATAGGAATTGGCTCTGCTCCAGAATTTTTAACAAGAATAATGTGGAAAAAATTTTCAAAAAAAGACAAAGAGTGAAATTATCAAAAAAGGTATTAGCAAAATTAAAAATGGTGGGTATGAGTATCTCATAACAAATCAATTAATTAAAGATGGAAGAAAAAAACAAAATAAAGTTTTGAATGTTAAAATTCCGATGAAAATAGCTGTTACTATGGTGCATGGTCAAAAAGATGAAGTTGTACCAATTAAATACTCAAGAAAAGTTTTAAAAATCTTCAGCAAAGCAAAAAAAAAATTAAATATAATTAAGAGGGGTGACCATAGTCTCTCGTCAAAAAAAAATCTAAACATTATTTGTAAAGAGTTAGATAGTATTATTAAAAATACTAACTAGCTTGACCGACTAATTTTTTGTTTGATATAGGATTTTCTAACTTATCTAACATTTCTTTTGGACAAACTTGGACGAAATTATTTATTTCATTTTCAAAATTCTCAACGATTTTTTTCGAGATTGTTGAATTTGTTTCTATTGCATGCTCTTGAATTAATTTCCTTAGGTGCTCAATCCAAAATTTAGTTTCTGGAGTTTGCCAAACTACACTTTCAGGATTTACTTTTTTGTCAAATTGATTTTCAGGGTCATAAATAAATGCCATACCTCCTGTCATACCAGCTCCAAAATTATCGCCAATATCTCCTAATATAATAATGTTTCCACCTGTCATGTATTCACAGCCATTTGAATCACAACCTTCTACTACTGCAGTTGCACCTGAATTTCTAACAGCAAATCTCTCTCCTGCTTGTCCTGCAGCTAATAACTTTCCTGAAGTAGCTCCATACAAAACAGTATTTCCAATAATAGTATTTTCATTTGAAACAAGGTTGCTTTCATCTTGTAATTTAATCACAATAGTTCCACCTGATAATCCTTTGGCAACATAATCATTTGCATCCCCTTTTAAAATTAGTTTTAATCCTTTAATAGCAAAAGCACCAAAGGATTGGCCTGCTGAACCTTTAAAATTTAATTCGATCGAATTTTCATCAAGATTGTTATTTCCAAATTTTTTGTACAAATGATAAGAAATTCTAGTACCAACTGCTCTATCAGTATTTTGAATTTCAAATTCTTGATTTATTTTTTCTTTTTTATCTATTTTGTCTTCTATTTCTGGCCATAATTTTTGATCTAAAGTATCTGGAACAGAATTAATTTCAGGTTTCTCACAATATCTTTTATTTTTTCCAGGATCTGCCTGAACAAAAAGAGGATTTAAGTCTAGATCATCCAAGTTTGGTGATCCTTTGCTTACTTGCCTTAGTAAGTCAGTTCTTCCAATTACTTCATTTAAAGATTTGAAACCAAGATCAGCAAGTATTTCTCTTACTTCCTGTGCTATAAATGTAAAAAGGTTTACTACTTTTTCAGGAGTTCCTGTAAATTTCTCTCTTAATTTATCATCTTGTGTGCAAACACCCACTGGACATGTATTTGAATGACATTGTCTGACCATTATACATCCCATTGCGACTAAAGCAGTTGTTGCTACACCAAATTCTTCTGCTCCCATCATAGATGCAATTACAACATCTCTTCCTGTTTTTATTCCACCGTCAGTTCTAAGCGTCACTTGATGTCTCAAGTTATTTAAAGTCAATACCTGATTTGCTTCTGTTAATCCCATCTCCCAAGGAACTCCAACATATTTAACGCTTGTCTGTGGAGTGGCTCCTGTACCTCCTGAGTGCCCTGAGATTAAAATTATGTCTGCTTTAGCTTTTGCAACTCCAGCAGCTATCGTTCCAATTCCTGATGAAGCAACTAATTTAACTCCAACCCTAGCCTTAGGATTTATTTGTTTTAAATCATAAATTAATTGAGCTAGATCTTCTATTGAGTAAATATCATGATGTGGTGGAGGTGATATTAAAGTAACTCCTGGCGTTGAGTGTCTCAATCTCGCAATTTCATCCGTAACTTTAAAACCTGGTAATTGTCCACCTTCACCTGGTTTAGCGCCCTGTGCAATTTTGATTTCAATCTCATTACAATTATTTAAGTAATTAATTGTTACTCCAAATCTAGCTGATGCAATTTGTTTAACCCTTGAATTTGCACTATCTCCATTCTCCATAATCTTAAATCTTTTTTCATCTTCTCCACCTTCACCACTACAAGATGCGCCTTTAATTCTGTTCATACCAACAGCAAGGGTTTCATGTGCTTCTTTAGATAAAGCTCCATGAGACATACTTCCACTTCCAAATCTTTTTAATATATTAGATGCAGGCTCAACATTAGATATATCGATGGGATTTTTAGATTTAAAATCTACTAAATCTCTTAAACTTATTGGATTTAGATTATAAATACCTTTTGTGTATTTTTTATATATTTCATAAGATCCTTGTCCAACCGCAGTTTGCAGTAAATGAATTAGTTTGCCTTGATACTGATGTGTTTCACCATTTTTTCTATATCTGTAAATACCTCCAATAGGTAAAATATTTGAATTATTGAAAAATGCTTCTTTGTGTATAGTTCTGATTTTCTTTTCTATTCCTTTTAAACCAATTCCAGAAATCTTTGATAACATCCCAGGAAAGTAATCTTTCACAATTGTTCTGCTTAGTCCCACAGTTTCAAAATTACATCCGCCTCTATAAGAACTTAAAACAGAAATTCCCATTTTAGACATTATTTTAAGAAGACCGAGATTGACTGATTTAATGTATCTTGAAACACATTCATCAAAAGTGAAATTTCCAAATAATTTCTTAGAATGTCTTTGATATAAGCTATCAAAAGCTAAATAAGGGTTCACTGTAGTAGCACCAACACCAATTAATGTTGCAAAAGAGTGAGTATCTAAAGCATCTCCAGTTTGAACATTAATAGAAACATAGCCTCTTAAACCTAATTTAACTAAATGTGTATTTATTGCCCCTATACATAAAAGCATTGGCATTGGCATTCTATTTTCTGAAATATTTTTATCTGATAATATTATTTGTTTAATTCCCTCTCTAACAGCTTGTTCAGATTTAACTTTGAGTAAATTTATTGATGTCTCTAAATCATCATCTTTGCTGAATGTACAATCTAAAACTTTATTATTATTTCCAAAGAATTTCAAAAATTTTTCAAATTGTGCATTTGATAATATCGGACTATTTAAGACATAAATATTGTCTTTAGTTAATTTACTAAAATCTAAAATATTACCAAGATTTCCAAATCTTGTCTTTAAACTCATAACTTTATTTTCTCTAAGAGAATCAATTGGTGGATTTGTAACCTGACTAAAGTTTTGTCTAAAGTAATGATATAGTGGTCTATATTTGTCAGATAAAACTGCTAAAGGCGTGTCATCACCCATTGAGCCTGTTGCTTCTTTAGCATCTTCTGCCATTGGATGAAGAATTAATTCTAAATCTTCTATGCTATATCCAAAACAATGTTGAAAATTCCTCAAACTTTGGCCTTCTAACTCTACTTTTTCAGTTTCTGCCTCTAATTTTTTATCAAGATCAATAATCTGATTGTTGTAATGCTTATATTCTTTTGAAAGGTAGTTTTTTATTTCATCGTTTGAATATACTTTACCTTTTTCTATTCTTACTCCTAAAATTTCTCCAGGTCCTAATCTTCCTTTAGATACAATTTTTTTCTCATTTAAATCTATCATTCCTGTTTCACTTCCTGCAAAAAGAAGTTTGTCTCTTGTCACTGTATATCTAAGTGGTCTTAATCCATTTCTATCGGTTGCAACAATTACCCATTCATTATCTGTTGCAGCTATAGCAGCTGGCCCATCCCAAGGCTCCATGGTACTATTTAAAAAATTGAATAGTTGTTGATGATCTTTTTTTAATACCTTATTTTTTTTTGACCAAGCGTCTGGTATTAACATTAATTTTGCTAGAGGAGCAGGTTGTCCAGAAATATTTAATAACTCAAAAACATTATCTAATGAAGCAGAGTCAGAATTTCCAGCTGGTATTACAGGCTTAAGATTCTCTATATCTTCGAAAACTGGACTAAACATCTCTTCTTCGTGAACCTTCATCCAATTAACATTTCCTTTAAGGGTATTTATTTCACCGTTATGCGCTATAGATCTAAACGGTTGAGCTAAGTCCCAACTAGGCGCAGTATTGGTTGAAAATCTTTGGTGAAATATTGCATACCTAGATATAAATCTTCCATCTTTTAAGTCAGTATAAAAATCTGACAAAGCTTCTGCTAAAAACATTCCTTTATAAATGATAGATTTAGAACTAAATGAACATATATAAAAATTATTTAATTGATTATTGAGAGCTTCTTTTTCAATTACTCTTCTAGTTTCATACAATTTTTGTTCCAGAGATTTATTGACAACTTTTTTGTCATTGTACGTGAACAATACTTGAGTAATTTCAGGTCTTGTTTGTTCAGCTTTTTCTCCTAAGACAGAGGGGTCAACAGGAACTTGTCTCCAGCCATAGATACTAAAATTTCTTTTTGTTAGTTCACTTTCAACAATAGTTCTACATTGCTCTTGAGCACTATAATCATTTCTTGGCAAGAAAATCATACCCACACATAGTTCAGAATTATCATGTTTATGACCAGTGACTTCAATTTTTTCCTCAAAGAAATCTTTAGGAATTTCAATATGGATTCCAGCACCATCTCCTGTTTTTCCGTCTGCATCGATTGCACCCCTATGCCAAACAGCTTTTAAGGCATCGATTCCATATTCTACGACTTTTCTTGATTTTAGACCTTCGGTAGATGCTACTAAACCTACACCACATGCATCATGTTCCATTTCTTCCGAGTAAACATGATTACTTTTTAAAATTTTTAAATTTTTGTTTCTTAACTTCATTAAGCAACTCTAAGTTTTTGTTTACTTTGTAAATAATTATCAATTGATGTTGCGGCATCTCTTCCGTCTTTGATACCCCAAACCACTAAAGACGCTCCACGAACTATATCTCCGGCTGCAAAAACTCCCTCAATACTAGTTTCCATTGTATCAAAATCCGCTTTTATTGTTCCCCATCTTGATACTTGTAATTTTTCTTCATTAAATAGTTTTGGAAGATCTTCTGGATCAAATCCAAGCGCTTTGATAACAAGATCAGCTTTAATTTCAAAATCTGAATTTTCTTCAACAACTGGTTTTCTCCTACCGCTATCATCTGGCTCACCCAATTTCATTTTATTAACAACTACACTTTCAATTTTATTTGTTCCCTTAAACTCTTTAGGGCTTGTTAACCAAATGAATTCAACACCTTCTTCTTCTGCATTGCCAACTTCTCTTGCTGATCCTGGCATATTTTCTCTATCTCTTCTATATAAACATTTTACAGATTTAGCATTCTGTCTCACTGAAGTCCTTAGGCAGTCCATTGCTGTATCGCCACCTCCAATTACTACAACATCTTTGCCTTCAGCATTTAAAGTTCCGTTATCAAACAACTCAACTTTATCACCTAGTCCTTTTTTATTTGATGCTGTCAAAAATTCCATTGCAGGGAAAATATTACTCAAATCGTTACCAGGTAGATTAACTTCTCTAGCTTTATAAACTCCTGTAGCTATTAAAATTGCATCATGTTTTTCTCTTAACTCCGTCAAGCTGGAGTCTTTTCCAACTTCAAAGTTTAAGACAAATTTAATTCCACTTTCTTCCAGAAGTTTTATTCTTCTTTGAACAACATGCTTTTCTAATTTAAATCCTGGGATACCATATATTAGTAGCCCTCCAGCTCTGTCATAACGATCATATATAGTTACCTTGTATCCTTTTTTTCTGAGTTGTTCTCCACAAGCAAGTCCAGCAGGACCAGAACCTATAATTCCTACACTCTCATTTTTTTCACTATTTATTTCTATTGGTTTAACCCAACCATTTTCCCAAGCTTTCTCTGTGATATATTTTTCTATTGATCCAATAGTTACTGTTCCATGACCCGATTGCTCTATTACACAATTTCCTTCGCACAGCCTATCCTGGGGGCAAATTCTTCCACAAACTTCTGGCATGTTGTTTGTACTTTGTGATAATTGATAAGCTTCCTCATATCTTCCCTCAGCAGTTAGTTTAAGCCAATCTGGTATATTGTTACTTAATGGACAATGAACTTGGCAAAATGGTACTCCACATTGGGAACATCTGCTTGACTGCTGAACAGCTCTATCTTTTAGAAATTCTTGATAAATTTCATCAAAATCCTCTTTTCGGTCTGATATATCTCTTTTAGGTGGATTTTGTTGACCTATATCAACAAACTTAAGCATTTTTTCTGACATCGTGGACGCTGTATATATGATAAAAATTTAATAATAAACAATTACAAGGTCATAAATATTGACTAATATTCCACAAAACTTAAGTAAATCAGCGGTTTTTTCTTATTATGCATAGATGATATGCAAATATGTAATTGCTTTAATTTGGTTACAATTTCATTATGAAGTATTGGATCTAATGATTTCAAAATATGTAGAGACGCTAATTTTATCAATTATTCAAGGAATATCTGAATTTATTCCAGTTAGCTCGTCTGCACATCTTTTAATTATATCAAGATTGAGTGACTTCAATGTTAGCAACCTACAATTAGATATTAGTCTGCATTTAGGTTCCTTGTTAGCAATTATTTTATTTTTCAGAAAAGAGTTAATAAATATCATTAATAATAAAAATATATTTCTACTAATAATTCTTGGGTCTATACCATTAGTTATTGTTGGTTATATTTTTTACTCCACAAATTTAATTGATCAATTTAGAAACTTAAAAGTTGTCGCTTGGACAACATTGATTTTTGGAATTTTATTATACTTTTCAGATAAGTTTGAATTGAAAAATAAAATTTCTTCAGAATTAAATATTAAAAGTATTATTATAATAGGGTTATTTCAGATTTTAGCTATTATTCCAGGAGTCAGTAGATCAGGTATAGTAATTACAGCTTCAAGATTTTTAAAATTTGACAGAGTTGAATCATCAAAGATAGCTTTTTATTTGTCTATTCCAGCTTTAGCAGGTGCTAGTGTTTTGGGATTTAAAGATGTTATTTATGATCAAATAAATTTTGATGCTATATTTATTTTTTCTACTTCAGCTTCATTTTTATTTTCTTATTTTACAATTAAATATTTTCTTATTTATGTTAAAATGTTTAGTTTGAGTTTTTTTGTTATTTATAGAATAGTTTTAAGTATTATTCTTTTTTCAATTATTTACTTATGATTTTTTGGACGTTGGAGCAATTTGAGAAAATATTACAGCAATAAGAATTAATACACATCCTATAATATTATTTATGTTAAGAACTTGACTTAAAATAATCCATCCAGCAATTGTTGCAAAGACACCTTCAAGAGAGTAAATTATTGCTGCTGGAGCTTCTTCAATATTTTTTTGTGCAAACATTTGTAAAGTAAAAGCAATTCCTCCAGATAAGACGCCTGCATATAATATTGAACTATACTCAGTTAAAATTTTTGTAATAACTACTTCCTCTAAAATAAAAGCAAATATAATAGATAAACCAAAAACAAGAGCTGCTTGTAATGCTGCATAAAAAATTGGTATATTAAATTTCTCCATAAATTTTCCAGCGAAAATTATATGTAAAGCCCAAAATAGTGAGCATAGAATAACTAAAGCATCACCTATCATAATTTCTGAGTTTGAAAAATCACTTAATAGGTAAACACCTATTATACATAAACCTATTGAAGGCCAAAGACTCCAATGGACTTTAATAGAATAAATAAAAAATAATAAAATTGGAACTAATGGTACGTAAAAAACTGTGAAAAAAGCTGCATTAGCTATATTCGTGTATTGTAATGCGGCTTGCTGTAAGTAAGTACCTAAAAATAATGATATACCCATTAAAAATAAATATTTTAAAAATAATTTTTTATTAGAATTGATTTCATAATTAATTTTTTTTCTTTCTAAGATTAAAGCAATGGGTAGGACTGTAAGAAAACCAACAAAAAATCTAGATGCATTGAATGTTAATGGACCAATATTGTCCATGCCTGTGTCTTGAGCAATGAAAGCAGTGCCCCAAATAAATGTTGTTATCAAAGCGCATATTAGCGATGTAGTTTTGGACATTAATTTAATTAAATTTAGATAATATTATTCATTCTACAACAGCTATCAAAATCTTCTTTATTGATATAGCAACCAGCCATTTTTCTTATACCTGAAAATGCACCTCTACCATGCATTACTCTCCAATTATTAAAAATTAGTAATTCACCAGGTTTTAAAATATGCCTCCACTGATATTGCTTTTGGTTTGCCATCATATCAAATACTTTAATCGCTTTATAAAAATTAATTGTTTTCTGATCATTTTCTCTAAAAGGTGCTCTATCGTAATTGTTAAAACTAATTTGATCAAAATTATTTTTTTCATTTAATTTTATTATTGGTCTTTTTGCTTCAAGGCGAACACCATCACCAATATAAGAACCTTTAACATTTGTATTTGTTAAAGTTTTAAAATGTTTTTTATATTTTTGTTTGATTTCATTTGCCAATTTAAATCCATCTACCATTATAGAATCTCCACCTTTAGCATCGTACTTACAACAAAGCAGTAATTGTAAACCCGGAGCATCATTACTATATGTAGAGTCTGTATGTGGTCTCAGTTCTTGGTTTGAATATGCACTGTCTGCTTTTTTATTATTTGATTCAAAAGTCCACAATCCTCCAAAAATTGAATTTCTGACATAACCAATTTTTTTAGCTATATATTCAACAGAGTTTAAATTCTTTGAACAATTTCTTACGACTGCAAAACCATATATGTGGATTTTTTTTAATAAATTTTTAAATCCAACTTTAGTTTGTAATTGCTTATAATTAATGAAAATTTGATTTTTTATGTCTTTATCTTTCCAAAATTGAGTATCACTTTTAGTTTCTTCTTTTTTTAAAGAATTTTTTTTTAAAAATTCATATGAATATTTGGTCGGTTTATTATCATCAGACCATAATATTTCAATGAATTTCCCTTTTTTTAATAATTTTGCTTTTTTAACTTTGATATTAATGTCTAAATTTGCGGTATAAGTTATTCTTTGATTGGTTTTAAAATCCCAGTTTTCTTTATTTTTAATATGATCCCTTAACCAAATATTAGGAAATGTTTCAAACTTATTGTCATTAAAGTAAAATACAGTTTTATTATTTAAAAGTTTAAAATTTTTAATCATTGCTTAGCTAATTTGTAGGCAAAGTTTTTACCAAGGTTATTTTTTAATTCATTATTAAATCTTGAACCCTCAGCACCGTCAATAATTCTATGATCGTAAGAGAGTGATAAAGGCAACATTGTTCTAGGTTTAAATTGTCCATCAATATAAACAGGTTTAATATAAGTCCTTCCAATTCCTAAAATAGCAACCTCAGGATAATTTATTATAGGAGTAAAATAAGTTCCTCCAATGCCACCTAGGCTTGTTATAGTTATGGATCCTCCATAAAACTCTTTTTTATCTATCTTCAAATTTCGGCAATCATCACTAACTTTTTTTAGATCCTTGCTTATTTGATCTATATTCTTTTGATTAGCATTTCTTATTTTTGGCACCATTAAACCATTGGGAGTATCAACTGCAATTCCTACATGGAAGTATTTTTTTAATGTTATTTTTCCATTTTCGATATTATCAATAGAACTATTAAATCTTGGAAAAACTTTCAAAGCTTCCACAACTGCCTTTATAATAAATGCCAATGGAGTAATTTTCTTTTTTTCTCCAGTAAAAGTATCAGTCAAATTTTGTCTAAATTCTTCTAACTCAGTGATATCTGCTTCATCACAACTAGTAACATGCGGTATTGTTTGCCAAGAATTTGATAAATGTGGAGCAGCAATTCTTTTAATTCTTGGTATATCTTGAATTTCTACATCTCCAAAATCAGCGTGATCATATTCTGAGGGCTTTATAGATGGAGCTTTCTTTTCTTCGTGAGGTTTATTAAAATTAGAAGATACGAATTTTTTTATATCCTCCTCTATAATTCTTCCTGATCTTTGTGATCCAGTAATATTATTAATATCAACACCAAGTTCTCTTGCAAATTTTCTTGTTTTTGGACTAGCAAGTGCTTTGCTTGATTTGAATACACTAACTCTATTATTTTTTAATATTTCTTTTGGTTTTGAAATTACTTTTTCGGGTGGTTTTTGTATAATAGTTTGTTCTTTAATCTCTTTGACCTCTTCTTCAATTTGCTCATCTGGTTTTTCTCCTTCTGAACCAATTATTAGTATTGATGAACCCTCTGAAACCTTATCACCAACTTTTAAATTAACTTTTTTAACACTACCTGAGTATGGGCTTGGGATCTCAACACTTGATTTATCACTTTCTATTGTAATTATCGGATCATCTTTATTAATATTTGATCCTGCCTCTATTAATACCTCAATTACTTCAACATCTTTAAAATCACCAATGTTTGGAACTAATACTTCTTTCTCGCTCATTATAATTTTGTGGGCATAGGCTTATCTTTATCAATTTTATATTTTTTAATTGCATCTACCGCATGTTTAGAAGCAATTAATTGTTCATTAGATAAAATACTTAAGCCATATGCAACTATATGCTCTTTATCGACTTCAAAAAATTTTCTTAGATTTTTTCTTGTATCACTTCTACCAAATCCATCTGTGCCCAATGAATAAAAACTTTTATTTATATAAGGTCTAATTTGGTCAGAATTCATTCTCATGTAATCTGAAGCTGCTAAAATAGGACCTTCGGTTTTTCCAAGGCATTTTTCAACGTAAGAGATTTTTTTCTCTCCTCCTGGATTAAGCAAATTATACCTTTCTGTTTCAAGTCCATCTCTTCTTAATTCATTAAAACTGGTAACACTCCATACTTCACTATCAACTTGATATTCATTTTGTAAAATTTCTGCCGCTTCAATCATCTCTCTTAAAATTGTTCCTGAACCCAATAATTGAATCTTATTTTTTTTATTCTTGCTGAAATCTTTTATTTTATACATCCCTTTTAATATGCCTTCTTCACAATCTTTGGGCATCTCTGGATGAGAATAATTTTCATTCATTGTTGTAATGTAGTAAAAAATATTTTCATGTTTTTCATGCATTCTTCTTAAACCTTCTTTAAAAATTGTAGCTAATTCATAATGAAAGGTTGGATCATAGGAAACACAATTTGGAATTGTTGATGCTAATAAATGACTGTGACCATCTTGGTGTTGAAGACCTTCTCCAGCCAAAGTTGTTCTTCCAGCTGTAGCTCCAATTAGAAATCCTCTTGTTTGACTATCTCCAGCCGCCCAAGCAAAATCGCCAGTTCTTTGAAAACCAAACATAGAATAAAAAAGATAAATTGGTATCATTTCTATATCATGATTTGAATACGATGTTCCTGCTGCTATCCATGATGCCATGGATCCAGCCTCATTTATTCCTTCCTCTAAAACTTGACCACTTTTCTCTTCCTTGTAAGAGCTTAATTGAGCTGAGTCCTCTGGCTCATATTTTTGACCTTCATGCGCATATATACCTATTTTTTGGAAAAAACCTTCCATACCAAATGTTCTTGCTTCATCAGGGATTATTGGAACAAGTCTTGGAGCAACATTTTTATCTCTTAGCAAATTCGTCAACATCCTAACAAGTGCCATAGTAGTTGACATTTCTTTTTCACCGGTTGATTTTTTCATAAAGTCAAAAATATCATTACTTGGTGTTTTGATTGGTTTCGAAAAAGACGATCTCTCAGGAATATATCCTCCTAAAGCCAATCTTCTTTTTTTTAAGTATTTTATTTCCTCTGAATTTTCATCAGGTCTAAAGTATTCTATATTTTTGACTTGTTCATCTGTTAATGGAACATCAAATCTATCTCTATAATATAGCAAATCATCTACATCTAATTTTTTTTGTTGATGGGTTGTATTTATACTTTCACCAGATTTTCCCATACCGTATCCTTTAATTGTTTTAGCTAATATGACTGTTGGTCTGTCTTTTGTGTTAATAGCTTTATGATAAGCAGCATAAACTTTATGCGGGTCGTGACCGCCTCTATTTAATTTCCAAATATCGCTATCAGTATAACTTGCAACTAGATTTTTAAGTTCAGGGTATTTTCCAAAGAAGTTATCTCTGACATATAAACCACCTTTTGCTTTAAAGGCTTGGTATTCTCCATCAACTGCTTCGTTCATTCTTTTTACAAGTAAACCTGATTTATCATTTGCGAGTAAAGGATCCCAATATGATCCCCAAATAACTTTTATTACATTCCATCCAGCTCCTCTAAAAATTCCTTCTAATTCTTGAATAATTTTACCATTGCCTCTTACTGGACCATCTAATCTTTGTAGGTTGCAGTTCACAACATAAATCAAGTTATCTAACTTTTCTCTTGCTGCTAAACCAATAGATCCTAGAGCTTCTGGCTCGTCTATTTCACCATCTCCTAAGAAAGACCAAACTTTTCTATTCTCATCTTTTATTAATTTTCTATTAATAAGATATTTCATAAATCTTGCCTGATAGGTTGCCATCATTGGTCCAAGACCCATGGAAACAGTTGGAAACTGCCAAAACTTAGGCATCAGCCATGGATGAGGATAAGATGATAAACCTCCTGGGTAAACTTCCTGTCTGAATCTATCTAATTGCTTCTCATCAAGTCTTCCTTCCAAAAAAGCTCTAGCGTAAATACCTGGCGCTGAATGTCCTTGGAAATAAATTAAATCTCCACCAAATTTATTGCTTTTAGCTCTCCAAAAATGATTCATTCCTATATCATAGAGAGTTGCTGCTGAAGCAAATGTCCCAATGTGACCTCCTAATGATGGATCTCTCATGTTTGCTCTGACAACCATCACTGCTGAATTCCATCGAATTAGTGCTCTGATTTTTCTTTCGATATTTTGATCGCCAGGGGATTTTATCTCTTCATCTGCTGGTATAGTGTTTATGTATGGTGTATTTTGAGTGTAGGGTATATTTGATCCCTCTTTATATGCCTGATCAATTAATTGTTTAATTAAAAAATGAGCTCTCTCAGGTCCTTCGGAATGTACTACAGCAGACAAAGATTCTAACCATTCTTTTGTTTCTTGAGGATCAATATCATTATTATTTTCAACTATTTCTAATCTTTCATTATGTTCTTCTACTTGTGTATTTTCTACTTTGGTCTCTTTATGTGCACTCGTATCCAATTCAGAATTATTATATCCATTAGAATTTTCCGCTTCGGCAATTATTTTTTCCGTTGAAGGTGGTATCTTTTCAGTAGTTTCTTGTTTTTGCTTAGTTCCATTCTCAGAGGATAATGTTAGTATCAAATCTCCTTTAGAAACTTTATCACCAATCTTTATGTTAATACTATCTACAACACCCTCAAAAGCAGATGGTACTTCAACACTTGATTTATCACTTTCTAAAGTTATTACAGGGTCATTTTTAGAGATTTTATCTCCTTCTTTTACAAGAATTTCTATGATTTCTACCTCTTCAAAATCTCCAATATCTGGAACTAGTAATTTTTCACTCATTTCGCTATTTGTATATATATATATTATTTACTTTTAATAGATGTATATTTTTGACCATTATTAAAATTTAGTAAAATTAATAATAAATGTTAAAAGAATAGATTATATTTAGCGCCTGTAGCTCAATTGGATAGAGCGCTTGGCTACGGACCAGGAGGTTCTGGGTTCGACTCCTAGCAGGCGCACCAAAAGAAGGAAAAATGAAAATATCTTTGCAAAAATCTGTAATTTATTTTTTTGTAATAGTGTTAATAATATTATTTTTAATAACTTTAATAATTTAATGAAAAAATTTAAACAAATTAGCGTTAAAAAAGGTTTCATGAGACACAATGGTGGTTTGCTACTGAGAGATATCTCAAAAACTAAATATGAATTTAAAACCAAAATAAAAAAAAACCATCTTAACAGAGCTGGCATAACTCATGGTGGGTATATAGCATCGATTATAGATACCGGGTGTGGATCTGGAGCCCATAGAATTTCGGGTAATCAACCTTGTGTAACTATAACACTTAATATTAACTTTATCGGGCCTTCAACTATTGGTGATGAAATTTTTGGATATGTAAAAATTAAAAAAAAAACAAAAAGCATGGTTTTTTTAGAGTGCTATTTAGAATGTAAAGGTAAAATAATTGCATCTGCTACAGGTATTTGGAAAATACTTCAACGTAAGTTACCCCATGCAGGTCTAAGCTAGGTTCTTCTTTTTATATTTAAATAACCAAAGATTGATAAAAGAATAAGAGCAATAGGATAAACTATTTCTTTTTTTGGTCTATTCTGATTTTCAATTTTAAATTCATTAATAATATCTCCCATATCTAAACCAGATTTTTTTGCAATTCCATTCCATGTTAAAGTATCAATTATGGTTTTATTACCTTCTACAACTAAGCTCATTCCATAATCATCTAAACTGAAATTTTCATCAAAACTATTTTTTTCAATTACAAACAATTTATATCTTTCGCCATACTCCGTAAGTCTGGTAATTTTAATTCTTATCTCTTTATTATAATTAAATTGTTTTTTGTTTATTTCTTCAATACTTAAATAGTTATATTTTGGGTAAAATTTATTTAGAATAAATTCTGGAGATAATAATGAAATTGAAATTATTAAAAAGATAATAATTTCGTACCATCTCAGCTTATTTATAAACCATCCCTGAGTAGCAGATGTAAACACTAAAATCCCAATCAATGAAGTTGCAATGACCATTAAGCCATGCCATATGCTTTCAATACCAATTAATAACAACTCACTGTTAAATAAGAATACAATAGGAAGTATTCCAGTTCTCAGACTATACCAAAATGCTTGGGCTCCTGTTCTTAATGGGTCTCCACCAGAAATAGCAGCAGCTGCGTAAGATGCTAAGCCAACTGGAGGTGTTACGTCTGCCATTAGGCCAAAATAGAAAACGAATAAATGAACAGCAATTAAAGGAAAAATAAATCCTGATGCATTTCCAACATCCACAAGAACAGTTGCCATTAGAGATGCTACAACAACGTAGTTTGCCGTAGTTGGTAAACCCATACCCAATAGTAAACACAAAATAATAGTTAAAAATAAGAGAATAATAACATTATCTTTTGCAATCGACTCGATTACAATTATTAAATTAGTACTCAAACCTGTAGATCCAACTGCACCAACTATAATACCTGCTGTTGCAATTGCTATTCCGACACTAACCATATTCAAAGCACCCTTTTCAAAACCAACAACAGTTTGGTTGTACCAATAAATTAAAGCATTCTTAAGGTTCTTTTCTTTAAAAATTTTATTTAAAAGATTAACTATAATTAAAGTTATTGTTGCAAAAAAAATAGAGTAAGAAGCTGTAAGCCTCATATAAACTAGTAGATATATTAGAACAAATATTGGAACTAAAAAATGTATTCCTTCAAAAAATGTTTTTTTCAATTTTGGAATATCGTTTTCATCCATACCTTTTAAATTTAATTTAAGCGCTTCAAGGTGAGATATATAAAATAGCGCAATGTAAGAAATTATAGCTGGTAAAAAAGCATGTTTGACAACTTCAAAATATGTAACACCGATAAAACTTGCCATCACAAAAGCTGCTGCTCCCATAACAGGAGGCATTATTTGACCATTAACTGATGAAGATACTTCGATTGCACCCGCTTTTTCTTTTGAGAAACCAGTCTTTTTCATAATTGGAATTGTAAATGTTCCAGTTGTAACTGTATTAGCAATTGATGATCCAGAGATTAATCCTGTCATACCAGATCCAAGAATAGCTGCTTTGGCAGGACCACCTCGCATTTTTCCAACCATTGCAAAAGCTAAATCTAAAAAATATTTACCCCCTCCAGCAGTTTCTAAAAGTGCTCCAAAAAGTACAAAGAGAAATATGAAATCTACAGAAACACCTATCGGAATTCCGAAAATAGCTTCTTGATCAAACCATTGAAAACCAACTAACCTTTTTAATGATAATCCACCATGAGAAATTATGTCTGGTGCATATTGCCCAAAATAAGAAAATAACAAAAAACAAACTGCAATAACAACTAATGGGACACCTATTACTCTACGAGTAGCCTCTAGAAGGATTAATATTCCAATTATTCCGAGTATTAACTCAATTGGAATAATAAAATTATTAGAAAGATTTATTTTAAGTAATATTCCACCCCGATCTACTAATTGATCATAAAAAACATAAATATATAAACAACAAATTGCACCTGTTATTGCAATTAATATATCTATAAAATTTACTTTTTTACCTCTTGCATATGGAAATATTAAAAAAGCTAGTAAAAGTGCAAAGCCAAGATGAATTGCTCTAGCTGGTAAACCTTTAAACATTCCAAAATTTAACCAAAATGGAAATGGAGAAGCATACCAAAGCTGAAATAAAGACCAGGTTATTGCAATAACAGCAACTAACTTTAAATGAAAACCTGTTAGGTTTCTTGAAGGAGAAAGATCTTCTTTAATCTTATTTTCAATTTTTTTATCTATGTCTGCTGACATTCAGCTTAATATATAAAAAAAAAGGCCCAATAGATATATTGGGCCTAAATTTTTTATATAGATTTAATTACATTAAACCAGCTTCTTTATAATATTTAACAGCTCCAGGATGAAGTGGTGCTGATAAACCATCAGCTATCATATTTTTTTTCTCTAAAGGAGCGAAAGCCGGATGTTGTTTTCTAAAATCATCAAAATTTTCAAAAACAGCTTTTGTAACCTGATAAACTAAATCCTCAGAAACATCCATACTTGTTACTACAGTAGCTTTAACACCAAATGTAGTTACATCTTTTTTCTGTTTAGTATAAGTACCTTTTGGAATTGTTGCAGATGCATAATAATCAGCTCCACTAATAATTCCATCAATTACATCTCCTGTTAAATTGATTGGCATTGCTTTAGCCGCACATGTTGCCGCTTGTTCCATTGCCCCATTTGGAAAGCCTACTGAATATCCAAACGCATCAATTTTACCATCGCATAGAGCTTTTACTTGCTCTGAAGATGTTAGCTCAGTAACTGATTTAAAGAAGCTGTTGTCAACTCCCATAGCTTTCATTAATTCTTCCATAGTTCCTCTTTGACCAGAACCTGGATTCCCAATGTTTACTACTTTTCCTTTGAGACCCATAAAATCTTTGACTTTTGCTTTTTTTCTAGCCCAGATTTGAAATGGCTCATTATGTACTGAGAAAACAGCTCTTAAATTTTTGAATTGTTTCCCTTCCCATTTGCTTGATCCATTGTAAGCATGATATTGCCAGTCAGATTGTGCTACACCAAATTGAAACTCGCCATCTTTTATTTGTCCGATGTTATAATTTGAGCCTCCAGTTGAAGGAGCGGTACATCTGTAAGCTTTATCTTTCATACCTTTTTTTCTACCATGTTCAGCGCTAATTGCTGATTTGTGTAACATTTTACAAATAGCGTTTCCTGTCTGAAAATAAACTCCAGTTGGTCCTCCTGTGCCTATTGTAAAAAACTCTGCTGATTTTGCTATTGATCCGAATGAAAATATAGCAGCAAAAATAATCAGAGAGCTTGATATTGTTGATAATATTTTTTTCATATACCCTCTCTAAAGTTTTAAAATCGAATCTAACTATTTATTACTACGAGTGTCTAGTAAATTCAGTTAATATAAGTATTGTTAATTAAGGAATTTTTTAACTGATTATTATTTTTCAACCCAAGATTTTAATTTATTTACTCCTTCTACAACCTTAGGGGCATACGATTTTATTAATTCATCATTAATATCAGTTTTTTCATTAATATTTTTCATAAATATATCGCCGTCAAAATCTGTAAAACTTAGACGAACAATCATCCTTTTTTCATCAAATCCAAAGTCACTTCCTGGAAGTAAAGCAATATTTAAATTAGTTAAAATTTCATCACACATGATTGAAGAATTATTAAATTTCTTGTTCAAAAATTCAGGCATCAAATAAAAGCCACCCATGGGTTTGTTCATAATAATATTATTAGATTTTAAATTTCTATATACGTATTCTCCAACAGCTTTAAGAATTTTTTTTGATTTTAAGATATATTCATCATGGTTAGCATTAAAAGCAGATATTGCAGCAAACTGTATTGGTGAACTTACGGCGGAAAATGTTTCACTTGCTAAAACTTTCATAGATTTAAGTAATTCAATTTTTTTCTTTGGTATTATAAAGTACCCAAGTCTCCATCCTCCAGCGCCACACCATTTACTAAGTCCGTTACTTATTACGACATTATCAGGGCAGTGTTCGAAAATAGAAATATAATTTTCATCAAATGTTAATTCAGAATAAATTTCATCTGATAAAACTAAAATATTATACTTTTTTACTATTAAAGAAATTTCTTTTAAATTTTCGCATACTTGTCCTGATGGATTATTTGGAGAATTAAGAAATAAAAGATATTTTTTATCTGGTTTTTTCAAAATAATTTTTTCTATTTCTTGAGCTTTAGGAAACCAATTATTTTCAGCAGATGTTTGTATCCAATTATAGTTATTTTTAGCTATTATTGATTGTGGCTTATAAGATACCCAACTTGGAGCTGGCAATAAAACTTCGCCTTCAAATGCTAAATGCATCAAGAACATAAGCTCTTTGGTACCAGGACCTATTATGACTTGATCTGAGTCAAAATTATAATTTTTCTTTTTTGACTCATATTTTGCGATTGAACCTCTTAATTTATCTAATCCTTGGATAGGTAAATAACTTTTTTGATGTGCATTTTTTTTTAATTCTTCAACAATAGTAGTTGGAACTGGAAATGGTGATTGTCCAAATCCAAACTTAATAATATTTTTTCCTTCAAATTCAATAACTTTTGATTTTTCATTTATTTTTAGTGTTGCTGATAAACTTAAGTTTTTTATTGTATCTTTGATCATTACGATTTTAATTCAATAAGATTTTTATATTCATTTAAAGCAGATGGATTGGATAATGCTTCAATATTATTTATTTTGTTGCCGTCTATTATATTTTTAACAGCTACCTCTACAATTTTACCATTCTTAGTTCTGGGAATATCATTTACTGCAATTATTTTAGCAGGTACATGTCTTGGAGAAGCCTCATATCTAATTGTTGTTTTTAATTTCGAAATTAATTTTTCATCTAATCTATTATTTTTGGATAATATTACAAAAAGTATTATTCTTACATCATTATCCCAAGATTGACCTACTACGATAGACTCTTTTACTTCTTTAAATTTTTCTACAACAGAATAAATTTCAGCTGTGCCAAGTCTAACACCGCCTGGGTTTAATGTTGCATCAGATCTTCCATAAATAATATAAGACCCATTGTTCTTTCTCTCGGCATAATCTCCATGATGCCAAATATTTTTAAATTTTGAAAAATAAGCTTTTTTATATTTAACTTTTCCAGGATCATTCCAAAATTTTAAAGGCATTGATGGAAAAGGGTTTCTGCAAACTAATTCTCCTTTTTTATTTAAAATTGATTTACCTTTTTCAGAAAACACTGCTGTATCCATACCCAGACCATTGTTTTGTATTTCGCCAATGTTTACAGATGAATAAATGTTTCCATTTACAAAACAGGAGACAATATCTGTTCCTCCAGAAATAGATGCTAAATGAACATTTTTTTTTATATTTCTGTAAACAAATTCAAAACCATCTTTAGAAAGTGGAGATCCTGTAGAACAAATCGTTTTTAAAAACTTGAGTTTTATTTTTTCTTTTACCTTAACATTCTGTTTAATAAGTTGATCAATATATTTCGCACTTATACCAAATAGAGTAACTTTCTCCTTATTTGCAATTTTTAACAATAACTCTGGAGATTTATGCATAGGAAAACCATCAAATAGCAATATTGATGCTTTAGATGCTAGGGCTGTAACAAGCCAATTCCACATCATCCATCCACAAGTTGTAAAGTAAAATACATTATCATTTGGTTTTATATTGCAATGTAATTGATGCTCTTTCAAATGTTGCAATAAAACACCACCAGATCTATGGCAAATACATTTTGGTTTACCTGTAGTGCCGCTTGAGTATAAAATTGCTAATTCGTGGTCAAAATCAAATTTTTTTAATTTATTTCTACTTATTTCAAGTTTTTTAATCTCAGTGAAATAATAAATTTTTATATTTTTAATTTTATTAAATTTTTTTAATTTTTTTCCAGGGTAATTTAAAATTAATACTGATCTTATACTTTTTATTTTATTTAATATTTTAGGCAATCTCTCAATAATATTTATTTCCTTTCCGTTATAATAATATTTATCAGTAATAACTAGTAATTTAGGTTTAATTTGGGAAAAACGTTCGATAACACCAGGTACACCAAAATCAGGTGAGCACGAGCTCCAGATTGATCCTATAGCGCTAGCACCTAAAAAACACTCAACTGTTTCTATCTGATTTGGAGTATATGCTGCTATCCTATCCTTTTCAGAAATATTTATTTTTTTGTAAAATGTAATTATTTTTTTTACGTCTATATTAAGTTCTTTCCAGGATTTTTGCTCTCTGTAACCATTTTCACTAACAAATGTGATAGCTTTTTGATTGGAATTTTTAGCTAAAAGATTTTCTGCAAAATTTAATTTTGAATCAACAAAAAACTTACTATTAATAAGGTCCTTTGTTAGTTTAAATTTATCAGTTTTTGCTCCAATTATTTCAAAATAGTTCCAAATAGAATTCCAAAAATCTTTTGGATTTTTTACACTCCAGTTTAATAACTTTTTATATTTTCCAGAAAAATTGTACTTATAATTCTTTGAAACAAACTTCTCATATTTAAATAAATTCGAATTTCTTATAAGTACTTTTGACGGTTCCCAAAGTTTTTTTGGCATTAAAAATTTATATTTATATTGTAAAATTTATGCTAACCTTAGATGATAAAAATTGAAAATGAGAACTTTTTCCTATCTGATTCGGACTAGTTTTAGTCTATTTTTGTTCTTTTTGAGTAACAAAATATAGTAGGCTAAAAAAAGATCATACTAAAAGTTGAAATGTCAAAAAATAAGATAACTGCAGTTCTTGGGCCTACAAATACTGGTAAGACTTTTTTAGCAATAGAGACAATGCTCTCTTTTGATTCTGGCATGATTGGATTCCCCCTAAGACTTTTAGCTAGAGAAGTTTACGACAAAATAATCCAAAAAGTAGATGCTTCTATGGTGGCTCTTATTACAGGGGAAGAGAAGATTATTCCTCTTAATGCTAAATATTTTTTATGTACTGTAGAGTCAATGCCCGTAGATAAAGTTTTAGATTTTGTAGGCATTGATGAAATCCAAATGTGCGCAGATCATGAGCGAGGTCATATTTTTACAGATAGATTATTAAATCTAAGAGGTGAAAAATTAACAATGTTAATGGGTTCAAATACTATCAAAAATATTATTCAAAAACTTGATGAAGATGTTGAATTTATAAATAAACAAAGATTATCAAAGCTTTCATTTGGAGGGCATAAAAAAATTTCAAGAATTGAGAGAAAAAGCGCAATAATAGCTTTTTCAACTGAAGAAGTTTATGCGATTGCAGAATTATTAAGAAGACAAAAAGGTGGCGCAGCAATTGTGATGGGATCTCTCAGTCCTAAAACTAGAAATGCTCAAGTAAATTTATATCAATCAGGGGATGTCGATTATCTAGTTGCTACTGATGCTATTGGAATGGGAATAAATATGGATTTAGATAATGTTTACTTCTCAAACTTGAAAAAGTTTGATGGAAAAAAAATAAGAAGGCTAAAAATATCAGAAATTGGACAAATTTCAGGAAGGGCTGGTCGATATTTAAATGATGGGAGTTTTGGTATTACAGGAGACTGTGGTGAAATTAACCCAGAAGAGATTGAATTTTTAGAAAATCACAATTTTCCAGAAATACAAAATATATTTTGGAGAAATTCCAATTTAAAATTCAATAATAAAGAAAATCTGCTGAAATCATTAGAAGAAAAACCTGATAAAGATTGGTTAAGAAGAGTTGGTGAATGTGAAGATGAGAAAGTTTTAAAATATTTTTTAAAAGAAAATAATAGCTCCATAGAAAATAATTCGAACATTTTAACAATTCTCTGGGAATGCTGTCAAATACCTGATTTTGTCAAGAAAACTTATGGTCATCATTTGGAAGTTGTTGGCAAGGTATTTAATTTTTTAATAAATAAAGAAAAAAAAGTACCAAATTATTATATGAAAAAACAGCTTTCTATGCTTGATAAACTTGAAGGAAATGTAGACTCAATTTCAAATAGAATATCTAATGTTAGAACTTGGTCATATGTTTCAAACAAATCTAATTGGGTTGAGAACCAGGATTATTGGATTGAAAGAACTAAAAATTTAGAAGACAAATTATCAGATAGACTTCATGATGAATTAACTAAAACATTTATAGATAAAAGAGCTAGCGTTTTAGCAAAAGGCTTAAAACAAGATATTGAATTAAAAACCGAGATTATTGAGAAAGAAAAAGTATTAATTAATGATCAATATATTGGAATTTTAAAAGGTTTAAAATTGCAATTAGATTTAAAAGTAGATGCCTTAGATGCGGATATTAAATCATTAAAAAAAGCTGCTAGGCAGAATGTAGGCCCAGAAATAATTAATAGAATACAACAAATAATGGATACTGGACTTATAGAGTTAAAAGATGATTTTAAAATTTACTGGAAAAATGATCCTATAGCGAAACTAATACCTGGATCTGATTACCTTAATCCAAAAATAGAATTAATAATTGATGAAATGATTGAAAATAACGAAAGAAATAATTTAAACGATTATCTAAATCAATGGATTATAAAAAAAATTGAAACTGAACTAAATAGCTTAATTGAGTTAAAAAATATAAAGGAGGAAAACTCTGAACTTAGAGCTTTAGCTTACAGACTTTATGAAAATAACGGTGTTATAAAAAGATCAAATATAAGTGAGTACTTAAAAAAAATTAATCAAGATGATAGGAAAAAATTAAGAAAACTAGGGGTTAAGTTTGGAAGATACCATATATTTCTATTTAAGTTATTCAAACCAAATTCTGTGTCTTTAAGAATATTATTATGGAAAAATTATAATAATGAATATTTAAATTTATCACCACCAACTTTTGGATTAAATTTTTTAAATAATATAAAATCTGCAAATAAAGATTTTATGTTACTTTGTGGCTTTGAAAAATTTGATGATATGTATGTTAGAATAGATATACTTGAAAGATTATTCTTATTAATATTCAATTCAGAAAAAGATTACAAAAAAGAAATAAAAGTCACACCTGAAATGTTAAACTTGCTTGGTTGTTCAAAGGAAAATTTTAATAAGCTTCTAAAAAAAATGAATTATAAAATTTATGAGAAAGAAAATGAGTTCTATATAAAATATATTCCAATAAAAAAGAAAATTTTTAAAAAACACGACAAAAAGGACTATTCTAATAATCCTTTTAGTGTATTAAGTGAGTTAAACTTGAAATAATGTTTAGCTTATTTAAAAAAGAAAAAGAGAATAAAAAAGATGAGAATCATTTATCTTTAACTAGTGTTGCCGCTCTTCTTATTCATTCAGCTAAATTAGATCAGAATTTTACCAAAAAAGAGAGGGATATAATTAAAAAGGCATTAATTGAAATGGGCGCTGATGAAAATGAATTAGAAGAGATTATAAAAGATGCAGAAATAAAAGAGCAAGACTCAAATCAAATTTTAGAATTTACTAAAGAAGTAAAAAATAAAAATATTGACGAAAAAAAGATAGTTATAGAAGCATTGTGGAATATTATTTATTCGGATGAAGATGCGGATATTTATGAAACCAATCTTATGAGGCGCTTGTCAGGCTTATTGTACCTTGATCCAAAAATAGTTGGAGATATAAAAGAAAAAATTAAATCAAAACAATGACATATTTGGTCAATGATAAATGTATTAAATGCAAACATACAACTTGTGTTGACGTTTGCCCAGTTGATTGTTTCTATGAAGGAAAAAATATGCTTGTAATTAAACCTGATGAGTGTATAGATTGTGGCGTTTGTGAACCTGAGTGTCCAATAGATGCTATAGTTTCAGATACAGAATTAGGAAGTGAAAAATGGTTGGAAGTAAATAAAAAATACTCTGAAATATGGCCAAATATTTCTGAAACAAAAGAACCTCTTCCGAACCACGAAAAATTTAAAGATGAAAAAAATAAGTTTGATAAATACTTTAAAGAAAACATTTAAAACAAAAAAAATATCAAATAAAAAAAAGACTAAGACGGTAAGTAAGCCAAAAAAATCTAAATTGCCACTTAAATCTAAAAAAATAAATTTTGAACGAAATATAAAAAAAAATAAATTAAAGAAAAAAGCAAAAAAAATTATAACGAAATCGAAGACTATAAAAACGGAGAAAAAAGAAAACTCTGATTCTAATACAAATTTACTTCGTATTTCAAAAACTAATGAACAGAAACCAGAGATAAAAAAAGTTAAAAAACAAAATACTGAGAAAAAAGAATTTAAAATAAAAGATTACGTTGTTTATCCAAAACACGGTGTTGGCCAGATTACAGAGTTTAAAAAAATGAATATTGGCGGAATAGATATAGAGGCATATATTTTAAAATTTGAGAAAGATAAAGCAAATGGTATGGTGCCAGTAAATAAACAATCACACCTAAGACCTTTGGCAACGATAAACCAAGTTAATAAATGTATTAGTATTTTAAAAAGTAAACCAAAAATTAAAAGGAGCATGTGGAGTAGAAGGGCTCAAGAATACGAAGCAAAAATATCCTCTGGAAAAATTTATGAATTAGCTGAAGTTGTAAGAGATCTTAATAAAGGTGATGATATCATGGTTGATCAATCTTACAGCGAAAGACAATTGTTTGAGAAGGCATACGATAGAATTTTGACAGAATTTCAGATCATTTTAAATATAAGTATTGAAGATACACAGAAAAAACTTGATAAAGCATTAAAGAGGAATCTAGAAAAACAGGTTCAGAAAGTTGAAAATAAAACCTCTGATGAAGATATTCCTGAAGAAATAGCAAAATAAAAAAAAACGCTTCCCACGCAAGCGCCATGAGAAGCGTTTGTTAAAAAGAATACTAAACTATTTTCTTCTTTTCTTTTTAGCTTTTTTCTTAGCTTTTTTCTTAGTTTTCTTTTTAGCAGCTTTTTTTCTTCTTTTAGCCATCTTTAGCTCCCTTTTTTAATTACGAATCTTTTTGATTCGTTTAATTATCTTTTTGTATTTTTTTTGAATAGTTATGTCAATTACATAATTTTTTATATTTTTTTTCTTTTCTAAAAAAAAAATTAAAAAAAATTAGTAATTAAAAAGTTAAGTAAAATAGGGATTATTAAACGAATTGTTTTATTTAATTATAAAGATTTTCAAAATTATTTTTGTATTTATTTATAATTTTGTATCTTTTTAACTTTAATGTTGGTGTTAACATTCCATTTTCAATTGAAAATTTTTCTTTTATTAAAAAAAACTTTTTAATATTTTCAATTTTTGAAAGATTATTGTTCAAGTTATTTATTGCATTGCGAATTTCTTCTTCTGTAATATTAATAAATTCTTCATTTAAAACTAATAATGCTACCAAATAAGGTTTATTATCTCCATAAACTACTGCTTGATCAATAAATTCTAAATTGACTAATTCATTTTCAATTTTTAATGGTGAAATATTATCCCCTCCAGGAGTGATAAGAATATCTTTTTTTCTATCAGTAATTTTTAAAAAATTATTTTCAAATACTCCAATATCTCCTGTATGAAGCCAGCCATCTTTTAGAACCTTTTCGGTCTCTTCTATATTATTCCAATAACCCAACATTACATTTTCACCTTTTACTAAAATTTCACCATCCTCTGCTATTTTTACTTCATTTCCCTTAAATGGTGGACCAACGGTATCTATTCTTATATCATCTATTGGATTACAGCTTACTACTGGGGATGTTTCCGTTAAACCGTAACCTTGCAGAGTTGGTAAACCAATAGCATTAAGAAAATATCCAACTTCTTTATCTAATGCACCTCCTCCAGAAACAAATGTTTTAAGCGATCCACCAAATTGTGATTTTATTTTTTTTCTTACTAATTTCTCTAAGATTCTATCTTGTATTTTTTCAAAAATAGTTAAATTTTCTTTTTTTATTTTTTTTAGACCTAATTCTAACATTTTAGATATTAAGTTTTTTTTTAATCCTGTAGCTTTTTTAAAACTTGCATTAATTTTTTGATAAAGATTTTGATAAAATCTTGGTACAGCTGTCATAATCTCTGGTGAACAATCACCCATATTTTTAACCAATTTATCGATGCTCTCTGCGTAAAAAATTCTAGCTGCTACAGTAATTTGTACAAATTGAACAGTGTGCTCGTAAGAATGTGAAAGTGGAAGCCATGTAAGGAACCTAGGCTGTTCTTTAGACAATAACGGTTTTAAAATATCTATTGCGCCCTCACAATTATTTAAGATGCCTCCATGACTTAAAATTACTCCTTTAGGATTTCCTTGAGTACCTGATGTATAAATTATGCAAGACGGATCTTTTCTTGAGGCCAATGATTTATGAATTGGTATATTTTTTTTATTATTTTGAATTAAATCTTTTAAATTAACATATTCAATTTCTATATTTGTTAATTTCTCAAAAGAAAATATTTTTTTTATAAATTTTTTATCCTTAATAATATTTTTCAATTTATTAAATTGTTCGTTGTCTGAAACAAAAATTACACTTGGAGTGCAATCGTTAAGAATATAATTGTAGTCATTTTCTGCATAAGTTGTGTAAGCTGGAACAGTTATCCCATCTGATAACATTATAGATAAGTCTGTGATAAACCATTCAGGTCTATTTTCAGAAATTAATAAACACCTATCACCTTTTGATATTACTTTTCTTAATTCATTAGAAACTAAACTAATAAAATCATATGTTTCTTGCCACGAATAATTTTTTCTTTTATCACCTAAAGTTGACAATAATATTTTGTCTTTGTTAGTTTGTTGATTAAATTGATCAAAAAACAATTCAGTTAGATTATTAATTTCTCTCAAGTTCATATATTTTTTGGTGGGCAAAGAGAGAATCGAACTCTCACAGTATTGCTACTATTGGATTTTGAGTCCAACGCGTCTACCAGTTCCGCCATTCGCCCATTTATTTTTAGTTTCATAGAATATAAATAATAGTATTAAAACACTATTTATATTAAAAGAAAATATGTTTAAGGAACTATTTAATAAAACAATTAAACTTGCAGGACATAAAAATTCAAAAAAAATTTTAGGTTTTATTTCTTTTATTGAGAGTTTCATATTTCCTATTCCACCAGATGTTCTTATTATTCCAATGACTATTGCCGACAGACAAAGATGGATGAAGATAGCAATTATTGCTACGACAGGATCCGTCTTAGGTGCATGTTTGGGATATTTCATAGGATATGTTTTTTTCAATGAAATTGGAATTAAGATTTTTGAGCTTTACGGTGTAGATAATACTTCATTTTTAAAAGATAAAATTTCATCAGATGGAGGGGTTTTTGCATGGGCAACGTTGCTGGCTATAGCGGGTTTTACACCCATCCCCTTTAAATTACTCACAATAACAAGTGGGTTTGTTCAATTTAATATTGTCTATTTTATAATTGTCTCCTTAATAACAAGAGGATCTAGATTTTTTATAATAGCTTTCTTGGTTGGAAATTTTGGTCCTGCTATGAAAACAATAATTGAAAAAAAGCTGCTTAAAGTTTCAATTATAATTTCAATTGTATTAATAGTTTTTGTTTTTTTAATTTATAAATTTTTACAAAACTTTATGAACTAAAATGAATTTTATTTTTAAAAGAAAAAATATTTATTTATTAATTTTTATATACTCAATTATTGCTATATTATCCGCGATCTATATTGAAAAAGTTCTTGGGTATTTACCTTGTAAATTATGTATTTATCAAAGAATTCCTTTTTTAGTAGCGATCTTCATTTGTTTTTTGGGATATAACTATGTTAAATCTGATAGAATATTAATTGCTTTAATCATTACATTCACACTGAGCACTGCTCTTGCAGGATATCATTTTGGTATAGAAAATGGCATTTTTGATGAATATGCTGGTTGTACAAACACAAATATAGATATCACGAATAAAGAAAAAATAATCGAAAGTCTTGGAATGGTTAAAAATTGCAAAGATGTAGATTTTACTATTTTAGGCATATCTTTATCTGGATTGAATTTTTTAATATCTTTACTAATAGTATTATTTTCGCTAAGAGCTCTTGTTTATGAAAAAAACTAACAAAAGAAAATTAGAAGAATTTATTAGAGTTGATCACGCAGGCGAAAGAGGTGCAATTAAAATATATGAAGGTCAACTTTTAGCACTGAAAACATTTAAAAAGGATCCTGAACTATTAAAATTAGTAGAAGAAATGAGAGAACATGAGCAAGAACATAGTGATTTTTTTGAAAATGAAATCAGAGAAAGAAATATAAAACCAACTAAATTTTTACCACTATGGGATCTATTGGGAGTAGGTTTGGGTTTTGGCTCAACAATATTAGGAAAAAAAGCAGCAATGCTTTGCACAGCCTCTGTTGAGGAAGTAATTGATAAACATTACCAAAGTCAAATAGATCAATTACAAGATGATGAGAAAAAACTTAGAGAAAAAATTAAAAAATTTAGAGCTGATGAATTAGAACATAAAGATATTGCATATGAGCACGGCGCAACAAAAAAAGGATTATATTCAGTGATGGATAAAATTATTAAAACGGGCTCAAAAATTGCTATAAATATCTCTGAAAAAATTTAACTAGGATCTAATTCTACATCCCAATATAAATAATCCATCCAACTGCTATGTAAAAAATTAGGAGGAAAATTCTTCCCATTTCTATGAAGATCTTCTGTTGTTGGTTGAAAAGGCCATTGATTTAATTTCATTCCAGAATTTTTTAGCAATCTTCCACCTTTTTTTACATTACATGCTGAGCATGCAGTAACAACGTTTTCCCAATCAGTTTTTCCACCTTTTGATCTTGGAAGAAGATGGTCAAAAGTTAGTTCATCGTTACTTCCACAATATTGACAACTAAACTTATCTCGTAGAAAAACATTAAATCTTGTGAAATTTGGATTTGAACGAGGCTTTATAAAAGATTTTAATGCAATAACACTTGGTAACTGCATAGAGAATGATGGGCTTCTTATCATTCTATCATAATGACTTACAATGGACACTCTATCTAGAAAAACAGATTTAATAGCGTCTTGCCATGACCATAATGATAAAGGATAATAGCTTAATGGTCTGTAATCTGCGTTAAGGACTAGAGCTGGACATTTTTCTAGTGAAAGGTTTTCATTGATCATCATAGTCATAATTATTTAATATATTATATATTATTATTAATCAATGTAACAAAATAAATTAATTATCTTTAAGAATCAAAATTATCTTTAATAAATTTTAATGCATTACTTGAAGCTTCAACTGGTATATGATGGTCGCAGTCTTTGATCATTAAAGTTTCTATACTAATATTATTCCGTGTAAAAAAATCTTTTGCTTCCAATAAATTGTAGGGTGGAACTATTTCATCTTTTTCACCATGAATTAATAAAGTTTTTGTTTTAGAAATTAACCTTAAACTAAGATCCTCTTTATCTATAATCTTTCCGGAAAATCCAACAATACAATTAAAGGGATCTTTAGAAGTTAAGCCCAAGTTTATTGACATCATGCAACCCTGACTAAATCCAGATAAACATATCTTTGAATTTTCCAAATTATATTCTGTTTTAACTTCTTCAATATATTTTCTTAATTTATCTTCAGCTTTTTTTGCTTCGTTTAAAATATAATTTTTATCATTTGTTTCTAAATCAAACCATTGATAACCAATTGGATTAATTTTACATGGTTCGTGTCCATTCGGACATAAGAATACTGTATTGTTTAAAAACCTTTTCCAATTCAGAGTTAACATGCTTATATCTTTTCCATCTCCACCATATCCATGAAGTAAAATTACTGCATTTTTGATGTCGGACCCATTTTCAGGTTTTATAATTGTTGATTCAAGGCAAAATGTCATAGATAAGTAATTATGTTTTTTTATTTTAAAAAGAAACTAAAATCAAAGCATGATTTCTGAAATATTTGTCAAAATTGCAGCGATTGTTTTGCTTGCAGCTGTAGCTGTAGTCTTAATTCTTGGAATTAGAACTCTTTTTAAAGGAGACGGAGATAAAAAAACATCTAACAAATTAATGCAGCTTAGAGTATTACTACAATTTGTTGCTATAATTGTGCTTGTAGCATTAGCTTACTTTTATAAAAACTAATTTAATTCATTTAACCAATTTAAAAATTCATCACTGTTAAAATCTATTGAACCAACAATTCTTGCAAACTCATAACCATCTTTATCAATGAATATTGTTGTGGGTATTCCTCTTAATTTTAAATTTTTTGCAATTCCAGCACCATCACCAACAAAAACTTGTAATTCTTCTATGAGCAGTTCATCAAAAAACTTCTTAGATTTACTAATATTTTCTCCACCTATATTTATTGGGATAATCTTTAATTTTTTTTCATCCTTAAGTTTTTGAAGATTACTTAAAGATGGCATTTCCTCTCTACAAGGCGCGCACCATGTTGCCCAAAAATTCAGAATAATTAATTCGGATTTAAAATCTTTCAAATTAACTTTATTTCCACCCTCATTTAAAAAGTCAAAAAACTTAATTTTTTGTTTTTCCTCATAAATTATTAGATTTTTTATATTTGGCGCTTCTATTGAATATGAAGAGCTAAATGATATGAAGTAAAGAAATATTATTTTAATGGATATAAATATAAATTTCATAAATTTGTAATTGAATAACATGAGAAAAAATAAAAACAATAAACCAATTTGGGGTACAAGAATTAAGAAAAATGCCTCAACTTTATTTAAAAAAGTTGGTGGTTCATTGCCGGTAGATAAAAGACTATTTAAAGAAGATATCGAAGGATCAATTGCCCATGTCGAAATGCTTCACAAACAAAAAATTATAAATTTCAGAATAAAGAATAAAATAATCTGGGGATTAAAAAGAATTAAAAATGAAATTGTAAAAAAAAAATTCAATTTTGATTATGATTTAGAGGATATTCATATGAATATAGAAAACAGATTATTTGAACTGATTGGTGATGATGCTGGATATGTTCATACTGCTAGATCTAGAAATGATCAGGTAATTACCGACCTAAAATTATGGTTAAAAGAAGCAACAAAAAAAATAATAATTTTATTAGATAATACTAATTCAAATATTCTAAATCTTGCACAAAAAAATATCAGAACAATTATGCCAGGATTTACACATTTAAAAAATGCACAACCATTATCTTTAGCACATTATTTACTAGCATATGTTGAAATGTTTAAGAGAGATAAGAAAAAATTTAAGAATAATTTAGAGTTTTTAGATGAAAATCCTTTAGGCGTAGGGGCTTTATCTGGCACTTCTTTTAAAATTGACAGAAATTACACCACAAAAAAACTTAAATTTAAAAAACCAACAAACAATTCTGTAGATACTGTATCTGATAGAGATTTTGTATTAGACTTTTTGTATTCTTCTCTAGCTTGTTCTTTACACATTTCTAGAATTGCTGAAGAACTCATAATTTGGAATTCCGATGCATTTAACATGATAACTTTAAATGATAAGTTAGTGACTGGTTCTTCAATAATGCCACAAAAAAAGAATCCTGACCCATTGGAATATTTAAGAGGTAAAACTGGAATATTTATAGGAAATATCAATTCTATGATTTCAATATTAAAAGGGTTACCTTTATCATATTTTAAAGATTTACAGGATGACAAAGAAATTGTTTTTAAAACAAATGATCAATTAAAAATATCATTGTCATTGTTGAATGATGTAATAAAAAATTTGATAATAAATAAAAAAAGTATGCTATCTCTTGCGGGAAAAGGTTTTACTACAGCAACAGATTTATCTGATTTTATTGTAAGAGAGCTTGGATATCCATTTAGAAAGGCATACATACAAACAGCAAAAATAATTAATCTGGCAGAAAAAAAAAACAAAAAACTTCACGAACTAGAATTGAAAGAAATAAATCAAATTGAGCCAAAACTTACATTAAATGTTTATAAAATACTAAATCTGGAAAATTCAGTTAATTCAAAAAAATCTTATGGCGGAACTTCTTTTGAGAATGTTAAGAAAATGATAAAAAAAGCTAAAAATGAGTAAAAAAATTTTAATTATTATACTTTGTTTATATTTCGCAGTTGCTTGTGGCCGTAAAGGCGATCCAGAATATAAATCTGAACTAAGTAAGAATATTCAAAAAGTATCATGAGATATATAAAAAATAAATTTTTTATTGAAGGAAAAAACATTGAGAATCTAACAAAAAAATTTAATACACCTTTATACTGCTACTCTTATAAAAATTTAAGAGAAAATGTAGAGAATTTTAAAAAAGCTTTTAAGCAAATTAAACCTTTAATTTGTTTTTCTGTAAAATCTAATTCAAATATTTCATTATTAAAAGAAATAAAAAAACTTAGCCTTGGGGCAGATGTAGTTTCAAAGGGTGAATTATATGCATCACTTAAAGCTGGTATTGATAAAAATAAGATAGTTTTCTCTGGAGTTGGTAAAACAAGAGATGAAATTGAGTATGCAATTAAACAAAAAATATTATTAATAAATTCTGAGTCTTTAAGTGAAGTTTTAGCAATTGAAAAAGCTGCAAAAAAACTAAATAAAGTTGTTGATATAGGACTAAGATTAAATCCAGATACAGATGCTGAAACATTGAAACAAATTTCAACGGGTAAGAGTGAAAATAAATTTGGTGTAGATAAAAAGACTTTTGTAAAAATTATTGATTTGATGAAACAATCAAAATTTATAAATATTAAATGCTTAAGCGTTCATATCGGTAGTCAAATCTTAAACCACAAACCTTACGAAAAAATGCTAAATGTTCTTGATAAACTTTTAAAAAATTTAGATTATAAATTTGAGATCATTGATTTAGGTGGTGGGATGGGGATAAACTATGATAATAAAACGAAAAAACTTGATTATACAAAATATAAAAAATCAATAATTAAATTTAAAAATAAATACAATTGTAAAATAATTTTTGAACCTGGAAGATCTATAATTGGAAATGTTGGTATACTTGCATCAAAAGTAATTTATTTAAAACATAACAAAACAAAAACATTTGTAATATTAGATGCGGCAATGAATGATTTGATAAGACCAGCTTTATATAATGCAAAACATAGGATAATTCCATCCCTAAGAAATATGTCACGATCAAAGAAAATATTAGAATTTGTAGGCCCAGTATGTGAAACAACTGATAAATTTTTAACAGAAAGGAAATTTCAGAATATAAAAGAAAATGATATTATGATTATTTGCGATACAGGTGCCTATGGTTATTCATTATCATCTAATTATAATCTTAGATTAAGACCTGCTGAAATTTTGATTAAAGGAAATAAAGTAAAGATTATAAGAAAAAGACAAAAAATAACAGATATTATCTAATTTAAAACTTATAATGAGAAATATCCTCTTTAAAAGTATATTTTTTTCTGGATTAATTTTAATATCTATTATTTTTCTTCCATCATTATTACTACCCAAGAAAATCACTCTTTTTGGAGGTAAACTTTTTGGACACTGGTCATCATTCTGTTTAAAAATTTTTTACTCAACCAGCATAGTAATAAAAGGTCAAGAAAACATAATTAATAACGAAAATTTCTTTATCGCATGCTCTCATCAATCGATGTTTGAAACTTTTTTTTTACAAACAATATTTAATTCACCAATTTTTATTCTTAAAAAAGAACTATTAAATATTCCGGTATTTGGTTGGTATTTAAGAAAGATAGATTCTATTTCTGTGAATAGAAATAAAGTTTCTAGAGAAAACCTTAATTTTACTGAAAAAATTAAAGAAGTTATGGAAAAAACAAAAAGACCTATAATAATTTTTCCACAAGCTACTCGAGTTCTACCAGATGAAATTATTCCTTTTAAAAAGGGGGTTGGAAGAATTTACAGAGAATTAAATGTAAAATGTCAACCTGTCGCTATTGACTCTGGAAGAGTATGGCCAAAATCTGGAAAGATGAAGCCTAATAAAACGATTACTATTTCTATTTTAAAACCAATTAACACAGGTATCGAAGAAACAGAATTTGTAAAATTATTGCAAAAAGAAATTTATTCCGAACTTGGTCTTGCTAGCTAACCTTTCATAGGCATTACAACATAAATACTGTCAAAGTCTGCAGGATCTTTTATTAATGCAGGAGATCCAGTATCTTTTAAATATATTTCAATATTATCACCATTTAGTTGGGATGCTATATCAAGCAAATATCTAGAGTTAAAACTTATGTCTAAATCTGTTTCAAATTTTACAGATAGGCTTTCTTTACCATCACCACTGTTAGTGTTATTGACAGATAAATCTAAGTTATCTTTAGTCAAATTAAATTTTACACCATCTTTTTTATCTAGAGAAACTGATGCTACTCTGTCGACGGAATTTAGAAAAGATTTTAGATCTATTTCAAGTTTTTTTTGATTCTCTCTAGGGATAACTTGAATATAATTAGGGAATTTTCCATCGATTAATTTAGATATCAAAATACTATTATTAAGTTCAAATTTAATTTTGGATTTAATATTTGAGACTTTAACCTCGCCATCATAATCTTCTAGAAGAGAACATAATTGAAATATAGTTTTTTTTGGAAGTATTATTGGTTCAAATTCAATTTTGTTTTTTAGTCTTATTTTTGAGATAGACATTCTATGGCTATCTGTTGCGGCTGCAGTTAAAAAATTCTTATCATCTGTTTGGGTCTGATGGAAAAAAATACCACTAAGATAATGTCTTGTTTCATCATTCGAAATCGAAAATTTACATTTATTTAAAAGTTTTAATAAATCTTTTGAATTTATAGTAAATTCATTCTCATTGAAATTTTCATCTGTAATTGGAAATTCAGATGCATTAATTGAATTTAAATTGAATAGAGATTTATTTGATTCTAATTGTAATTTACTATCTCCAGTGTTTTCAAAATTTATTTGACTACCAGAGGGAATTTTTCTTACAATATCAAACATAATTGATGAAGAAGTGGTTGTTTTGCCTTCATCAAAAATTTTAATATTTGAAATTTCATTTACAAATATTAAATCTAAATCTGTTGCTGTAATTTTTAACTTAGAATTTGCTGCCTCTATCAAAATATTTGAAAGTATAGGTAAAGTGCTTCTTTTTTCTATTACACCCTGACAATAACCTAAAGATTTTTGCAAATCTTGTTGATTAACACTAAATTTCATTTTCTTGTTTGTATAATATTTTATTCTTTAGGCTATCAATGCTTAAATTTAATTCATTATCTTCTTTTCTTAATTTTTCTATTGTTTTAACTGAATGAATAACGGTTGTATGGTCTCTATTAGCAAATGATCGACCTATCTCAGGTAAAGATTTAGATGTTAGCATTTTTGCTAAATAAATAGCAGTTTGTCTTGGCCTTACAAGATATCTTGACCTTCTTGGTGACAACATTTCATTTTTACTTATTTTAAAATATTTACATACTATTGTTTGAATATTGTCTATATCAACTTTATTTTCGGTTAAATTTAATAGATCTTTTAATATTACTTTTACCTCTGACATTGAAGGTGTTTTTCCATAAATTCTTGAGAATGACACTACTCTATTAAATGCACCCACAAGCTCTCTGATGCTAGTATTAACTTCAGTGCTAATAAATTTTATGATCTCGTCACTGATCTTAATATTATTTGGATCATGAATTGCGAGATCTTCATTTTTAGATTTTATTATATTGTATCTTAGTTCAAAATCAGCATTTTGGATATCAACTACAAGACCTCCTGAAAATCTAGATTTAATTCTTTCTTGTATTCTAGTTAATTTATTTGGTGGTCTATCTGCTGATACAATAATTTGAGATCCTTTTTCTAGCAAAACATTAAATGTGTGAAAAAACTCTTCTTGCATAGCTTCTTTTCCATTCATAAATTGAATATCATCAATCAAAAATATGTCAGTATTTCTAAAATACTCTTTAAACTTTACCATTTCATTTGATTTTATCGATTTTACAAATTGATACATAAATCTTTCAGCTGAGATAAACATTACTTTATTTTTTTCTTTCAAACTTAAACCAATTGCATTTAACAAATGTGTCTTTCCCATTCCAACTCCTCCATAAATATATAGGGGATTATAGTGAGCTATTTGCTCTGAGACTTTTTTTGCAGCTTCAAAGGCTAGTTTATTACTTTTCCCTAGCAAGAAATTCTCAAAGTTTTTATTTGGATCAATTCGATTATATTGAAGATATGAGTCTTTAATAAATGAAACCTTTTCATTAGCAGATGAATTGTCTTGTTTTATTTCATCACTATTTTTGTTCTTTATATTATCGTTAATCACAAATTCTATTCTGGAAATATCTTTTTTATATAATTTAATTATTTGTAATATTTGATCTAAATATCTTGAAGTTATCCAGTCTCTAATAAATCTTGTCGAAACAGATAACAAAACATAATT